>NZ_BAAAIF010000061.1:0-64122 GCF_039525925.1 Streptomyces javensis | reverse complement strand
CTCGGTTCGCACCTGGCCCGGATGGAACTGCGCGTCGCGCTCGAGGTCTGGCTGGAGCGGATCCCGGAGTTCAGCCTCCAGGACCCGTCCACGGTGGCGTGGGGCGGCACCCAGGCCCGCGGGCCGAAGGCCCTTCCCCTGCGCATCCGCTGACCGACCCGCTCGCGCTCCCGCGACCGGGCGGGAGCGGACGGAAGCGGACCTCGTCGGTCAACCCTCCCGGCCGACGCGGCGGTGCCGGCCGCTCGCCCCGGAGATACGGGCGAGCCGCCGCTGGGCTGTGTCGGTCTCGACCTCACAGGCTCGTGGGCCGTTCGAGGGCTTGCAGCGTCCCCCCGGGGAGCCGGTCGTTGCCCCAGCTGCGCTCGATGTATCCGATGATCCGTGCGACATCTTCGGCGGGCACCCGCTCCGGTTCGCCGTGCTCGAGCGGGTCGGCGTGGAAGATGTAGAGCCGCGAGGCGAACTGGTCGAACGGCAGTGAGGCCTCACCGAACCGCTCGCCGTTGCCCGCGGTGGAGACGACGACGCCGTCGCCCCAGTCCTGGCCGCTGTCGTTGTTCGGGTTGAAGAAATACACCCGCATGACGTCCTGTGGGTCCGGCGCGGCCCGCAGGATCGTGATCGCGTGCCAGCCGACGTAGCGGGCCGCGCTGTCGGTGACGGCGACGCCGGCCGGCTGCGGATGGATCAGCGGCTGCTCGCCGTTGTAGGACGGGTGGTAGGTGGCGTGGAACTGCCGCAGGAACTCGTCCAGGTCGACCAGGTTTCCGGTCGCGACGTCGACGTTGATGTGGAACCCACGGCCCGCCCACCAGCCGTGGAACTCGGGGTTGACCCACCGGTGCGGGTCCCCTGGCCGCTCGGCGCAGCGCCGCCCCATCTCGGCGTAGATCCGGTCCAAGTGGGGTACCACGAGCAGCGACACGGGGTCCAGGTCCATCGGCAGCGTGCTCGCGACTCCGGTCGCGCTGTCCTTCGACGAGATCGGCTGACCCTCGAAGTGCATGAGGACCTCGTCGTCGCGGGCCGCCCAGACCACCATTTGCAGCAGGTAGTCCGGGTCGTTGTAGGACCACATCGACAGCGCGCGGGCCGACTGGCAGGTGGGGTTGTCGCCCTGGCCGACGCCGAGCGGCTGGCCCAGCATCGAGAGCACCCCCGCGACCAGCCGCGCCCGCGGCCCCGGCGCCTCGCCGAACACCGTCGTCAACCGCTCCCGCGCGACCGGGGAGAGCTCGAGCGCCAGCTGGCGCCAGAGCGCGGGCACGATCGGCGGCTCGTAGAGGATGCCGCGGTCGAGCAGCAGCGCCAGCCCGTAGACGCTCTGCGCGGTCTGCGGGTGCACGGCCACCTCGATCAGCCGGTGCACCAGTTCGCTGTAGCGCAGCAGGCAGTTCCGGCCGGTGTCGGACAGTCCGAGCGCCTCACCGATGAGGTAGTCGCTCTCGCGCAGCAGGAACCGGAGCAGTTCCGCGTGGTACGGCGACACCAGGCCGGTGTCGTGCATCGCCCGCGCGAACCCGGCCGCCTCGTACTGAAGGCCGCCGGTGTCCATCGCCTCGAGCCGGGAGCGGAAGACGTCGATGCCCGGGTCCTCCCGGCACGCCTCGGTGGTCCCGAACAGGCTCGTGATGAGCCGGTCGATGCCCAGCCCCGACGACACGCCGAGAGCGACGTCCGGATCGTCGCGGTAGATCGACACCCGGGTGATCAGGGACCGCACCGACTCGACCTGGATCGGACGCTGGCGCAGGATCCGCCAGATCTCGTCGACCAGGTTGTCCAGGACGCTGTCGTAACCGATCCCGTCGGCAACGTGGCGGAACAGGTCCCGGATGAGCTGTGCGGTCCGGCCCGCTTGGGTTCGCTCCGCCTCGCTGGGCGGGGAGAACAGCAGCTCCAGGTTCATCGCCAGCACCTGGGACAGGAACTGGCGGGCGTCCTCGGCGGGCAACGTCGGGTGCGCGAATTCGCCGCGGGCGACGGCGAGCATCCGCAGCTCGCTGGTCGCCTCCATGACCACGGTGTCCGCGTCTCCGCTGTGCAGGCCCGGGCCGACCAGCGCCGGGATGAGGATCTCCGGTGACGCCCAGTCCGTCCCCTGGAAGAGCCCGGCTTCCTCAAGGGTCTGCGCCCTGGCCTGGACCGCCGCGGCGCCGCCCGGCTGCATGAGCACCCGCCGCAATGCTTCCAGGACCCGCCGCAGCTTCGTGTGCTTGCCGAAGTCGCGGGTCTCGGCCATGGCCTGGATGGCGTCGTCGAGTGAGGTCACGCGCTTGTCCAGCCGCGTGGCCTCACCGCTGACGTCGACGGTCGGTTTCAAAGGGTTTCCTCGGGTAGGTCTCCTGCGTCCACGGGGTCGTCAGACGTAGAAGTCGAGCTCTTCCTGCTTCTTCAACAGGTCGCGCATCCGGTAGGGGTCGTCACCGAAGAAGTACACCAGACCCCAGTGGGTGCCGAACGCGGTCCTCTTGGTGACGGTCTCCTCGAGCGGCGTCGAGAGGTCGTGCGACTCGTAGTAGTCGTCGTCCTCGGTCTCCTCCGGGATCTCCAGGTCGCTGACGACGCGGCGGCGCGGGTAGACACCGAAGCAGCCGGCGACCCCGGAGGCGTCGACCACCTCGCGTGGGAAGAAGGCGTCGATCTCCTCCTCGGTCGTCTTCGGGTCGAAGGCCAGCACCAGCCCATGGTAGGCGTTGAATCCGTATGCCCGCTCCAGCAGCTCGAACACCTTGAAGCCGGGCGGCCGGTAGGCGACCTCGCCGAAGTACATCTCGCCGTCACTGGTGACGAAATACTCCGGGTGCACGAAGCCGAACTCGATGTCGAACGTCTTGATGAGCTTCTCGATCTGCGCCGTGATCTGCGGGCGGTACCGCTCCAGTTCCGGGGTCGCCGGCACGAACACCGAATATCCCAGCGTGACATATTCCGAGATGTTGAGGAACTTGATCTTCCCGTTGTGTACCCACGCCTCGACCGCGAACTCCCAGCCGTCGAGGTGGGATTCCATGAGAACGGGGAACTCCTCTTCCGGAATCATGTCGATCTCGTCCGGGGTCCGGATGACGCGGTGCCCGAGGCATCCCGCCTTGTCGAACGCCTTGAGATGGATCGGGTCGTTCGGATCACCGTCCAGTTTGAGCAGGGTCTGATTGACGCGCTTGAGGAAGCGGATCACGTCGTCCCGGTCGTGGGCTTCCTCGAAGATTCCGACCCGGATGCCGCCGAGTTGCGCGCGGCGCTTCATCAGGGCCTTGTCCCGCAGCAGCATGGCCTGACCGTACAGACGCGGGTTGTCCAGCAGAACGGAATTGATCGCCCCTGCCCATTCAACCGTTTCCTCGAACAGCGGGATCGCGACGTCGACACCCTCGTTCCGAAGGGTCTCGGCGATTTCCATGGAGCGGTCGTTGAGCCGTTCGAAATTCCACGGCACGTAGGGGATGTCGTGGTCGACGCAGTACTCCTCGGCCCACTCCGGCGCCACGACGACGTATCGCCGGTCGAACCGATCGAGGGCTTCCACGGCATTGAGACTCCAGCCAAGGAGCGCTACATAGCCTTTGTCCGGGTTCCTGGTGGTCGGTTCGACCTGCGGCATAGACAGTTTCTCCTTCGGCGCGTACGCGCATCGACGGCGTGGCTTGCGCCTACCCGACGATCTGCCACGCAAGCGACCCCACTCCCACGTGCGTTCGGATCGCCGGTCTCGTCGGCGGTCGCTCGAGTCGGCGCTCTCGCGTAGCCGACCGGGCTTTTCGAAGGTCAGCTCCAGCGGCGCGCCGATCGTGAGCCCGGTCGGCTCGGGCGGTGCGCGAGGCGGGAAGAACACTCGTCCCGTGTGCGCGCACGTGCGCAGCCACAGCTCACCGAGCCCTGCCTTGTCCCAGTATGTCTGCGTCTCGGGCATAGGCGCCGGACGGAATGTGTCACCCATGGGTTTCCTCAACCAGCGCGCAGTGGGCGGACGAACGAGCGGATGTCCGCGGTGATCAGCTGCGGTTCCTCGGCCGCCGCGAAGTGGCCACCGCTGGGGAACATGGTCCACTGGCGCAGGTCGCTGTGTGCGGCGACGAGCGATCGGGGCCGGTACAACAGGTCCCGGGGGAGAACGGCCACCGCTGTCGGCACGCTGATCTCGGGCTTCACGTCATTGGCCAGCCCCATGGGCAGGTGGACTTCGGAGGCCCGGCAGAACAGCTCGGACCCGACGAAACTGTTCGTGAACCAGTACAGCGAGAAGTGCGTCAGCAGCGTGTCCTTGTCGAAGCGGGTCTCCACGTCTCCGTGGCAGTCGCTCCACGCCCGGCGGCGCATGAGCATCCACGCCGCCTGCCCCACGGGGCTGTCGTGCATCGCCCAGGCCAGGGTCTGCGGGTCGAAGGCATGGATCAGCGCATGGTAGAAAGCTCCCGGACCCCTGTCCTGACCTGCGATGACTGCCAGTTCTTCCGGAGTGAGCCCGGCCGGGTCACCGGCGTCGTGGGGCACTCCGGGCAGGATCGGGAAGCTCATGTGGACGCCGATGAGCGAGTCCGGATGTGCGTGGCCGAGTCGTGCGGTCACAAAGGCACCCGCGTCGCCGCCGTGGGCGACGAACCGCTCGTAGCCCAGCCCCCGCATCAGCTCGACCCATAGGGCGGCGGTCTCGACGTAGCCGACACCGGTGCGGGTCAGGGGCCCGGAGAAGCCGAAGCCCGGCAGTGAGGGAACAACGACATCGAAGGCGTCCGCAGGATCGCCGCCGTGCGCGGCGGGGTCGGCCAGCGCCATGATGACATCCCTGAAGTCCCAGAACGTCCAGGGCCACCCGTGACTGAGGACGATGGGAACGGGGTCGGGCCCTTTCCCCCGCACATGGATGAAGTGGATCGGCACGCCGTCGATCTCGGTCCGGAACTGCGGGAACTCGTTGATGCGCGCCTCCTGTGCACGCCAGTCGAAACCGTCCTGCCAGTAGGCCACCAGCTCGCGCAGGTAGGTGCCGTTGACGCCGGAGGACCAGTCCTCGTTGTCGAGTTCGGGCGCCCAGCGCGTGCCGGCCAGGCGCGCGCGAAGCGCGTCCACCTCGCGTTGGGGTACATCGATCTTGAAGGGCTCAATCTGTGCCATCGTTCCTCGGTTTCATCGGAAACTTCTCCGCCAGGCGGGCAGTCACGTGAGCGAGTCGACCGCTGAGATCGGCAGGATCCCCTCGTCCATGGGCACGGCGAGGGCGTTGGTCAGCCGGCCGGCCATGCCGTAGAGCCCCGCGAGCACCGTGAGGTCGAGGAGTTCGATGCGAGTGAGCTGCGCCGAGACGCGCTCCCGGACCTCGTCGTCCACGGCGTTCTTCTCGAAGGCCGCGGCGCACTCCATCACGGCCCGCCCCCGCGCCGGGAAGCCTTCGAGTTCCCCATCGCGTACGGCACGCGCCTCCGCGACGGTGAGGCACACCCGCCCGTACACCTCCGCCGTCGTCGCGATCTTGAAGTGCTGCCCCCACGCGACGCCGGAGCCCGACTCGGCGCTGAGGCACAGGATGGTGCCTTTCCGCTCGGCCACCAGCACGATGAGCTCGCACGTACTGGGATGTCGCGCCGCATACCTCGCAGACGGTCGCTGTCCGGCCGTCCGGGAGGTGCGGCAGTGGGCGGCCCGGGCCCTGGTTGAGCGCGTTCACCAGTAGGTCGATCGTGTTGAGGGGACGACGAACGGGGTCTTGCGAGTACATGCCGGACCGGGCTCCTCTGCGTCCGGGTGCTGGACGGCACGCGACGTTGACATTGCCCAGGACGATGGCACGCGACGGGGCGTACGACATCGGGCAACTGTCCGAGGTCTGCTCCGTGACGTAGGACAACCGGCGCGGTGGGGCGATCAGACTCGCTCGTCCCGCTGCCTCCAGAGGCGGTACAGGCACACGGTGACGAAGAACTGAGCGCGCCGGTTCGGCTCGGTGAGCGAGTAGCCGAGTTCGGCCTCGGCCTTCTGCACCCAGTAGGCCACGGAATTGTGGTGCAGGTAGACCTGCGCCGCGGCCTTGCGCAAGGAGCCCGTGATCGCGTAAGCCTCCAGGACGAGCAGGATCTGCTCGCCGTACTGCTCGAGCAGTCCGGCGAGGACCCCAACCTCCGGCACGGCGTCGATCTCGTCGTGGCTGAGACGGCAGAGGGCCGCAAGCCCGGTGAGCCGCGCGCCGTCGATCAGTACGCCGTGAATGGGCTGGTATGGGCCGCGGTCGTGCGGCGAGGGCCGGGTGAACAGGTACGCGTCATGCGCGTTGACGTACGCTTCCCGGGTGTGTGCCGCCGGCACGATCCTGCTGTACGCGGCCCGGACGCCGGCGGGGACTCCCGGAACGGTGACGCCGTCCGCGCCGTCCGCCATGAGGAGGAGCACCGCTTTCCCCCGGTGATCCGTGCGGGCAACGATCTTCTGCGTGTCCGCGACCGCCTCCGCGAAGTGCTCGACGCCGGCGCCGGGGCCGCCGCAAAGCAGAACTCGGATCTCCGTGTCGCGGGTGATGCCGAGCCGCGTGAGCGCCGATTCGTGGGCGGCCTCGCTCGACGTGTCGTTGATGAGCAGGCTGATCGGCTCGGACTCCGTGTGCGTCAAGGCCGCGCCCCAACGCTCGATGATCGACACGGCGGCGGACAGCCGGTTGAGGAAGTGACGCGCCGTGGGCTCGGGCAGGCCATCGACCCAGACCCGGCCGCCGGAGCCGACCACCGGCACCGAGAACGCGGTCAAGGGGCTGCCCACCGGCGTCAGTGCCCCACACCCATTGCGGGCCACGCCACCCCCGTCGCCCCTGACCCTTCCCACAGCGGCCCGCATGAAAAGCGCCGCTCGCTCGATCAGGCGGTCGAGGTCGGCGCCTTCGAAGAGCTGCGCATCGAAGAAGGCGGTGATGGTGGACTCATCCGGCTGCTTCGTCGACGCCGGCCCCTGGGAGTTCACTGCTGCGTCCCTTCGCTCACCACCGCATTGCCGGTTTGGAGGGCGGGCAGGGGTGGTGTCGTGGTTCGGATGGCTGGCCGGGGTAGGGCCGTGAGGCGTGCGAATGCGCTGGTCAGCTCGTTTCGCCAGGGCCAGGCTGCGGAGATGCGCGGGTGGAGGCGGCGGCCGCCGCGGGTGATGCGGGCTGCGGCGCGCAGTGGTCGCTAGCCTGAACGCTCGATGCGGGCGAGCACCTTATCGGAGATCCGGTGCAGCGTCCGTAGCTCGTCCGGGGCCAGGACGTTGATGAACAGGTCCAGCACCTGGCTGACGTGTCCAGGGGCCGCGTCCGCCAGGTACGCGAAACCGGCTTCGGTCAGGATCGCCTGCGTGTAACGCCCGTTGTGCGGGTCGGGCTCGCGGCACACGAACCCGCGCTTCTCGAGCCGACCGATCATGTGGGACAGGCGGGACAGTTCCGTGTTGGCCAGGACCGCGAGCTCGCTTATCCGCAGGCGGCGCCCGGGCTGTTCGGACAGGTGCGCCAGCACGTGGTACTCGATGAAGCTGAGCTTCGAGTCCTGCTGGAGCTGCGACTCCAGCGCCGCCGGCAGCCTCTGGAGGAGCTTCATGAACCCACGCCACGCCGCTAGCTGATCACCGCTGAGCCGGCGCGGCCCGGACACCTTGGACTCCCCTGGGGCAGACATGTGCGCAGCATACCCATGTCACCGAGGTCCTGACTTGAACATTCACGTGAGGTGGGCTAGCTTCACACTTGAACATTCAAGTGTGAGTGTGTCCCGATTGGAAGGGCTATCCATGAGCGACCTGAAGCTCGCCATCATCCTCGGCAGCACCCGTCCCGGCCGTAACGGTGAAGCGGTGGCGAACTGGGTGCTGGCCAAGGCCAAGGAGCGGGCGAACGCCGACTACGAACTGATCGACCTGCTCGACTACCCGCTGCCGCACCTGGACGAGGGCGTGCCGGCGAGCAGGGGCACTTACGCGGGCGAGCATACGAAGGCCTGGTCCGCCAAGATCAAGGAGTTCGACGGATACGTCTTCGTCACCCCGGAGTACAACCACTCCACCTCTGGGGTGCTGAAGAACGCCATCGACTACCTCTACGCCGAGTGGAACAACAAGGCGGCAGCCTTCGTGTCGTACGGCTCGCTCGGCGGTACGCGGGCGATCGAGCACCTGCGGGCGATCTCGAGCGAGTTGCAACTGGCCCACGTGCGCCAGCAGCTGTCGTTCTCGTTGCTCACCGACTTCGAGAACTTCTCGGTGTTCAAGCCCTCCGCGATACACGACCATGCCGCTTCCGTCCTGTTCGGCCAGCTCGAGTCCTGGGCCGGCGCGCTCAAGTCCGTCCGAAGCTGAGTCTCGATGAAGCTGTACGGGCTCGAAGAGCACTTCGTCACCCCCGACGTGCTCGATGCGTGGAAGCGGCGCGACCCCCAGCTCGCCGAGCCGATGATGAAGTGGGCTGTCGCCAGTGACATCACGCCGGCGCTGCTGGACCTGGGCGGCGGGCGCATCGCCGCGATGGAGGACGCCGGGATCGACACCGCGGTGCTGTCGCTGACGACGCCGGGGCTACAGAACCTCGACCCGGCGGAGGCAGTCCCCTTGCAGGCGCCCACGAACGACGCGATCGCTGCCGCCGTGCGCCGCCACCCGGGGCGTTTCCAGGGGTTCGCGGCGCTCGCCACCTCCGCGCCGTCGGCCGCGGCCGAGGAATTGCGGCGTGCGGTCACCGAGCTGGGGCTCAGTGGCGCGCTGGTCAACGCGAACTCCGGTGGCCGGGCTCTGGACGCGCCCGTATTCTGGGACGTCTACGAGGCCGCCGAGGATCTGCGCGCACCGATCTACCTGCATCCCAGTGTTCCGTTCCCGGCCGTCACCAAGGCCTACTACCGCGGTTTCGGTGAGCCGGTGGACAGCATGCTGGCGACCGGGGCGTTCGGTTGGCACTACGACGCCGGGCTGACCATGCTCCGGATGATCGTCGGCGGCGTGTTCGACCGGTTCCCCGAGCTTCAGGTCATCCTGGGGCACTGGGGCGAGGTGGTGCTGTTCTACCTCGACCGTGTCGCGGCGATGGACAACCTCACCGACCTACGGCGTCCGATCGCGGAGTACTTCCGCTCGAACATTTTCATCACCCCGGGCGGCATCTCCAGCCACACGTACCTGCGGTGGAGCCTGGAGACGGTGGGGGTCGAGCGGATCATGTATGCCTCGGACTACCCGTTCAACCGGGAGAGCACCGGATCCGCACGGCGTTTCCTGGAAACGGCACCGATTGGCGAGGCCGACCGCGAACGTATCGCCTTCCGGAACTGGGAAAAGCTCGTCGCCGGAATCCGGCGCTGACCGAACGCACCGAAAGGGGGTTCGCCTGCCGGTTCTCCCTGGCCGGGAGGCCACTGTATTTCACCGATTCGGGTAGTGGTGGGGATGCAGTCGCGTTCCTGCACCCCGCCTCGGGCTCGGCTGACAGTTGGGTGCACCAGGTCGGCGAGTTCGTCTCGGCCGGCTTCCGGGTCGTCGCCTCCAACCGCCGCGGCACGAGTCGCCCTCCCCGCGCGGAAGCTGTGGACCGCGTCGACGATGCGGCAGATCTGAACCACCTGCTGGACCACCTCGGTGTGAACACGGCGTCGCCTGGTCGCCGCGGCCGCTGGCGGCCCGATCGCGTTGGAGTACGGCCTCCTCACCCGGAGCGCGTCACCTCGCTGGCGCTCAGCGGACCGTCCGAACTGTCGGCCGGATACCGCACGCTCACGCCGAAGGAGTCCGGCGCTGGGCGGCGGTTAGGGCCGCCGCGCACCAAGAGTGGAACGCCGCCGCACTCGATTTCCTGATGTGTCACCACATCCGCCCGACCGCACTGTCCCCGTCCCGAAAAGGAGCCACCGCACGTGAGCGAGTCCCAGAGCCGGTTGCAGGTCGTTTTCGCCGATCTGCGCCGCGCCGTCGACGACGTCATCCTCAAACACCAGGTCACCCTCGAGGAACTGTTTGCCACGATCGGATGGCTACAGCAGGTCGCCGACGCCGGCGAACTGCCGTCCGCGAGCATCCTGTTCTACAAGACCGTCCTCAAAGGAACCGCGGGCGCGACCTACGCCCACCCGGAGAAGGACGGCGCGAGTCACTGGGAGATGGAGGGCCCCGCCCACCGCCCCGGAGCCCCCGTCCTGCACAGCCCCGCCGTCCTGCCCATGCGTCCCGACGAACCCGGAGAACCCCTCATCGTGTCCGGGACCGTACGCACCACCACAGGCGACCCGCTGCCCGGAGCCGCCCTGGAGATCTGGCAGATCGACGCCAACAACGTCTATTCCGGCATGGAAACCAGCGACTTCGAGCCGCTGAATATCCCCAACGACTCCACCGGCATCCCCGCCGACAACCTCCGCGCCAGGATCATCGCCGACGCCGACGGCCGCTACGAGTTCCGCACGGTGATGCCCGGCACCGAAACCTTCGGCCTGGCCACGGACAGCCCACTCGCCACACTGACCCGAGCGTTGCAGCTTCAAGGCCTGCGCCCGCTGCACATCCACGCGATCGTCTCCGCGGACGGATGCCTACCACTGACCACCCAGATCTACTTCGACGGCGACCCACTGGTCGCCAGCACCATCGAAGGCGCTATCCCCGCCGACGCGGTCAAGACCACTACCCGCCATGACGACCATCACGCTCGTGGTTTCGACCAGCCTTACCGCACCCTCACCTACGACTTCGTCTTACGCCTCACGGCCGAAGGCGCCACTGCTACTCCGCAGTAGACGGTGCGGAGTCGGCACAACAACACCCCGCCGCCCAGCAGGTCGAGGTCGCGGCCACCGATACCGCTGCCGACTTCGAGCCGCTCCGCGAACTCGGAGCTCTCCTTCACCACTACGGGACCTGACGAGGACACCCTCATCGCTGTCGGCCTCACCGGCCATAAGGTGATGGCATACGCCACTCGCGAGGTCACCACTCCGGTCGCGACGAAGAGCGCGGAAGGCTCCGTGCAGGTCAGCGTCGTCCAGGTCCGCGACTCGACCACGCCGCCGAAGGACTCGCCATCCTCGCCTCGGGCAGCACTCGCGGGTCACCTCCTGAGTTCGAGACAGACGTTCGTCTCCACAAAACCACCTAGTAAGGTCAACCATGAATGCTGCTGCCGATCCTGCGGCCGTCTACGACCAGTTCATGAGAGTGCAGGCTCCCGCCAGTCGCGATCAGCGTCGCTGGACGCCGGCCGATGGGCCGATGCCCGCGCTCTACCTCAGCCATGGCTCTCCGGCGCTGTTCGAGGACGCGGTGTGGATGAGCGAGCTGTTCGACTGGTCCCAGGCTCTGCCCAAGCCGACGGCGATCCTGATCGTCAGCGCGCACTGGGAATCGGCGCCGCTCAGCCTGTCGGCGTCGGGCCCTAACACGCCGTTGGTCTACGACTTCGGGGGCTTCGCCCAGCGGTACTTCCGGATGACCTACGAAACACCGGACGCCAGCGCACTGGCCGCCCGGGTCGCGGCCTCGATGCCGGACAGCGAACCGGTCCACCAGCACACCAGCCGCGGCCTGGACCACGGTGCGTGGGTCCCGTTGAAAACCATGTACCCCTACGGCGACGTTCCGGTCTTGCAGATGTCCTTGCCCACACACCACCCCGCCCGGCTGATGGACATCGGCGGTCGGCTGCGGGATCTGCGCGAGGAAGGCGTGCTCGTGGTCGGGTCGGGCTACATGACGCACGGGGTTCCCTTCCTCACCCGGGACCAGTTCGTGCACAACGTCGTGCCGTCCTGGTCCGCCGACTTCGATGCCTGGGCGGCCGACGCCCTCGCCCGTGGTGACCTCGACACCTTGATGAACTACCGCAGCCTCGCCCCCGCAGTGCACTTCGCGCACCCCACCGTCGAGCACTACACGCCGATGTTCGTCACCTTCGGAGTCGCGACCGACGCCGAAGTGCCCGTCCGGACGACGATCGAGGGCTACCGGTTCGGGCTGTCCAAACGATCCTTCCAAGTCTCGTGATCGAACCGGCCGCAGGAGACCGACTAGGAGGACCAACTCCACGTACCCCGTCCCACTACTCAGCCCAACGACTGCCTCACCACGTAGGACACGGTCTTGAGAGAAGGCCATCGAGCCGCCCGCGGGGACCCAGATCCATGTCGTCCTGGACAACCTCCAGCGGTCATGCGGTCATCCTGGGCTCGGATGCCACTGCGTCGGCTGCTGGTCGCCGGTGTGCGTCCGCCGGTAGCGACCGGGAGAGGTGCCGTGCACGCGTTTGAAGGCGTTGGCAAAGGCGTACTGCGAGCCGTACCCGACGCTGCGCGCGATGGACTCGAGAGATGTGCCGCTTTCTTTGAGCAGGCGGGCGGCAATGCTCAGTCTCCACCAGGTCAGGTAGGTCAGCGGCGGCTCTCCTACCAGAGTGGTGAATCGGCGCGCGAACGCCGCCCGGGACAAGTTTGCTTCCTTGCCCAGTTCCTCGACGGTCCAGGCGTGGGCGGGGTTCTCGTGCATGGCGCTGAGAGCGGCACTGATAACGGGGTCGGCAAGCGCTGCGGACCAGCCGGGCGCGCCGCGTTCGGACTCGTCCTCAAGCCAGGCTCGGAGCATGTAGATCAGCAGCAGGTCGAGCAGTGTGGAAAGGGCGGACACGGATCCCTGCTGTGGGTTTCGCAGTTCGGTGCCGAGCAGGGACACGGCGGAGTGCAGTGCGGGATGGCGCCCGAACCGCACTCGCAGGTGGATGACGTCCGGCAGGGTGGCCAGGAGGGGATGGAGGTGTGTCTGATCGAGCTGATAAGCCCCGCACAGCAGGGAAGTGGGGCTGTCGGCCTCAGCGTCGGCGTGGCCGAGATTTTCCAGGGCGTGCTGTGCGCCGTGCGGGGTGAGTACCACGTCGCCGACACTGAGGGTTCGCTGTGAACCGTCGGGTGTCAGCAGTCGGCACGATCCGCTCAGCACGATGTGGAACCCGGCTCCGGCGAAAGAGGCGAAGGGGATATGCCAGACACCCGCGCGATCTTCTCGGTTGGCGAAGGGGCGTCCTGCGCGGAAGGAAGTAATGACGTCACTGAGCACGTCCACGTCTGCCAGAGTATGCGATCGCTTAAAGATTCGGCGCACATCGGCACCCATCGTCTCGTTCACCGGATGACGATTGGTTGGGTGGCGCGTCAGGTGAGACGGACCGGACGACCGGGATTCGCTGCTGGCGCGGTCAGCGGTGCCCACTGCTTGATGGTGAAGGTTTCTCCCTTCCGGACGACTTCGGCCCCTCCGGCGCCGCCCAGATGGGCCGGGATGATGAGGGCGTTGGTGTCTGCGGCCTCTTCCAGCATGCGGCGGCGGCTCCTGGCCGCCTGCCGCTGGTCTTCGCTCAGGCAGGTGTCGTGGTCCGGGGTGAGGAACTGCAAGGGCGTGTGGATGAGGTCTCCGACGAAGAAAGCGCGGTCCGTGCCGGAGTGCAACTTGAGCACCGTGGAACCGGGGGTGTGTCCGGGAGCCAGCTGGAGGGACAGGCCGGCGGCGATGGAGTGCTCGTCGCCTTCCCACAGCAGGGCCTGACCGGCTCGGTGAACGGGCAGCACGCTGTCGTCGAAGCCCGCCCTGCTGTCGGCGGGGTCGCCGAAGTCCGACTTGCGGGGGATGTTGTTAGCGGGGTTCCAGTAGTCGAAGTCGGCCTTGTGCATCAGGTACTGAGCGTTGGGGAATGTCGGTGCCCACTCGCCGTTCTCCAGCCGAGTGTTCCACCCGACGTGGTCGGTGTGCAGATGGGTGTTGACCACTGTGTCCACGTCTTCGGGCCGCACGCCAATCGCGGCGAGCCGGTGTAGGAAGTCGCCGTCGCGGTTGGCCAGCAGACCGTGAACGCGCGGCTTGTCGTTGCCCAGCCCGGTGTCCACCAGGATCGTGCGCCCCTGTCCACGCAGCACCCAGGTCTGCATATGGGCCAGGTAGTCGCCGGTCGCGGCATCCCAGAAGTGCGCGTCCAGCCAGGTCTGGTGTCTTTGCCACGCGTCGGCGGGGATGGAGGGGAACAGCACGCTGACCGGCGCGAAAGAGCCGTGCCACTCGGTGATACGGCTGATCTCGAAATCTCCCAAAGTGAATGTCTGCATGGTTCGAACCTACGAACATGCCATAAGACGTTCAATAATCATGAGTATCTCATTGATGTGCGAACGTCTCGCTGTAGATGTTGTGGATGATAGCGGCCCCGTGAATCAATATCTGGCATGCGGAGCGGAGGGTGAACTTCACACCACGTCAGGCTCCGCCTCCAGCGAGATGACCCGACCCCCTCGGCCGCGCCCTCGACCACCCCTGGCACAGCGCAGGTACACGGTGACGGTCCTGGACGCGGATCCGATGGCTGACGACCCGCCCCAGAATCTCCGGAACCGACGGCTGGCAGGCGGCCGCGGAACGGAATCAGCCGTGCGATGTGCAGGGCTTCGAGGAGAGCGTCGCTCTCGGCGAACTGCTCACGGCGCTGCCCGCGTCCCGGCGGGAGGTGTTCGTGCTCACCCAGTTGCTGGGGCTCACCTACTCGGAGGCCGCCACCGTGGCGCAATGCCCCGTCGGCACGATCCGTTCCCGCGTGGCCAGGGCCCGGGGAGCCCTGATCGCCCAACTCACCTCCGGACAGGTGCGCCCCGCCGCTGCCCAGTCGGACTTCCGTTCTCCGCTCCGGCTCCCGGTGAACGCGGGCCGACCCGGCTTCACCGCGGCCCTCGCCTTCGCGGGCCCGGATCTCGTCGGCTTGGCCACCGCCTGGACCACTCTCGTCCCCTTCCCCACCGGCCGCTGCTATCCCCAGGCCGCCGTCAGCCTCGGCCCCGACCGCACCGTGGAGTGGCAGTGCGGGGCCCGCGAGATAAACGAGCTGGCCGTCCGCGCCGATGCCCAGGGCACCGGCCTCGCCGCCGAGCTGCTGGAGGCGGTCACCGCGGACGCTCCCGACGGCCGCTCCTGGCTGCTCACCTCCGTCCAGTCGGGACGGGCCATGTCCTTCTACCGCCGCCAGGGCTGGACCCAGGCCACCCATCCCGCGTCGGCGCGCGGTGAAGTCCCACTTCGCGGCGATGAACCGACGATGCCAGGCCAGCAGGGCGTCCTTCGCCGCCCTACGGCGGAGGAGCACCGATGGAACAGTAAGCAGCTTCCGGGTCTCCTTGGGCACCGACACGTCGTCGATCACCCAGGCCGTCGGGGCGATGAGCGGCAGCATGCGTTCGCAGATCCGACGCTGCACCGGCACGGGGCCGTAGATGGACTGGTTCACGAACTGCTGAAGGTTCTGCCCGTTGCCGTCCGACAGCCGAGCGGCCATGGCCGGGATCGACTTGTGGCGGCCGTCCAGCATCAGTCCGGAAGACCTAACGGAGTCCTATTAGGTATCCGTTTAGGTATCCGTAAGAGCGCGGTCCCCAGCGACGCTCTAATCCTGGCCTCAGGTTGGTCGGGGACAATGAGCGGCAAAAACATCGACTGGAAGGGGGGAGGGCCGGCGTGCGGATCATGATTGCGGAGGATGACGTGTCCATCCGTGAGTCGCTGGAGCGGGTGCTCCAGGTCGAGGGTTACGACACCAGCACCGTCGCCAACGGTCTCGCCGTGCTCGACGGGGTCGGTGGGGCCAGCGGTGACACGTTGGATCTGCTACTCCTCGACGTGATGATGCCCCGCCTCGGCGGGCTGGAGACCTGTCGGCGGTTGCGGGCCGCGGGCAGGGATCTGCCGGTGCTGATGCTGACCGCCCGTGACCAGGTCTCCGACCGGGTCGCGGGGCTGGACGCGGGCGCCGACGACTACCTGCCCAAGCCGTTCGCCACCGAGGAGTTGCTGGCCCGGGTGCGGGCCCTGTTGCGCCGGCGCATGCCGGCCGACGAGGAGTCGCAGATCCTGTCGTTCGCCGACGTCCGGCTCGATCCCGACAGGTTCGAGGCGTGGCGGGGCGAGCGGCCGCTGCGCCTGACCCGGACCGAGTTCTCCCTCCTGCACGTCCTCATGTGCAACGCGACCCGGGTCTTGACCCGCGACGCGCTGTTCGAGGCGATCTGGGGCTTCGGCATGAGCTCCACCGCCAACAACCTCCAGGTATACGTGAGCTATCTGCGCCGCAAGATGGAGGCCGGGGGTGAGCCGCGATTGATCTACACGCTGCGCGGCCTGGGATACACGTTGCGGGAGACTCCTCCGTGAGCAGGCCCGCCGGTCGGGAACCGCGACGACTGACCCGATGGTGGCGCCGGCGGTCCCTGCGGACCAGGCTGACGGTGATCGCGGCGACGGCCATCGCGGTCAGTGTGTTCGTGGCCTTCCAGGTGGCCAGCGAGCTGCTGGGCTGGGAGCTGGAGGACACCGCCGAGAATCAGCTGCGCGCCGACTCCCGCGTCCTGGCGACGACCGCGGAGCGCGCCGGTCTGGCGCGGGTCCAGCTACCGCCGTATCCCGGATCCGGTCGGCTGGTGCGGGTCATCCTGCCCGACGGCTCGACCCGGACGCCGGCCGGCCAACCCGCGCTGCCCCCGGTCAGCGAGCACGCCGGGCGCGTGGCGCAGGGCGCGTCGGCCGACCTGATGGAGTCGAAGGACAGCGACGAGGACGGCTACCGCATCTACACGCTGCGGGCGGGCGACGGCGCGGTCCAGGTGGCCCGCGTCGTCGACGACAGCCCGATCAACCGGTTCGGGTTGGGCATGCTGCTGATCGGGCTGCTCTGTATGGTCGGTGGCGCCCTTGTCGGGCGGACCGTGGCGCGGACCGGGCTGGCACCGATCGACCGGCTGACCGCCGCCGCGGTACGTGTCGCGCACACCCGGGATCTCGACGCCGACATCCCGGATGAGGGCGGTGGGGAGATCCGGCGGCTGATCCAGTCGATCAACGACATGCTCGCCGCGCTCCGGGACTCCCGGCGGGCCCAGCGGCTGCTCGCCGAGGACGCCGCCCACGAGCTCAAGACCCCGCTCACCAGCCTGCGCCTCAACGTCGAGCTGCTGATCCGGCTCGATCGGCGCGGCACCCTGGACAGCGCACTGCCGGCGGAGAGCCGGACCCGGCTGCTCAACGATCTCGGCGCCCAGGTGGGCGAGTTGAGCACCCTTGCCGCCGAGCTGACCGACCTGGCGCGCGGTGACGTCAGCGACGAGAGCACCGAGGTGCTCGACCTCGCCGACGTGGTGGTGGCCGCCGCGACCCGGGCGCGTTCCCGCGTGCCCGACATCGAGGTCGCGCTCGACGTGACCTCTGTGTGGGTGAGCGGGCGTCCCGCTGCGCTCGAGCGGGCGGTGCTCAACCTCATCGACAACGCCGGCAAGTGGTCCCCCGCGGACCAGCCGGTCCAGGTCCGGCTCCGTGCCGAGGGCGCGTCGGCGGTGCTCGAGGTCGACGACGCCGGGCCGGGCATCGACGCCGCCGACGTACCGCGGGTGTTCGACCGGTTCTACCGTGCCGACAGCGCCCGGGCGTTGCCGGGATCCGGTCTGGGGCTGTCGATCGTGCAGCGGGTCGTCGACGCCCACGGCGGCCGGGCCACCGTCGCCCGCTCCGCACGCGGTGGCGCGCTGCTTCGGGTCGGCCTTCCGGCCGCGGCCCCGCCCGCCCCGACCGCGCGGCTCACCGCCGGGGGTGACACCGCGGTGCGCGGACCCGCCCCGGCGGCGCGGCGCGGGACGAGGGACGGCGGCCCTCGGGCATGGTCCCGCGCGGCTCACCGTCGGGGCAGGACACGGTGCGCCGACCCCAGCCCCGGCGCACGGCGCGGGACCAAAGGGCGGCGGCCGTCGGGCCCATGAAAAAAATCCGGGACGGGCCTGGGGCCCGTCCCGGATCTCGTCCGTGCCGCCGCGCTCACCGTTGCAGCGCGGGCTCCTCGTCGTCGCCGAGCGACTGTTGACCGTCCGGCGGCTCCGCCGCTGGACGGGACAGCCGGCTCGGCCACCAGATCCGCCGGCCGATCAGCAAGGCGAGGGCGGGCACCAGGACCGACCGCACCAGCAGGGCGTCGAGCAGCACGCCGAAGGCGACCAGGAACCCGACCTCGATCAGCATCACCAGCGGAAGTGTGGCGAGGACCGCGAACGTGGCCGCCAGGACCAGGCCCGCCGAGGTGATGACGCCACCGGTGGCCGAGAGGGCTTTGAGCATGCCCTCTCTGGCGCCGAGACGCACGGTCTCCTCCCGGGCCCGGCTGGCCAGGAAGATGTTGTAGTCGACGCCGAGCGCCACCAGGAACAGGAATGCCAGCACCGGCACCGAATAGTCGACACCCTTGAACCCGAGGATCGTGTCGAAGACGAACACGCTGCCGCCGAAGGCTGCGGCGAATGAGACGATCACGGTGGCCATCAGGACCAGCGGGGCCAGGATCGCGCGCAGCAGCAGCCCGAGGACGATCAGGACGACGGCGAGCACCAGCGGGATCACCAGCTTCTCGTCGCGCTTGGTGGTCACCTCGGTGTCGAGGTTCTCCGCACTCGGCCCGCCGACGATCGCCTCCGCCCCGCTCACCGCGTGCACGGCGGTGCGCACCCGCTTGATCGTGTCGTACTCCGCGACGGTGTCCGGCGCGTCCTTCGGGAACACGGAGATGTTGGCCCAGCCACCGCTGGTCTGCTCCGGGATGGCCAGGGCCACACCGCGAGTGTCCTTGACGATGTCGAGCACCCGCTCCTGGTGCGTCGGCCGCGTGAAGATCGTCATCGGCTGGCCGCCGAGCTCCGGGAAGTGCTGGCGGAGAACGGTGAAGCCGGTGACCGACTCAGGCGCGGACAGGAACTGGTCCTGCTCCCGCAGGGCGCCGGTGTTGCCCGCCAGCCCGATGGCGAGCACGCCGAGGACTCCGAGCGAGCCGAGTGCCGCCACCCACCGGCGGCGGCTGATGGCGGTGCCGAGCCGTCTCCACAGCCCCGGCTTCTCCTCCACCGCCGTGCTGAACCGCGGGATGGCCGGCCAGAAGACCCGCCTGCCGAGCACCACGAGCACCGCCGGGAACAGCGTCAGCATGGCCACCAGCGCGCACAGGATGCCGGCCGCACCGATCGGGCCCAACCCGCTGGTGCTGTTCAGGTCCGCGACGAGCAGGCAGAGCAGGCCGGCGACCACGGTGGCCGCGGACGCGACGATGGCCGGTGCCGCGCCGCGTAGCGCGTGGACCATCGCGACCCGGACGTTCTCATGGTGGTGCAGTGCCTCCCGATATCGAGCGATGAGCAACAGCGCGTAGTCCGTGCCGACGCCGAATACCAGGATCGTCAGCAGCGCCGAGTTCTGGTCGTTGACCACGATGCCGAAGCCCTTGACGAGCAGGTAGACGGTCCCCATCGAGGTCAGTGCGGCCGCGCCAACGGCCACCAGCGGGATGATCCATAACACCGGGCTGCGGTAGGTGAGGATGAGCAGGAGCGTGACGACGACGATGGTGGTGAGGAGGACCTGCACGTCGATGCCGTCGAAGACGGCATCCATGTCGCCGTCGATCGCGCCCGGACCGGTCACGTCGAGTTCCAGGCCGGCGGGGCGGTCCTTCGCGGCGTCACGCAACGGGCCGACGATGGCCTCCGGTTCGCCGTAGGTCGTGCTCACCTCGAGGGTGAACATCATCGCCTTGCCGTCGGTGGAGCGTTTCGTCGGTGAGCCCTCGTCGTCCTCCTCGGCCTCGCCGGCCGCCGCCGTCGCCTTCGGCGGGTACCGCTTGGCAAGGGTGTTGTAGTGGCGCTCGACCGTCGCGCGGTCGGCGTCGGTCATGCCGCCGGCGCGGTGGTACACGAAGACGAACGTGTTGTTCTCACCGTCGGGGAGACTGTCGTCCAGCACCGCCGCCTTGGTGGACTCGGCACTGGCCGGCAGGGTGTCCACGGCGCTGTCGGTGGTGACCGAGCTCAACTTTCCACTCAGCGGCACCATGCCCGCCGCCAGCACCAACCACAAGCCAATCACCAACCACGGCACCCACCGGCCTGCCAACCGACCGGCCGGCGCTTCGCCGGACGGCGCTGCGTTGACTGCCATCACTAGCCTCCTCCATACGGATTGCATCGCTTGTCTGGATGCCTACTTCGTACCGAGCGAACCTGAGACGACTGTTAATACGGCGCTCAGGCCGGTTGGCCGAACCATGTGCCCAGCGCACGCGCCAGCGTGGTGGCGTCGGGGGCCTGGTCAGGGCGTGGGCTATTGGATTTCCGCCCATCGAGTGGTCCCGCTTCGGTAGGTCGTGGTTCCGGAGCGGGCGGACACTGCGGCGACGATGGCGCTCCCGCGGCCGCTCTCCTCGGGCTGCCGAGGACTGCCGCCGTGGTGGCGCAGCAGCGCCGGGCCCGCGTCAGTGACCTCGATGCGGACAGCACACGCAGCCCGGCCACCCTGCCGGGACAAGCACAGCGACGCGGGGGGAAGCGCGTGAACGACCGCATTGGTGATCAGTTCGGAGATGACCAGGAGCGCATCGTCCGCAAGGTCCGAGGGGATGCGCCACTGTTGCATGGCGCGGGCGGCACGTCGGCGGACGGCGGCAAGACCTTCTGGGATGTGAGGCAGGGGGAAGACCACATCTGTCCGAGCGGATGAGACCGTCTCAAGGCTGTTGCTGAGCTTCACGGGCAGGTCGTGATTCATGGTGCTGTCCTGGAGGTGTTCCCGGTGGGGCGGGGGACGGCGAGGCCGGAGAGGAACGTCTCGGGCGCGGTGTGGCGGCGCCAGGCCACCGGGGATCCGGCGGGGGTGGCCCCTCAGTCATGACGATGACGTCCGTACCGACTCTTTCGTCGTTATCGACGACTAACGTTATGGGTGATTCACATTCAACGTATGTCCTGGTATCAGCGGAGTCAAGACACGGGCGAAAAGGACAAAAGTTATCGGCTGCTCACCTAGGCCGAGTCATCAAGACACCCACCCGCGCCACCGCGATCAACGCATTCGCCGCGTCGAAACCCATGCACGCCAGGCGGACCAAGGCGGGTGGCGACCTACATCACGGACAGATGTCAGACATTCGGTGTTAGGGTCACCTTATGAAAGATCTTCGTGCGCCGCGCCGCGTCGCGAGCTTGTCGGCGCAACTGGTGGACACCCTTCGTGAGCAGATCACATCCGGCGCATGGCCTGTAGGGACGCGGATTCCGGCGGAACATGATCTGGTCGAGCAACTCGGTGTCGGGCGCACGACGGTGCGCGAGGCGCTCGGCGCGCTGGTGCATCTGGGCCTGCTGGAGGCTCGGAAGGGTGACGGGACGTACGTCCGGACATCGAGCGAAATGCACTCGGTACTGATGAGACGTGCCAACACCTCGAGGCGGAGCGACGTGCTGGAACTGCGCGCCGTGCTGGAAGAGTACGCCTCGGGCTTGGCCGCGTTGCGGCGTACCGAAGACGACCTGAATCGCCTGCGGCACCTCCTCGACGAAGCCGAGGCGACAGCGGATTCACCGGAGATGGCCGCCATCGCGGAGATCGATACCCGCTTCCACCAGGCCGTGGTGAGTGCCAGCGGGAACACCCTTCTTACCGAGGTGTACGACGTCCTCAGCATCGCGGTCACCGAACAGATCGGCGGCACGCTCTGGCCCAGCACGACGGCCGCAGAGCACAGCCTTCTGCACAGGCGTCTCGTTGAGGCGATCGCTGCCCAAGACGAGGTCGGTGCACGCCACTGCGCCACCGAGATCGTGAAGCTCACCGAGACCGGAACGGAACGACAGAAGTGACCACCTCGAGGAACTCCCGCGCCGGCCTCACCACGGCTACGAAGGCCGACCGGATCGCGACCCCGGAGACGCCCGTTACTACGCCCGCCCTTTCGGCCGGCCTCTTGATCGCGATCCTTTTGGTGGCGGCCAACCTACGCGTGACCTTGACGGGTGTGGGCACGCTGTTGCCGGCCATCGAGCACGACACCGGGTTGACCGCGTCAGAGGGTGGCGTACTGAGCACCCTGCCGCTGTTTGTGTTTGCTGTGACTTCGCCCTTTGTCGGACGCACCTCGCACCGGGTCGGCACCACCCGCCTCCTCGTGGCCGCCCTCGCAGTGCTGGCAGCGGGCACCGTGATCCGGTCCTTGCCTTCGCTTGCCTGTCTGTTCGTCGGAACCGTGATCCTCTCGGTGGCGATCGCGGTTGGCAACGTCCTGCTGCCTACGGTGATCCGCACCCACGTGCCCGGCTCGCGGGTTCATACCGTCAGCGCTCTCTACGTCAC
The DNA here is from genome assembly GCF_039525925.1 of Streptomyces javensis. Taxonomy (NCBI): domain Bacteria; kingdom Bacillati; phylum Actinomycetota; class Actinomycetes; order Kitasatosporales; family Streptomycetaceae; genus Streptomyces; species Streptomyces javensis. The sequence continues at coordinate 41,961 of NZ_BAAAIF010000061.1, read as the reverse complement.
CGCTATGGGAATGGTCGCCGCTCTGTCGTCCGGCATCTCCGTCCCGCTTGCCGAGGTCCTACCTGGAACCTGGCATTCCGCCCTGGCCTGGGGAGTAGTCGTCGCCGTCGCCGCTCTCGCCGTGTGGCTGCCTCGGCTACGCGGGTCCCGGCCGGACGGCGGCGTGCGATCTCGTGGGACACACGCTCGAACCCCATGGCGATCCTGGCTGGCGTGGCAGGTGTCCTTCTTCATGGGCCTGCAATCCCTTGCCTTCTACACCGCCGTCGCTTGGCTGCCCAGCATCCTGAGTCAGCAGGGCATGAGCACCACAGCTGCCGGCTGGATGCTGTTCTACTACCAGCTCGTCGCACTGGTCACGAGCATGTCGCTGCCTTTGATCACTCGGGGCCGCCACGACCAGCGCTTCGCTGCGGCCGCGGGCTCAGCGATCGTCGCCGCGGGCTTCGCGCTTCTGCTCCTCTTTCCAGCGCTCGCACTCGCGGCGTGCACTCTTCTCGGGTTGGGCGCCGGTGTCTGTCTCGTGCTCGCCCTGAGCTTCCAAAGCCAACGTGCCACTGGTCCCAGCGAGACCACAGCCCTGGCCGGGATGGCTCAGTCCATCGGCTATCTCGTCGCCGCGGCCGGACCCCTCCTTCTGGGCGTCCTCCACGACACCACCGGCAGCTGGACTGGTGCTCTCCTCCTCCTCACCGCATTGAGCCTGGTCATGGCCGCTGCAGGTTATGGCGCTGGACGCGACCGCCACGTTCGCACCCGGCCTGACCGCGAGACAGACATCTAACGGGAGGCCTGTTGGGCCAGTCTGTCTCCAGGCATGGCCCCGGCGCCCACACGAACACCACGGGCTCCATAGGCGGGCAGCGGTGCCAGTCCCAGAGCGAGCCTCGAGGACCGGAGAGGGCCACACCCTACAGCTCAGCAGGCACCCTCCTCCCCCGTCAGCCACCGAAGCGACGTTGGACGGTCTGCCACATCGGCGAGCTGCTTCTGGCGCCCAGGATGAGCGATTGCCCCGTATCACCCCAAGTGCGGTGGACGAGTCTCAGAGCCTGGTCCACCCCGATGGCCACGTCGCCCCCGGGCGCCGGAGCGCAGCCAGGCGCGAAGACCGCATCGCTCGGCATACATGCGCATGACCAGCCGGGCCGCTCCGCAGGCACGGCCCACGTGCTGGTGGCTCGGCTACTCGCCGTCGTCCTCGCGCTCGAGGGCTTCCAGCGCCCGCCGCGTGACCTCGTCCACCGGGCCCAGGGAGGAGATCGTGACCGCCAGGCCCTGCGTCGTGTAGTACTCGATGATCGGCTCGGTCTGCGTGTGGTAGACCTCGAGCCGCTTGCGGACGGTCTCCTCGGAGTCGTCGTCGCGCTGGTAGAGCTCACCGCCGCAGACGTCGCACACGCCCTGCTTCTTCGGCGGGCTGTACGACACGTGGAACACGTGTGCCGACCGGCTGCGGCAGATGCGCCGGCCGGCGATGCGCTTGATGACCTCTCCCTCGGGGACTTCGAGGTCAAGAACCGCGTCCAGCGTGATGGCCTCGGTCGTCAGCAGCTCGTCGAGCGCCTCGGCCTGCGAGACATTGCGCGGGAAACCGTCGAGCAGGAAGCCGTCCTCGGCATCCGGCTGTCGCATGCGGTCCTTCGCCATCGCGATGGTGAGCTCGTCGGGGACGAGGTTGCCGGCGTCCATGGAGACCTTCGCGAGTTTCCCGAGCTCGGTCTGCCGACTGATGTTGGCCCGGAACAGATCGCCCGTAGAGATGTGCGGGATCGACAGCTTCCCGGCCAGGCGTGTGGCCTGAGTGCCCTTTCCAGCACCCGGCGGCCCGACGAGGACGATGCGCATCAGCGGAGGAACCCTTCGTCATTGCGCTGCTGGAGCTCATCGGCGACGGAGGCGCTCGCGGGCGGCTTGGAGACGACCTCGCCGATCCTGCCACCCACGGCCAGACACGGACGACCGGCTGACGGTGCGGCTGGTCGGGGAACGGCCGGAGCCCCGGACCACCTTCGTTCGATTCCGCTCAGAGCCTTCATCACATGTCCAATCGTCTGGGTGGAGCGTCTGCTCGGCTCGCCGTGGGAAGGGCGGACAGGTTGGTGCGACCGTCCAGCGGCACGGCGCGGCTTGTCAGGGCGGGTGCCGCACCGTGCCGCCGGACGGAGTGGGTGGGGAGCTGTTGCCATGGGGTGGTGGTACGGGTCGGCTGCTCCGGGACCGTCCGGCGGCACGTCTTTTCGGCAAGACAGGGGCGTGCCGCCGGACGGGGTATGAGAGGCGAATCCCCGGCACGCAGAGGCTGCCGGGTTCTCGCTCAATCGATGAGGTCGAGGGCGGTGCTGACGATGCTGTCCGTGTCGATGCGGTGGTAGCGGTAGACGTCCTCGATCGCCCCGGACTGGCCGAACCGGGTCACGCCGAGGGTGCTGACGGGAACGTTCTGGATCGTGCTCAGGAAAGCCAAGGTGTGGGGGTGCCCGTCCAGGACGGTGACCAGCGGGGTGGCCCGGTCGAGGGGGAAGACCTGGTCGAGGATCCAGGCCGGGTCGTCCGACAGTCCGCGACGGGCCTGGAGCGCGCGGAAGAGTAGGTCCGGGCTGGTCACACACACAACGTCGGCGCCATGCCCGAGGGCGGCCAGCCGGTCGGCGGCGGCCAGGGCCTCCGGGACCAAAGCGCCCGTCGCGGCGAGTGTCACCACGGGCTTCTCGTGCTGCCGCAGCCGGTAGGCCCCGGCGGTCACCTGTCGGCGACGGCGTTCGCGAGCCGCCGGGTCGCTGGGCACGGCGGCTGTCGACTGGTCCATGGGGCGGGTCGACAGCCGCAGATAGGCTGACCTGCCTCCTGGACTGGCCAAGTTGCCGAGTGCGGCGAGCAGACACCATTCGGTGTCGATGGCGAACGCCGGCTCATAGGTGACGCAGCCGGGCTGTTCGATGCCCAGCGAGGGTGTGGTGATCGACTGGTGGGCGCCGCCCTCCGGCGCGAGGGTGACACCGGAGGGGGTGCCGACCAGGATCGACTGGCCACCGGCATAGATGCCGAACGACCAGGGCTCCAGGGCCCGGTTGACGAAGGGGTCGTAGACGACGCCGATCGGCAGCAGCGGCTGGCCCCAGCGGCTCCAGGTGGCGCCCAGCTCGCCGAGCAGGCCGACCAGGTTGGTCTCCGCGATGCCCAGCTCCACGTGCTGACCGGCCGGCTGCTCGCGCCAGTGCAGGATCGTCTCGGCGTCATCGGCGAACCAGTCGGTGCGCTCGGCCGGGGACCACACGCCCACCTTGTTGAGCCAGCCGCCCAGGTTGGTGGTGGAGCTGACGTCCGGGCTGACGGTCACGATCCGGGCGGCCGCCTCCGGCGCCCGCCGGGTGAGATCCAGCAGTACGCGGCCGAGCGCCTGCTGAGTGTTCCCGATGCCGGTGGGGGCCGGGCGCGCCAGGTCGGCGGGGACGGCGGGGGGCTCTTGGGGCGCCTGTTCGGGGCGGCGCAGCCGCTGGGCGGCCGCCGCGCACAGGGCCGCTTCCGCCGAACCCTCACCGAAACGCGTCCACGGGTCGTCGAGATCGGTTCCCAGGCGGTCGGCCAGCGCACTCATCTGGTCGGCCGTCAGAAGCGAGGAGTGGTTCTGCGGGTGGCCCTCAGTGGGGAGCCCGTAGCCCTTGATCGTGTAGGCGAAGATCACGGTCGGGCGGGTGTCGTCGACACCGGCGAACGCATCCGACAGCGCGCCGATGTCGTGGCCGCCCAGGTTGCGCAGCGCCGCCAGGAGCGAGGCGTCGTCCAGGGGGGCGATGAGGTCGGCGATCGGCCCGGCGGTCGAGCCGGTGCCGGGCAGGCGCTCGCGCAGCTCGTCGGCGGAGCAGCGCAGCAGGCGCTGGTATTCGGGGTTGCCCATGGCATCGATACGAGCGCGCAGGGCCTCGCCGCCGGGCCGGGTGAACAACTCCCGCAGGAGATTCCCGTACTTGAGGGAGATCACCTGCCACCCGGCCGCGGCGAACATACCCTGCAACTTGTCCGCGGCGATGCCGGGGATGACTCGGTCGAGGGACTGCCGGTTGAGGTCGACGACCCACACCACTTCGCCCAGGCCCGGCACCATAGGATCCCGGATGGCCTCCCAGATCGCGCCTTCGTCCAGCTCGGCATCGCCGAGCAGGGAGTACTGGCGCCCCTTCCCGGCACCGCCGAAGCGCCCCTCCACGTAGCGCCGGGCGAGGGCGCCCCACAGGGGAGCGGTGGCGCCGATACCGACCGAACCGGTGGAGTAGTCGACCGGGTCGGGGTCCTTGGCCCGGCTGGGGTAGCTCTGGAGGCCGCCGAAGGCGCGCAGCGTGGTCAGGTAGGACTCGTCCAGCTCGCCCAGCAGGTAGTTGATGGCGTGCAACACCGGTGAGGCGTGAGGCTTGACCGACACCCGGTCCTCGGCAGTCAGTGCGTGAAACCACAGCGCCGTCATGATCGAGGTCATCGAGGCGCTGGACGCCTGGTGACCGCCCACCTTCAGCCCCGAAGGGTTCGGCCGCACCCGGTTGGCGTGATCGATGATCGCGGTGGACAGCCACCGCACCCGCTGTTCGACCGACTCCAGCGCAACGAGCTCCTCCGCCTGGGGAGGACCGCCGTTGCCGCCGGCCGACTTCGGTTCCGCCACCATCACAGACCACCTCCGTATTCGGCACCACGCCTTTTGAATTCGGGCCACCTGATCGGCTGCCCCAGGGCGCTGGACCGGTTCGCACCGGCCTTAGGACGCGACCCCATCACGCGCCTTGGCTGACGGCAGAGAGCCGACTGCCCGCAGGACGTCTGTGAGCCATGCGACCTGCCCATCGAACTGCGACAGCTTCCAAGGCCATACCCACCGGTATGTCTTGTGCTCCCAGTTGAGAGTGAGCCGACGTTGACTGGTGCGGGCCAAAAAAGTGTGCACGGTCCAGTCCGGCCCGCCACGTGGGTCGGCGAGACGCAGCGTGGGGCCCGCGGTCAGCTGCTCCAGAGCGCGGGCGGGGAGCAGAGTCTCCTCCCAGATCTCCTGGATGGCTTGCCGTACCGGGTCGCTGTCAGCGTCCAGATATCCGGTGATGCAGTGCCACAGGCCTGCGTCATGCTGGACAGATCCACTGCGCTTGAACAACCCGACGCGCCCTCGCCACATGAGGACGACGGCGACCACCTGCCGCAGGCCCTGGCGTTTCTGATCGCCCACCGGACGCTCTGCCGCGTGGAAGCACGCGGTTCGACACTCCCCGACGACCTCGCGTGCCACCGGTCCGCTCCCGTCGTTCACCGGATGCGGCTCTCGCTCCCCGCCCATGCCTTGTCCCGCAACACGAACTTCTGAATCTTCCCGGTGGAGGTCTTCGGCAGCTCGGTGAACGTGACCGACTTCGGCGCTTTGAACCGGGCCAGCCTGCCCCTCACATGCTCGATGATCTCCGCCTCGGTGGCCGTGGCGCCTTCCCGCAGGCTCACATAGGCGGCAGGGACCTCACCCCAGTGCTCGTCCGGCACCGCGATCACCGCCGCCTCCAGTACCGCCGGATGGTCCATGATCGCCTGCTCCACCTCGACCGACGCGATGTTCTCCCCACCCGAGATGATCACGTCCTTCGAGCGGTCACGCAGCTCCACGTACCCGTCCGGGTGGAGGATGCCGATGTCCCCGGTCCGGAACCATCCGTCCGGCGCCGCTGCCAGGGTGGCCTCCGGGTCGTCGAGGTAGCCGAGCATGAGGTTGTTGCCGCGCAACGCGATCTGCCCCGTGGTGACACCGTCCGCGGGGACGTCCGTGCCGTCGTCCGCGATCACGCGTGGCACGCACGCGATCATGTTCCCGACGCCCTGGCGCGCCTTGAGCCGCGCTTGTGCCGCGGCGTCGCGGTCGTTCCACTCCGGGCGCCAGTCGCACAGCATCGCTGGGCCGTAAGTCTCGGTCAGCCCGTACAGGTGCGTGACCTCGAACCCCAGCTCCGCCGTCCGCCGCAGGATCGCCGGCGACGGCGGCGCCCCACCGGTGGCGATCCGCACCGTGCGGTCCAGTGGTGCGGCCTCTTGGGCGTAGGCGATCATCGACAGCACCGTCGGCGCCCCGTTGAGGTGCGTGACGCCCTCTTCCCGGAGCAGTCGCCAGATCTCCGCCGGATCCGCCTTCGGCAGGCAGACGTGCGTCCCAGCCGCTGCGGTCACCGCCCACGGGAACGTCCATCCGTTGCAGTGGAACATCGGCAGCGTCCACAGGTGCACGCTCGACGGTGTCAGTCCGGTGTGCCCCACCATCGCCATGGCCTGGAGGAACGCGCCCCGGTGGTGATACATCACGCCCTTCGGGCGGCCCGTGGTCCCCGAGGTGTAGTTGATCGACAGCAGCGCCCGTTCGTCGGTCGGGGTCAGGTGCAGCGGCTCCGCCGCGGCCAGCAGATCCTCGTATTGCTGCCCCGCCCTGATCCGGTGCGGCGGGGCGTCCAGCCGGGCGAGGGCCTCGTCCACCAACGCGTCGAACGACGGGTCGTGGATCAGCACGGACGCCTTGGAGTGCTCCAGGATGTAGGCGACCTCGCCCGCCGACAGCCGGGTGTTCACCGCTACCAGTGGCACCCCCGCCCACACCACCCCGTAGTGCGCCTCCAGCGACACATGCGTGTTCGGCGCCAGCACCGCCACCGGACGCCCCCCGGTCAACGAGGCCAGCCCGCCCGCCAACCGCTGACACCGATCACGCAGCTCGGCATAGGTCCACCGGGACCGCCCGTCCACCACCGCGGCCCGATCCCCGTGCGCCGCCGCGGCACGATCCAGATACGACGTCGGAGTCAACGGCTCGAAGGACAAGGAGCCCAGGTCGCGGGTCATCGCACCGCTCCGTGCGCCGGGACGCCGGTTGTGATCTGGAGGACGCCGTTGTCGTGGCGTTCGGTGAGGACGTTGCCGGTGCCGTGGTGGTAGAGGTCGGTCATCGGCTGGTCTCCTTGTGGTGGCCGGGGTTGTGCGTGTCGTTGAACTGGCGGAGTGCTTCTTCGTGGGCGGGGCGGGCGGCTCGGATCTCGGCGAGTACGTCGTCGGCCGAGCGCACGACGTTGCGGGGGTGCTTGAAGCGGGGGATGACGTACTTGCCGAAGAGTTCGATCGAGCGCATCAGCTGGTCGTGGGGCAGGCTGTCGACACGCAGGACGAGTGCGTCGACGCCCATGTCCGCGTATCGCTGTACGTGTTCGATGCAGTGCTCGGGGTCGCCGACCATGAAGCCCTGGGAGCGTTCGAACATGTACTCCTCGTCGTTGAAGTCGATGTCCTTGACAGCGCCCATGTAGGCGTAGTCCTTCGACAGCTTCGACAGGCGCTCATATGCGTCGGTGGACAGCTTGGCCATCTCGAACAGGGGCTTCGCCTCGAGGCGGGCCTGGGCAGTGGTCTCGGCGCAGTGCATACCACCGGCGACCGCGACCATCTTGCGCGGCGTGATCGGGTAGGGGTGGTCGGTGGCGGCGAGAGTGTCGTCGTAGAGCTTGACCATGTTCTCGACGAGGTCGAACCCGAGGTAGAGGCCGCCCATGATGGCGCCGATACCCATCGAGGCGGCCGTCTCGACCGAGCTCGGGCTGCCGGCGGCAGCCGAAATGGGCGGGTAGGGACCCTGTAGGGGCTTGGGGACCAAGCTACGCGGCGGAACCTTGTAGTGCTCGCCCACGTGCGAGAACACGTCGTTGAGGAACGCGCTCCGGATCAGCTCGATGCCCTCACGCCACTGAGCCTTGTTCTCGGAAGGGTCCACCTCAAACGCGCGCAGGGCGAGCGTGGTGTTGCCGCGCCCGGTGCCAAGCTCGACACGGCCGTTGGACAGGATGTCCTCGGTCGCCACACGCTCCGCGACGCGCAGCGCATGGTTCATCCGCGTCGGCAGCAGCGTCACCAGGTGGATGAACCGCATCCGGCTCGTCAGAGCCATCAGGTACGGGTAAAGCACCTCCGGAGCGGAGACCGAAGCCGTACCCAGAGCAACATGCTGCTCGGAACTACCGAAGGCATCGAAGCCAACCCGCTCCGCAAGCAGAACCTCCTCCACCAGCTCCCGGTAGCGGTGTTCATGCGTAAGCCCGACCGGGGTGTCCCCCTCAGACATGAGGATGAAGTCCATACCGACCCTTCCGACAAATGTTATTGGGCGATAACGTAGGGCGTAGCCCAGCCCAGGTCAAGGCCCCAGGAAGAGCGACGGACGTTACCTTGTGATAACAACGGAGGTCGACCGGGCGCGCACGGGAGGGGCCGCGACCAGAGCGACCCCGGTCACACCGCGACCGACAGCCACACAGGGCCGCACAGGCGGCCGGGGACTGACGTGACCCTCACTTCGTTACCGCGCACTAACGGATTTACCTCTCCATCCGGAGGCTTGACCGCACCTAAGTCACGTCATATGTTATTTACCAATAACATTCGAGGAAGGATCGGCATGGACGTCATCGTCATGACTGAGGGGGACATCCCGACCGGGCTCGCACGTGAGCACCGTTACCGAGAGCTGGTCGGGGAGGCGCTGCACGCAGCGCATGTCGACGTTGATGCCTTCGGTGGCTACCACGACCCCGCCGTCCGAGCTGTCCGCGAGGTGTGGAATGGCTGATCAAGTCCAGGGGCTGGACGCGGCTGCCTTCCGTTCGGCGTTGGCCCGCTTCCCTGCCGGCGTGACGATCGTGACGACCCGAAGTGCCGGGGGCACGCCGCATGGGTTCACCGCGAGTTCCTTCGCGGCGCTGTCGCTCGATCCACCACTTGTCCTGGTGTGCCTGGACCAAGGAGCGGACTGCTTCCCAGCTTTTATAGCGGCTGAGCAGTTCGTCGTGAACATCGTGACGCCCGCGCATGCGAAGTTGGCCATGAGGTTCGCCACCAAGGGCGAGGACAAGTTCGCACACGGGAGCTTCGAGTCCGACGAGGGCGGACACCCGATCCTGCCCGACGCCGCAGCGGTCATCCGCTGCGAGCTGGAGCAGGCCATACCCGGCGGAGATCACGTCATTCTCATCGGTCGTGTGCACGACGCGCGCGTAGGCGGCGGCAAGCCGGTGATGTGGTACCGCGGTGATTTCCTCCACCTCGGGCAGAGCGTTACATGACTGACATCGGACCCGGCTCGTCGGCCCCGGTGGATCGCACGAGTGGTTCATCCACGCGCGGCGCGCGATGTGGTGGAACCCTCCGCTCGGGCCGTGCTGCGGGGCCGTCCGGTGAGTGATTCCGCGGAGATCGACCTCGTGAAGATCGGGAACGTGCTGCACCCGGTGGCCGACATCGACGCCGCCGTGCGCTTCTACGCCGACACCTTTGGCCTGGCCACGAAGTTCGTCGACGGCGACCGCTACGCCGCCCTCGACGCCGGCGGTACCACGTTGGCCCTGACCGGCCCGGCCGAGGACGTCACCGGTGGGGTGCCCGCGGCGTCGTTCAAGGTCCCCGACGTGACCTCGGCGCTCACCGCCCTCGTACAAGGCGGCGGATCCGTCGTCCGGGAGCCCGAGCAGGGCCCGCACGAGGTCCGGGCCGTGGCCCGGGACCCATGGGGCAACACCGTAGTGATCTACGGGCCGCGGTAGCGGTCGGTCCGGTAGCGGGTCGGCCTCCACCGTGCCCCGGACCGGGACGTCGTCTGATGCCCACGAGATTCCTGTTCGTGTCCCTCCCCGGCCGTCGGCCAGATCCTCGACCTTTCGCGCGCCGGAACAAGCCGCGTGTCCGAGGCCCAGTACGCGTCGGCCGAGTCACCCGCCCTCGAAGCCCGGAAGGTTTCCGTGCGCCCCGTCTTCTCCTCGCCCTCACCGGATCACCCACCGGCACCGGACCCATCGCTCGATGCCCTCCGACTGCAACACGGTGAAAGTCTCCGCGGAACCACGCGTCGTGCCCGGCGTGCGCTCGTCGCCGCCAACGCCGTCCCTCTTGTCGTCGGCATCGCGCTGTCCTTGCTGACCGCCGTTCCCGCAGTGCATGTGTACGGGCACATCACCCTCGGGCTCGTCTGGGGCATCCTGCAATGCGGCCTCTTCGTCGCCACCGTGTGGGTGTACGAGACGCGATGCACAGCCTGCGATCCCGTCGAGCGGCCCCGGACCTCCGACGTACCCCAGGCCGGGGCGCCGGGCGCGCCCCCCGTCGATGATCCCTGGCGGTGAAGCGGTGACCGTGCACATCGTGAGCGCGGCTGTACTCGACCCGATCGGCGAACACATCGTCGTCATCCTCGGTACGGCCGTGCTGCCGAACCTGGTCCTGCGGGTGAGCGCCTCCCGCACCGGGCGCTCGGCACGCCGGTCCATGAGCATTGCCTCGGGACCGGGTGCTGCCTTTGCCGTGCTCCTGAGCGCGGCGGGCTTCGCGGCCGCGGCCGTGCGCCGCGCTCACGACCGTGTCAAGTGTGGCCTTCGCTGCCGCTGTCACCTTCGCGCGTGATGTGTTCGCTCAGGGCAAGGGCCCGCGCACCCGAACGGCCTCCTCGTGCCAGCAGCACTCTTCTTCGGGTGGATCGGCAGCCTCACCTCACCAGAGAGTTCTCAACCGGTCGCCGGTGCGGTGCGTACGACGGGAAAGGACGTCGGGCGGAGGAGCACAGCCCGCCCGCGGACAGCACGCGGACAGACAGCACGCGGACAGCACGCGGTCGGCATGCGGGCTGATTCGCCGCGGTCGTGGTATCCGCAGGCTCGACGATCTCCTGCACCCGGGCGGCTTCCGCACTGTGAGGTCTCGATGCCCCTTCACCAGCGGAATCAGGGCCTGGCTGTCGTGAACGTTGGCGCCGGATATCCGGGCGGAGATGGGCCGCGGGAGCCGAGTTCGTCGAGGACCAGGCGGTAGAGCTTGGGCCCACACCCTGGCCTTCGGCCACTCGGCGAACCGGCGGTGAGCCGTCGCACCGGAAGGTCCGAACGACGCGGCGGGAAGCTGCTGCCACGTGCATCCGGAACACCCGCTGGAACAGGACGCACCATGGCCTGGCTCGCGGGATGCCGCCGACTCCACCGCCGCTACGGACGCAAGGCCGAACACTTCCTCGCCTTCACCAGCATCGCCTGCACCCCCATCTGCTTCCGCAGACTCGACAATTGAGATGGCTACCGTGCGTGGAACTCCGGCTCTGCGAGCTCTGTCGTCCGCGGCCCGGTCCTGTACTTGGCCAAGGGGTCATGCCGGCCCGAAGACTTTGCCAGGGTTGAGAATCCCGGCCGGGTCGAGAGCACGCTTCACCGCGCGATGCATCTCCAGGACGGCCGGGCCGAGTTCACGGGTGAGGCCGGGCCGCTTGAGCAGTCCCACACCGTGCTCACCAGTCACCGTCCCACCCAATTCGAGGGCGTCCGCGATGATGTCGTCGAACGCCGCGCGGGCCCGGACCTGAGCCGCCGCGTCACCGTGTTCCGTCACAAGCAGCGGATGCAAGTTGCCGTCGCCGACGTGCGCGATGTTGGCGATGGTGATCCGGTGCCTCTCCGCGGTCCGGTCGATGCGGGCCAGCATCTCCGCCACCGCCCCGATGGGCACACAGATGTCCTCCGTCAGTACCGGCCCCAGCCGCTCGAGCGCGGGGAAGGCCAGTCGGCGGGCCGCGAAGAGCATCTCGGCCTCTTCCTCCGTCTCCGACCGGTCCGCCCAAGTAGAGCCGGCCCCGCGGAAGCAGTCGACCATCCGGCGGGCGCCCTCCTCGGCGGCGCGGCCATCATCGTCGAAACGGGCCAGGAGGACCACGTCCGCCTCGGCTGAAAGGCCCATGTTCTTCCAGGCATCGACCGCGCGCAGACAGTGCCGGTCGACGAGTTCCAGCGCGGCCGGACGCAGCCCGGCGGCAGCCGTCGCACGCACCGCGTCACCGGCCTGCCCGACGCTGTCGAAGTAGCCGACGGCGGTCACGCCGACCGGAGGCAGGCGTCGCAGCCGGACCGTGATCTCGGTGACGACACCAAGAGTGCCCTCGGCCCCCACCATGAGGCCCACAAGGTCGTAGCCGGCGACCCCCTTCGACGTACGGCGCCCGAGCCGGACCACCTCGCCCGTGCCGGTCACGACCTCCAAACCGAGGACATAGTCGCGAGTGACGCCGTACTTGACGCAGCACACTCCGCCGGCGTTCGTCGCGAATTTCCTCCCATGGTCGACCAGGGCGAACTAGCGGGGCCAGGCGGGTACCACAAGCCGAGCGCCGCTACATGGGCGCGCAGGTCGTCGTTGACCACACCGGGCTGCACGACGGCGAGGCGCTCCAGCTCGTCGACCTCCAGTACCCGATCCATGCCGTCCAGCGCGAGGATCACGCCGCCTTCGACGGCATTGGCGCCTCCCGACAATCCGGTACCGGCGCCGCGTGCAACCAACGGGACTCCTTGCTCCAGGCACGCACGAACCACGGTCCGGACCTCGTCGGTGCTCTTGGCGCGCACGACGGCCACCGCTCGGCCAACAGGCGCCCACACCGCCTGGTCGCGGGAGAGACCGGCGACGATGTCCGGATCAGTCACCACCCGGCCGGACGGCAGCCGTCGCCTGAGTACGTCGGCGATACCCACGGCAGGGGGCGTCGTGCTGACGAAGTCACGCTCGGCCACCCGCACACCTCCGGAGAAGTCGACTCACATGGGACGGAAGACGAGCCGCGGCGTCCGGCTCACTGGGCACGGCAGGTCCTGAGGTAGCTGAGGAAAGATGCCTGTAGCCCAGTCACGTGTGTTTCGTGCATGGCTTCTTCTACGTCGTCGGACTGGCGGCGTACGGCCCCGAGGGACTTCCGTGAGTTCGTAGAGTCGATCGGCGACCTGACCGTGATGCTGTCCTCACTCGCGGAACGCGAAGGGCTCGACACCAAGGAAGCGCGGGATGTGGCCACCGTCACCATTGCCGCGCTTCGCGGCCTCCTCTTGCAGGAAGTCCTGACTCCCGGAACCCGCCCGGAGGACGCGGTCACCTTGATCCTGCGCATGCGAGAGGGGCGATCCGTTCCACGATCACGTCCGGAGCGTTAAGCAGGTCCCCGGCCTTTGCCGCCGCCTCACCGAATCCCCCGGCCCCTGTCTGCGGACGCGCTGACAAGCAGCCTCGGTCGCTGCGGGCTACGACCTCACCAGCCAGTCCTCTCCCGCCTCTGCCAGGCCATGGTGGGTTCTGACAGCTGAGCATCGGCGCGCCATCGGATGATGGGACGCATTGATGGAGCGCCGCCGATCGCATGCCATACCCCGTGGGTCAGCAGGAACTGCGTACGCACACTCTCGATGCACTTCGCATGTGCTGACTCTGACCCGTCGTACACAGACGCGCAATGCACAGATACGACTGGACTAATTCAAATTCCACAAGTGTGTGTGCAGAAGAGACATGGTCTGGGAGTGGCGCACAAGAATGGAATGAGGTCAGCATTGCTGAACGACTCAAGCCGCAGAGCGGTGCGGGGAAAGGAGCTGCCCGAGCCAGGGGCTGAAGCCGGAGATGATCTGTCTGCATGAATCCACCCATTGCTGTCCGCGCGTCAGCAGATGTAGGAGCCACGGCCAACTCATCAAGGTTCTCCGCTAATGCGGCCGCGGCCGTAGGTGGTTCGCTATCACCGTGTCGTCATTCCCGCCGTACATTTCATCGATCAGCGTAGCGAAAGAATTCACTACCGCGTTCCGCTTGACCTTGCCATTCGCGGTCCGCTCACCGCGTTCGGCCTCGAGGGGCCGAGGCAGCACACGGAAATCCTTCAGCTGTTGCGCGCGTGCGAGGTCCGTGTTGACTCGCCCGAGCTCGGCCCGCAGGCGTTCGGGCAGCGCCGTCGCAGTCAGCGCCTTGGCCTGTGTGCTCGGTTCGAGCAGCACGGTAAGGCACTTGCGCGCGTCGCCCACGACGATCGCTTCGCTGATCAGCGAGCTCTCCTTCAGCCGGGTTTCGATCGGCTGCGGATCGATCGTTTTGCCGCCGCTGGTGATGATCACGTCCTTCTTCCGGCCGATGAGGCGGATCTCACCGTGCGCGGTACGCTCGATCAGGTCGCCGGTACGGAACCAGCCGTCCTCCAGAACGGCAGCTGTCTCCTTGGGGTTGCGCCAATATTCGCGAAACAGCAATGGTGCGCGGACCAGCATTTCACCATCATGCGCGACCTCGACCTGGAAGCGTGGATCCGGGAATTTTCGACCAATATATCCCGGACGCGGAAAAGTCTGGTCGAAATGAGCAACGGGGCAGCCGGCTGTCTCGGTGAGGCCATAGCATTCGCGGAGATCCAGCCCCCAGATCTGCCACAGCGCGATGACGTTCTCGGGCATCGCGGCAGAGGCGGTGAAAGCGACGCGCAGGCGGTCCAATCCGACGCTTGCCCGCAACGGCAGGAAGACACGGTGAAGCACTGCGGTGTATGCGATCCGCAGCAATACCGAGGGATGACCACCGGACCAACGGCGCTCGGCCATTCGGCTTCCGACCCACATCGCGCCTTTGTAGGCGTACCGGCGCCCCCGGGGCCAAGCCCGCGTTCGTGCGATCAGCTCGCCGGCGACCTTCTCGTAGAAGCGCGGGGGCCACAGCAGCGCCGTCGGCCGCACGGTGCGCAACGCGTCCTCGTAGTCCTCGATGCGGCAGTACGTCACCACGAGACGTGAGAGCAGCGGAGTGAAGATCAGCAGCAGCGCCGGCGCCACGTGGGCCAGCGGCAGGAAGCCGACGATGGCGTGCTCACGGCTGTCGAGCTCCGGATAGAGGCCGACGACGGTCTGGACCGAGTGCTGAAGCGTACGGTGCGAGTGTGTGACGCCTTTCGGCGCTCCTGTGGAGCCCGACGTGTAGAAGAGAACGGCGGGGTCGTCGAGTGCCGTGGCAGCGACCATCTCGACCAGACGGTCGAATACGGCGCTCGGATGCCGCGCTCCTTCCGTGCGCAGCTCCTCCCACGTTGTCCCGGTGATTGCCCCAGGCAGCGCCGGTGGGGCGGTGTCCATGCCGACGACGAGCCGCAGCTTGGGCGTGCGGTCCGCGATCTCCGCCACCTTGTCGAGCTCCGTGGTTGACTCGCCCATAAAGGCCACTGCCTCGCTGTGCGCCAGGATCTGCTCGATCTCGGCGGGCGAGCTGGTCGGGTAGACGCCGACCACCACGCCGCCGACACTCTGTACGGCCAGTGCGGCGAAGGCCCATTCCGGGCGTGCGCTGCTCATCACCGCGATGCGATCGCCGTGCTGCACACCGCGCTCGACAAGGCCGAGCGCGATCTCGCTTACTCGATCTCGGTACGTCCGCCACGTGATCGCGTGCACAATCCCATCGCGCCAGTGGCGCAGCGCAACGATGTTGGGCTCGGAACGCGCACGATCAAGCAACAGCTGCGGATGCGTCCGGATCGGTTCAAAATTCATCAGATCCATCACACGGCCTCTCCGCGGATGCACCAGAGCCAATGCTCGCCGCCAACAGTTCCCCGACATCCGGGTCACCCCGAAGCGCCGGGTCACCTCCCGGTCACCAGCCCCGGCCTGGATCAGGTCAGCGGCTACGGGCCTCGACGCCGCAAAGAGCGCTCTGCTTGTCAGATCGCCTCTGCGGGGACCAGTAGCGCGTTGATCGCGGCGGTGCGGATAGTTGTCGCGACGATGTCGGGATCAAGGCCGCTGTTGAACTGGGGTACCGCGTTGATCATCGAGAAGACGGCATGTGTGAGAACGCGGGTCTGCGCGTCTGACAGGTCGGGCCGCAGCCGGGTGACCAGCCCGCTCCACTCTTCGGCGTAGAGGCGCATCATGCGTCGCATGCGATGGCGTTCGTCCTCGGGGACGTTGTGTTCGTTCTTCAGGAACACCAGCGTGGACGGAACGTTCTGGAGACTGCGTTTCACGTGGTAATCGATCATCTCCTCGAGCGCCTTGCGTGGATCCGTCACCTCGGCTGCCGTCTTGCGGGCATGAGCCAGCAGTTCGTTGAGCGGATCCTCGAGCACGGCGATCAGCAACGCCTGCTTGCTCGGGAAGTGCCGGTAGAGCGCGGGGCCGGTCACACCGGCACGCGCGCCGATCATCTCAGTGGTGACCGCATCGAAGGCACGCTCGTTGAACAACTCTCCGGCGACCTTGATCAGCACCTGCCGACGGGTGGCGCGGGGAGATGCGGTACGGGGGGTAGGTGAGCTCGACACACGTAGAGTCTAGTCTAGGTGAGCGGCCGATAACGTGCCATTGCGTGTTCCGCGAGCAGGTCGGCCACCGCGGTCAGACAGGCGAAGCCCAGCTCAGACGACATGCCGCGCGGATCACCGAGCACCCCGCTGGGTGCGACTGCCTTGACACCGTCAGTGAATACGCTGGCCAGCAACGCGTCATCCATGGTCCCGGTGAAACCCGCGGCGGCACGCTCGTTCCTCACGGCGTCCGGCCGCACGGCTAGCATGATCGAACTTTCGGCGACGTCGGCATGGCCTCCGACGTGGTGGGCGAGGCCGGCGACGCGTTGAGCAGCGTCGCGCCATGCGCGGAGGACCGCTGCCGAGTCTGCGAACGCGATGACATCCAGGTCGGTGGGGAGCCGCGCGGCGAGCTTCGGCTCGATGTCACTGAGCACCGGGTAGTTGCCGATATGCGCCGAGAAGATCAGCACCCGGCGGAAGCCGTGCACGGCGAGGCTCGCGCAGCAGTCGGCGCAGATCGCTTCGAGCGTCTCGGCCTTCAGCGAGAGCGTTCCGGCGAAACCGAGGTGATGCGACGAGCAGCCGATCCGCACCGTCGGTAGCACGAGCGCGTCGCCAAGCCGCTCGGCGACAAGAACACCCAGTCGATCGGCGTGATCACTGTCGACCGACATCGGCAGGTGCGCACCGTGCTGCTCCGTGGCACCCAGCGGCAAGACCGCCGTACGCATACCGCCCGCGATGGCACTCGCGATGTCAGGCGAGGTCAAACGCTCAATCCGCAACTCGCTCACGTGTGGTCGCTCCTCCTCCTGTGCCTGACTCGGCCAGTACCTCCCGGATGCGTCACTACTCGACGGATGGGGAGAGGCCCGCAGCCGAGGCACACGCACGTTAATCCTAACTAACGCCTTCGGTCTCCCCCGTGGTCTTGACCTGGGCTGGGCTACGCCCTACGTTATCGCCGAATAACATTCGACGGAAGGGTCGGTATGGACTTCATCCTCATGACCGAGGGGGACCCCCCGGTCGGGCTCACGCATGAGCACCGCTACCGGGAACTGATCGAGGAGGTACTGCTCGCAGAGCGCGTCGGCTTCGACGCCTTCGGCAGTTCCGAGCAGCACGTCGCCCTCGGGACGGCCTCGGTCTCCGCTCCGGAGGTGCTCTACCCGTACCTGATGGCTCTCACCAGCCGGATCCGCTTCATCCACCTCGTGACACTGCTGCCGATACGGATGAACCACGCACTGCGCGTGGCCGAGCGCGTCGCGACCGAGGACATCCTCTCCAACGGCCGCGTCGAACTCGGCACCGGACGCGGCAACACCACCCTCGCCCTGCGCGCCTTCGAAGTCGACCCATCAGAGAACAAGTCCCAGTGGCGAGAAGGCATCGAACTCATCCGCCGCGCCTTCCTCGACGACCCCTTCTCCTACGTCGGCGAGCACTACAAGATCCCGCCCCGCAGCCTGGTCCCCAAGCCCCTCCAAACGCCCTACCCACCCATCTCAGCCGCCGCCGGCAGCCCCAGCTCCGTCGAAACCGCCGCCACCATGGGCATCGGCGCCATCATGGGCGGCCTCTACCTCGGATTCGACCTCGTCGAAAACATGGTGAAGCTCTACGACAAGACACTCGCCGCCACCGACCACCCCTACCCGATCACGCCGCGCAAGATGGTCGCGATCTCAGGCGGCATGCACTGCGCCGAAACAACAGCACAAGCCCGCACCGAGGCCAAACCCCTCTTCGAGATGGCCAAACTCTCCACCGACGCCTACGAACGACTGTCCAAACTCTCACAGGACTACGCCTACATGGGCGCCGTCAAAGACATCGACTTCAACGACGAGGAGTACATGTTCGAACGCTCCCAAGGCTTCATGGTCGGCGACCCCGACCACTGCATCGAACACGTACAGCGATACGCCGACATGGGCGTCGACGCACTCGTCCTACGCGTCGACAGCCTCCCCCACCACCAGCTGATGCGCTCGATCGAACTCTTCGGCAAATACGTCATCCCCCACTTCAAAAACCCCCGCAACGTCGTACGCCCCGCCGACGACGTACTCGCCGACATCCGAGCCGCACGCCCCGCCCACCAAGAAGCACTCCGCCAGTTCCACTCCCAGCACAACCCCACACACCACAAGGAGACCAGCCGATGACCGACCTCTACCACCACGGCACCGGCGACATCCTCACCGAACGCCACGACAACGGCGTCCTCCTGATCACGATCAATCGACCCGACCGGTACAACGCGCTCACCATGCCGATGTTCGAGGAGATGAACCGGATCTGGGCCGACGTCGAGCGCGATGAACAGACCCGGGTCGTCGTCATCACCGGGGCCGGCAAAGCCTTCTGTACCGGGATGGACGTCGCTCAGCCCGATCCCACGCCCGAGGAAGCGCTCGCGTTGCTGGAGACCGAACGCAAGCGGGTAGCGACGGTGCTGCGCATCGAGAAGCCGATCATCTCCGCGATCAACGGCCCCGCGGTCGGCTACGGGCTGTCGACCGCGCTCCTCGCCGACATCAGCATCGCCGCGGACGACGCGGTGCTGGTGGAAGGCCACACCAAGGTCGGCGTGACCGCCGGCGACCACGCCGCACTCATCTGGCCGTTGCTTGTCGGCATGGCCAAGACCAAGTACTACGTGCTCACCTCCGAGAAGCTGACGGGTACCGAGGCCGAGCGGATCGGGCTCGTGAGCCTGTCCGTTCCCCGCGAGCAGGTACTGCCCCGCGCCCTCGAGGTCGCATCCCAACTGGCCCGCGGTTCCCAGCAGGCGCTCCGTTTCACCAAGCGTGCGCTCAACGCCTGGCTCACCAACGCGGGGCCTCAGCACGAGCTGTCCGCGGCACTCGAGATCCTCGACTTCGCCGGTGCCGACTACGCCGAAGCACGCCAGGCCTTCCGGGAGAAGCGCCCCGTGGACTTCCCCTCCGCTCGCACCGCTGGCGGACCGGCGAACTGAGGGAAGACGAGCATGAGCATTGCCTCGCACAACACAGCGCCCAGCGCTGTGCACGCGTCCGACGAAGTGGACGGCGTGGTTGTACTCACTCTGAACCACCCGCCGGCGAACGCACTCAGCAACTCGCTCGTCAGCGAGCTGACAACGACGCTGGAAACCCTCGCCAGCGGCCCTGACACCCCCGCAGTGGTCCTGACGGGAGCCGGTGAGCGCTTCTTCTGCGCGGGTGGCGACATCAAGGAAGCCATCGGCTTCGGGGCCGATTCGATGGTCGAGCGGATGGCGTCGTTTCACGCGCTGCTCTGCGCACTGGAGGACTTCGCCCGGCCGCTGGTGTGCGCGGTCAACGGCTGGTGCGTCGGTGGTGGCATCGAAATGGCACTGTTCGCTGACATGGTGTACGCGTCGGCTGAGGCGCGTTTCGTCTTCCCGGAGATCAACCACGGGATGCTGCCGGCCGTGAAGGGGATCACTCGAGTGCGCGGGGTCCTGGGTGACCGCGCGGCCCGGCGCCTCCTGCTGGGCGGAGAGCCCCTCGACGCGTTCGACGCGGCGACGATGGGCATCGTCGACCAGGTGGTCGAGCAGGACGACCTGCTCGCGATCGCGATGGCGGACGCGCGGGCGGCAGCGGCGAAACCACCCGCCGTGTTCGCGGCGCTGAAACGGGCCCTTCACTCGGGGACTTCCAGTTGGCCGGTCGAAGAGCAGCTCCGCGTCACGGTTGCCGACGCCCGCACGGTCTTCAACGACCCTGCCGCCCGAGCTGCCCGCGAGGGATATCATGGTTGATCAATTTCAAGGGCTGGACCCGGCCGCCTTCCGCTCGGCGTTGGCCCGCTTCCCTTCAGGCGTGACGATCGTGACGACGCGAAGCGCGTCAGGCACGCTGCACGGGTTCACCGCGAGTTCCTTCGCGGCGCTGTCGCTCGATCCGCCGCTCGTCCTGGTGTGCCTGGACCGCGGAGCGGACTGCTCTCCCGTCTTCATGGCGGCTGAACGGTTCATCGTCAACATCGTGACACCCGCACACGCCGAGTTGGCGATCAAGTTCGCGACAAAAGGTGAAAACAAGTTCGCGTACGGAGCCTTCGAATTCGATGAGTGGGGTCACCCGCTCCTGCCCGATGGGGCGGCAGTCATCCGTTGCGAACTGGAGCAAGCCGTACCCGGCGGAGATCACGTGATCCTCGTCGGCCGTGTGCACGACGCGCGGACAGGTAGCGGCATGCCGGTGACGTGGTACCGAGGTGACTTCCTGCACCTCGGGGAGAGTGCCGCATGAATCTCATCGGGCCCGGACCTGTCGGCTCTGGAAGAGAGGCCGTGTCATGGATCTGATCAATTTCGAGCCAACCCGGACGCTACCGGGGCTGCTGCTCGATCGCGCGAACAGGGAACCCGACGCCGTCGCGCTGCGTTACTGGCGTGATGGGGTTATGCAGGCGATCACGTGGCGGACGTACCGGGATCGCGTGCAAGATCTCGCGCTCGGCCTTATCGCGCAAGGTGTGCAGCACGGCGATCGCGTCGCGGTGATGAGCAGCGCACGCCCGGAGTGGGTGTTCGCCGCGCTGGCCGTGCAAAGTGTCGGCGGCGTAGTGATCGGCGTCTATCCGACCAACTCACCTGCCGAGATCGAGCAACTCCTCGCACACAGCGAGGCCGTCGCCTTCATCGGCGAGACGACGACGGAGCTCATCAAGGTGGCGGAGGTCGCCGCACACACACCGAAGCTGCGGCTCGTGGTCGGAATCGACGCCACTCCCCCGGAGCTACCCGAGGTGATCAAAAGGACAACGTGGGAAGCGCTGTGCGAAGAAGGAACGCAGTACGCCGACGACAGCGCCGATCCTCTGTCCGAGTTGGTCGCCGGCGGATCCCTCGACGATGCCGCCGTGCTGTTCTACACATCGGGATCCACGGGAGTTCCGAAAGGCGTCACACACTCGCACCGCACACTTCAGCACGCGGCGCAGACCTTCATCGGCCTCTACCCGCAGATCCTCCGTCACGAGCACGATGTCGTGGGCTTCCTGCCGTTGGCCCATGTGGCGCCGGCGCTGGTGTCGGTGTTCTCGCCGCTGCTCTCACGGCTGGTCGTCACATACTGTCGCATTGGTGACTACGAGGATGTGTTGCGCTCGGTGCGGCCGACGGCAGTGCTCTGGCCGCCGCGGTTCTACGAGAAGATCGCCGGCGAACTGATCGCACAGACGGAGGTCTGGCCGCGGCTTCGTCGCCACGCCTATGACGCCGCCATGTGGGTCGGCCGCAGGGTGGCCGAACGCCGCTGGTCTCATCGCCGGCCCTCGGTACTGTTGCGGATCGCGTACGCTGCCGCACTTCATGGGGTGTTCTTGCCGCTGCGGGCAACCGTCGGAATGGATCGCATCCGGGTTGCCTACACCGCATCTGCCGCGATGCCCGAGAGTGTCATCGCGATTTGGCAGATCTGGGGGCTCGATCTCCGCGAGAACTACGGTCTCACCGAGACCGCCGGGTGTCCCATAGCTCATTTCGACCAGCCGTTCCCCCGCCCGGGCCTCATCGGCAGGGAATTCCCGGACCCACGGTTCCAGGTGAAGGTCGCGGACGATGGCGAAATGCTGCTCCGCGCGCCGTTGCTCTTCGACGGATACTGGCGCAACCCGGCGGAGACCGAGGCTGTTTTCCAGGATGGTTGGTTCCGCACCGGTGACCTGGTGGAGCGCACACCCCACGGCGACATCCGGCTCATCGGCCGGAAGAAGGACGTGATCATCACCCGAGGCGGCAAAACGATCAGCCCTCAGCCCATCGAAACCCGGCTGAAGGAGAGCTCGCTGATCAACGAAGCGATCGTCGTCGGCGACGCCCGCAAGTACCTCACCGTCCTGCTCGAGCCGAGCACAACCGCAAGCGCCCGGTCGGCAGAGGTGCTGGCCGAACGCCTGCGAGCGGAGGTCGCTCGGGTCAACGCGGACCTTGCGCGCGTAGAGCAGTTGAAGGACTTTCGCGTTCTGCCACGGCCCCTGGAAATCGAGCGCGGCGAGCGGACCGCGAACGGCAAGATCAAGCGCAATGCCGTCGTGAGCTCGTTCGCAACGTTGATCGACGACATGTACGGCGCGAACGACGACGCGGCGATCGCGAACCATGTGCGCTCGAGGCCGAACTAGGTGGTTGATCACGTGAAGATCGCGTGAAGTGAGATCGGTCCGCAGGCGTGGGAGGAGGGCGTTCAGCTTGATGGGTGAGCGAAGAACCGAACGCCCTTCTGATGGCACTCTACGTGGCGATCAACGATCAGGTGGTGTTATCCCGTGCCTGGAGTGGCCGTCAGCCGTTGTTGTCCGCCGCCCCTGTGCCCTGCGGCATGCCGCGGGAAGCGGTCAAGCGCTCGGAGCTGGCCGGGCACGCCGACAACGGCTCTCTCAGTCAGTCCTCAGCAGAAGGATCAAGGAAGTCGAACGTCGCCTGCGGGTGCAGTTGTTCGACCGAACCACTCGGCAGCTCGACATCACGGCCGCGGGGCATGCCTTTCTCCTCATGACGGGCGCCGTCCTCGACGACATGGACATGCGACTGAGCCGCTTCATGTCATACGTAGCGGCCCAGTCCGGAACCATCGCCGTAGCCGCGCTTCCGTCGCTCGCAGCGGCTGTGCTGCCGGACATGATGCGCGACTTCATGCTGGATCACCCCGAGGTGGAGTTCGAGATCATCGACGGGGCCGCGGATGAAGTTGTCGAACGCCTCGAAGGTGGGACTGTCGAACTCGGCGTGACCGCCCACGGTTACCTGCCAGACGGCTTCTGCTTCACACCACTGCTACGGGAACGGTTCTACGGCGTCGCGCACCACAGCCATCCTTGGTCGGTGCAGAGTTCCATCTCGTGGGCGGACTTCAACGGTGACACCGTGGTCGCAACGCGGCCCGGAACCAGCATCCGAGCGATCACCGACGCTGCGTTCGGCAAGCACTCGATCTCGGTGAGCCACCACTTCAATGCCTGTAGCGCGGCGACGATCAGGGGGCTGCTACGGGCCGGCGTGGGCGTGGCAGCTCTGCCGGCCTTTGAGGTGCGGGGTTTCGGTCTGGATGATCTCGTGGCGGTACCCGTGGACTCTCCGGGAGCAACCAGGGTCATCGGCGTGGTGTACCGCTGCTATCAGGATCTCTCGCCCGTCGCGGCTTGTTTCTTGGATTTCATGCACGCGACCGAGATCAACCCCCCGCGAGGAGTCCGGCAGGCCTGAAGAGTGTCCTGGATCACGACCCTGCTGGCCGATTCACATGGCGGTTCAGCTGTTCTTCGACGGGGGATCACGGATGCGTAAGTCCGGCGCGGGGAGCCGATGAACGGGGTTCCTCGATGTCTCTGTGGCCTCGGTCTGTGCGTGGAGCTCGTGGTGGAGACCATGGGGGCCACGCTGGAGGCCCTGGCGGCAGCCGCGCCGGGATGGCTGATCCTGCACACCTCGCTCGGCTGGTGGGACCGTTACGAGCGGCGGGCCAGCAACTGTCGGCTGCCGAGAACCGAGGCCACCCGTGATGCGCTCGCCCGCACGGTCGGCCAGGACGGCCGGCACCTGCTGGCCGCCGCCTACGCGGCGCATGCGCCGGGCTGGATCCGGGAAGTGCCCGCCGTACAGGTGCTGCGACAGGTCAACGAGAACGGGATCTACCTGATGGAGATCGGTGCCCGGCACCCCGGCGGGCCGATCACACGGCCACGTACCCGATGGCCTCGTCGGCTGAGCGGCTTGCCGCTTGCACCACGGACATGTCCGGCTGTCGGCCGATGTGGTCGGCCGCTGTTGACCTGCGTGAACCGGCCGTCGTCGAAGGGGGCGGGGGCGGCCATCAGGTCGGCCGGGAACGCACCGGACTCTCGCCGGTTACGGCAGTGGACGATGAGGTGGTTCAACTCGTTCGGCATCCTGGTTCCTTCGATGTGAACGGTCCGGCGCCCTGGTCGTGCTGTTCGGGGAGGTGAGTTTGTCCCCGAGGATGTCGGCGAGCAGGTCGATCTGCTTCGGGTCGGTGTCGTTGCCCACGAAGACGAGTTCGTCGAGTCCGGCTGCTTCGTGGGCGGTGACGGTTGCGTGGATCACGTCGGCGGTGGTGGCCGCTGTGTCGATGACAGTCCGGACGTAGTCGGGGCCGGCGAAGGCGTAGTAGTCGTTGACGGCGCGGGCGAGGGAGCGGTGGGCGTGGCCGCCGAGGGCGAACATCGCCGTGGCCCTGGTGCGCGGACGTCCTTGCCTGCCGGCCTCCTTCCAGCGGCTGTGGAGGCGGGTGGTGAATGTGATGAACTCGTCGATGTCTCCGCCGGTTCCGGCGATCCATCCGGTGCCGTGGGAGGCGATGCGCCGCAGCGTCGCCTGCGATGCGCCGCCGAACCACAGGGGCGGCCCTCCGGGGGTGACCGGGGCCGGACCCACCTCCTCCTCACCCCGCCAGATGGCGGTGACGCGTTCCACCAGTGTGTCCAGGGCACGCCCTCGAGTACTGAAGTCCAGGTGGCTCGCCCGGTAGTCGTCTTCGCGGGCTCCGGGAGCGAGGCCGAGATGCAGCCGTCCGGCGCCGGCGATCCGGTCCAGGGTCGCCGCGGCCTTGGCGAACAATGCGGGGTTGGTGTGCAGCGGGGCCAGCAGCACGCTGGTGACCAACCGGATGCGTTCGGTGACCCCGGCTGCCGCGGCCAGTGTGATCAGGGGTTCCGGAGTGGACCAGGCCAGGCGGTCGCTGGCGATCAGCGAGGCGAATCCCCGCTCCTCGGCCCGCCGCGCCCACGTCACCAACGTACGCTCCTCAACGCCGGTGACATGACCCGGCAGCCCTACGCCTATCTCCATGTGCCGTGTCTCTTCCTCGATAACGGACCGGGTGGTGCGTGTCCTTCCACCGCTGCCGCCTGTGCTGCGTCGACAGCAGCGGAAGGCGTTGCCCGCCCGGCCTCATGACGTGCGTCGGGGTATTTCCAGTTTTCGTCGGCTCAGCTTTTGAGCGTGCCGCCGTACTCCTCCGGGACGAGGTCGGCCTGCTCGGCGCCGCTCCTGATCAGATCGAGGATTGTGTCGGCGGCGTCCTCGGGCGACTGGGGTACCAAGCCGCTGGAGCCCTCCATTTTCAGCGCGCCTGCGACGTCGCCGCGAACCGTCCCGACGAACTCGGTCTCGGTGATCGACGGGAACATCATCGACACGGCGATGTTGTCGTCGGCGAGCTCGACGCGGGCGATGGCCGAGAGCTTGGCGAGGGCGGCCTTGGAGGCGGAGTATGCGCCGGATCCGGGCAGCGAGGACCAGATGATCCCGGAGCCCACGTTCACGATGGCCCCGGCTCCCTGCTTGCGCATCTGCGGAAGGACGGCCTGCGTCGCGGTCAGGGGTGCGACGAGGTTGAGTTCGAGGACGGCCCGGAAGTCCTCGGGGTCGATGGCGTCGACGGTCGCCTGTAGCCCCTGGCCCGCGTTGTTCACCAGGACGTCGATCCGCCCGAACTTCTCGATCGCGGCTTCTGCGGCCGCCGCGACCTGGACCCGGTCCGTCACATCGCATGGCACGGCCAGGGCCACGGACTCGCCGAGTTCCCTGGCGAGCTGTCGGATGCGTTCCTCGCGGCGGGCGAGGAGCACCACGCGCGCACCGGCGCGGGAGGCGGCGCGTGCGGTGGCTCCTCCGATGCCTGACGACGCTCCGGTCACGAGTACTACGGCTCCGCTGATGTCCATAGGGGGGTCCTCATCCATGAGTCGGTGGATTGCCTGAGCAGCGCCACGGCCTTCGAGGCGCGGGGCGTCCGCCATTCAATGCTATCGATTGATAGCTATCAAGCAATAGGAAGGTATCCTCGTGGCATGAGCGACGTCAAAGCCGCCAGTCTCCACGAGCTGGCCGACCTGGTCTTCGCCGTGGGGCGGCAGCTTCGGCCCCCGACGGACCCCGCCTTCGAGCCGTGCACGCCGATCGAGATCAGCGTCATGCGGTTCATCCACCACCACCCCGGCACGTCCGCGCGAGCCGCGTCGGAGGCGACCCTGCTTCCGTCGAGCAACTTCAGCCGGGTACTGCGCGGCCTGGAGAAGAGGGGGCTCGTGGATCGCGTCGTGGACGACCGCAACGCCCGAGGCGTGCGCCTGTACCCCACCGACAAGGCCCACCAGAATCACCAGATCCTCCGCGACAACTGGGACCGGACCCTCCGGGGCATCATCGACGACCCCGCCACCATCGAGATCGTCAATGCCACGCTCCGGCGCATCGAGGACGAACTCATAGCCCGGCGCAGCGGGACGGACGCCGATGGCACCCAATCCGACTAGGCAGTTTCGTTTCGACGTCGAGCCGGCCGTGGTTCAAGCCGCCGTACATCGCTCCGTGTCCACCTCGATGCTCGGGCAGCGGCGTCAAGTCCACCAGCGCTCGAAGCTTCCGCCAACGCTGCCCTCCGGGCAGCATCAGGCAGCAGACTCACCCTCACGGCCTCCGTCTGATCACGTGCACCTTGGCCGGAGCACATGATCAGACGAAGTCCGCTCCCCCGGCGTCCGCGTCCGGCGAACCCCCAGGTGAGCGGCTCAGTTCACGACACCGTTCGAGGCCGGAAGAAAGAGAACAAGCTCATCGGGCGAGTGGCTTGGGGAGACCTGTGAGCCGAATGCCGGCGTGGGTCTTGTAACGCCTGTTGATCCCGATCAGCAGCGCGGTGATCCGCTCGCAGACACCGCTCATGTCCAGCAGGCCGCAGTCGACGGTGCGCAGCCCGGGGATACGGTCGATGAGATCCGCGGCCAGGAGCTTGTCGGCCGTGTGATCGCCGCAGAGCAGTACGTCCTCGTCCAGCCGGAGCTCGAGGTCCCGCAAGGTGGCGGCGCTGACCGTCTGTAGGGCCGAGACCACGCTTGTGCCGTCCGGCAGCAGGGCCTGGGCCTGTTCGGCGGCAGAACCGGCCCAGGGGACGATGGGGCGCAGGCCGCGGGGGCCGACGGGCAGAAGAGGCGCGGTCGTGTCGATGACCAGTTGTCCGGGCCGGATGGCTTTCGCAATGGAGCGCATCGTCTCGACGTGTGCGCTGAAGGGCACGGCGACGACCACCGCCGCCGCGCCTTCGATCATTGTGGTGTTGTCCCCGCCGACCGCTCCGGGGAGTTTGTCGGCGCAGCCCTGCGCCGCGTCTGCACGCCGGGATCCGATGCGGACGTTGACGCCGCTGTGGGCCCACCGGGTCGCGAGCCCAAGACCGAGGGCGCCGGTGCCGCCGACGATGGCGACGGTGTTCTCGTGATGTGTTCTTGTGCCGGGGAACGGGTCCGGCTGAGTGACTGTCATGGGTGATCGCCTTCGGTCGGCTGGTTGCGGTACGGGAGAATGCTGGTCATTCGCTGAGGGGATGGCTCTGTGCGTTGTGTGCGGGGCCGATCCACACGCTCTTGACGTTGGTGAACTGACGGAGTCCGAAGGCACCCAGCTCGCGCCCGTAGCCGCTGCGCTTGATGCCGCCGAACGGCAGCCGCGGATCGGAGGCGACGATCCCGTTGACGAACACCGCGCCGGCCTCGATGCCGGGAATCAGGCGATCGGCGCGCTCCAGGTCGGTTGTCCACAGCGCGGCGCCGAGACCGAATTCGGTGGCGTTGGCGATGTCGACGGCCTGGGCCGGGTCCTTCGCGGAGACGACGGCGGCCACCGGCCCGAACGTCTCCTCCGCTGCGACAGCCATCGTCGGGGTGACCTGGTCGAGGACGGCGGGCACATAGAAGTACCCGGGGCCGTCGGGGACCGTGCCGCCGGTGACGACTCGGGCGCCCGCTGCGGTGCTGCGCTCGACCTGGTCGACGAGGTCGGAGCGGAGACCGGAGCGGGCGAGCGGGCCGATCGTCACGTCTCGGCGGAACGGGTCGCCCACGGTCAGGGCAGCGACACCGGCGCTGAACGCGTCGGTGAATTCCTCGACGACCGTTTCCTCGACGATGAACCGTTTGGCGGAGATGCAGCTCTGCCCGGTGTTGTTCATGCGTGCGCTGACCGCTGCCGCGGCGGCGGCCGGGACGTCCGCGTCGGCGAGGACGATGAAGGGGTCCGAGCCGCCGAGTTCGAGGACCTGTGGCTTGAGGTGGTGCGCGGCCATCGCGGCGACGGCAGAGCCCACTTCGGTCGATCCGGTGAGGGTCACGGCGTGGATGCGGGGATCGGCTATGAGGTCCGGCACCGCGTCGGGGCCGACGAGCAGCGTGGTGAACAGACCGGGCGGGCAGCCGGCCCGGTTCCAGATGTCGGCGATGGCCAGGGCACAACGCGGCACGTTCGAGGCGTGTTTGAGCACGGCACCGTTGCCGGCCAGCAGCGCGGGCGGCGCGAAGCGGAACACCTGCCAGAGCGGATAGTTCCAGGGCATGACTGCCAGGACGAGGCCCAGCGGGTCGAAGGCGACGTGGCTGCGGGCGGCCCCGGTTGCCACGGGCTGGTGCATCAGTAGTTCCGGTCCCTGCGTCGCGTAGTACTCGCAAGCCCAGGCGGACTTGTCGACCTCGGCTTCCGCTTCGGCGATGGGCTTGCCCATCTCCTCGGTGATGAGTGCGGCGAGTTGGTCCCGTTCGGCGCGCAGTAGCGCGGCGGCCCGCTTGAGGTGCTCGGCCCGTGCCGCTACGGGTATCGTCCGCCACCTCCTGGCGGCGAGGGATGCCCGCTCGACTGCCGCGTCGACAGCTGTCGGCGAGTGGGGGGTGAACTGGGCGATGACTTCCTCGGTGGCCGGGTTGACGGAGTTGATCTGGTGAACGGCCATGGTGGCCTCACTCCTTGGGGGTTGACGTGATGGTCCGCGAAGGGCGGGCATGTCCGCCGGTCGGTGTCTCGGGGCGCTCCTCGAGTGGCCGGATCAGGCGACGGAAGTGCGGCCGACCAGCTCCGGATCGGGGCCGCTCCACAGCACGTCGTCGCCGGCGACCCGCTCGTGCGCGGCGGGCGAGGCAAGCGCTTCGAGGACTTCGCCGGCGACCTGCTCGTACCATCGCGCCACTTCGGCGGGATAGTCGGCGTAGCTGCCGTTCTCCCGCAGCACGGGCCCCTCGACGGTCGGGATGTCCGTGACGCCGTCGTAGGTGACGGTGTAGGGCTTGCCCAGGCGGGTCGCTGTGGGCGCGTCGATGGTTGCGTCCAGCTTGATCCACCGGCCGTTGAGGAAGGCTTCGCCGAGCGAGTGCCAGGGCAGTGGCCGTCCGACCGGCCCTCCCCACAGGGTGCGGACCTCCGGTGACAGGAACTCCATCTTCGGGGCGTGGAGCGCCTGGAACGCGATGCGGGCAGGGATGCGGGCGGCCCTGGACAGGGCGACGAACGAACTCGCCTTGCCCATGCAGAAGGCGACGCCGTGGGCGAGGACGTCGCTGGCCGCCGATTCGCCCTCGGCGAGATAGCGGAACGAGGCGAGGATGTCGTAGGGCAGGTCGCGGACGTAGTGGTAGATGCGGCCCAGTCGTTCGCTGTCGGTGGTGGCACCGTCCGTCAGCTCTCGTGCGGTGGATACCACGAGCGGGTGGTCGGAATCGATGTAGGCGGTCGGCCTCAGGTACGCCTCGTCGATGGTGGTGAGGTCGCTGTGTGCGGTCGTATCGGAGGTCACGGAGTAGCCCTTCGTTGAGTCGTTGGCGTCGTGGTCGCGCGGCTGGGTCAGGTGGGTTGCGTGTGCCGTGCGGGCTTGATGTGGGGCAGGATCTGCTCCCCGACGACGTCGAGATAGGTCGAGTCCGCGACGTCGGGGATGGTGAACAGGAAGTGGTCGATGCCGGCGTCCTGGTAGGCGCGGATGCGCTCGACACAGGCTTCCGGCGTCCCGGTGATCAGTCCGGTGTCGGGAATCGACTGGAAGCGGGTACGCAGCTCGTCCTGCTGTGCCGAGGAGTCGGTCGGTGCGAGCAGGGTGGTGATCGACAGGCGCAGGGTCGCCGGGTCGCGGCCGATCGCCTCGCACTCACGGTCCAGGAACGCGCGGCGCTCCGCGCACTTCTCGGCGGGCCACCATCGGACGTTGATGCCGCCCGCGTGCCGGGCGGCGATGCGGTGGACCCGCAGCCCCTCGCCGCCCACCCACAGGGGCGGATGCGGCTGCTGGAGCGGGGGCGGATCGCAGACCGCCCCGTCGATGCTGTAGAAGTCGCCGTGGAAGGTCGGGTGCGGGTCGGTCCACACCTGGCGCATCACCTGGAGCGACTCGCCGAGCGCGGTGACCCGGTCCCCGGTCGGGGGGAACGGGATGCCGTATGCCTCGTACTCCTGCTGGAACCAGCCCGCTCCCATGCCCAGGTCCAGTCGGCCGCCGGAGATGACATCGAGGGTGGCGGCCATCTTGGCGAGCACGGCGGGGTAGCGGTAGGAGTTGCACAGCACACTGGTGCCCAGGCGCACGGTGGTGGTGTCGCGGGACAGGGCCGACAGCGCGGTCCAGCATTCGAGCAGCGGGACCGACGACGAGCGGCTCTGCTGGGCATCGCCGTCGCTCTCGGGTCCGGCGGTGATGCCCGCGTCCCGGACGTAGTCGTCGGGGCTGAGGGTCAGGAAGTGGTCGCACAGCCACACGGAGTCGAATCCGTAGGACTCGGCCGCCTGCGCGGCGCGGGCCATGTCGGGATAGTTGCCCACGGCGAGGCCGCGGATGGTCAGGGCCAGGATCAGCCCGATGTGCGGCTCGGGCTCGTGGGCGGGACCCGCGCCGGAGGGATCGTCGTCGTTCATGGGCGTCGCCTTTCTGTCATGTCGGTCATGCCGACCGGGGCACCGGAGACGGTGCGGGGAAGGGTTACGGTGAATCCGTAGCGTTCCGGGCGGTAGTGGAAGACCACGACTTCCAGTGGACGGTCGTCGTGGCCGTAGCTGACCCGCTCCAGGACGAGCACGGGTGCGGACTCGTCGATCTCCAGCGCCGCGGCGACGTCCGGAGAAGCCGCGGCCGCGTGGATCTGGTGTCGGGCCTGCGCGATCCGCACCCCCAGGCGCTGCTCCCACATCGTGTACGTGGTCTCGGTGGCGGGTTCGCCGGAGCTCAGCGGCCCGGCCGCCTCCAACACGCGCGTCGGGAGGTGGATCGTGACGAGCGCGACCGGCTTCTCCCCGTCCCCGTACCGGCGCCGGATCGTCAGTACCTCGGATTCCCCGAGGACCTGCGCGACGTGGGGCGCGGCGGATTCGACCCCGAAGCCCAGGACGTCGATGTGCGGTGTGACGCCCTGTTCGAGCAGGACCTCGGTGATGGTGCGCACGCCGGAGGACAGCTCCTGGTCCACCGGTTCGGAGACGAAGGTGCCCAGTCCTTGCTTGCGCACCACCCAGCCCTGCGACTCCAGTGCACCCACGGCGGCACGGACCGTGATGCGGCTCAGACCGGTCTCAGCCATCAGCTCCCGTTCCGTGGGCAGCCGCGTTCCCGGCGGCAGCTCCTGCTTGAGGATCAGTGCCTTGATCTGCTCCGCCAGCTGCGTCGTCGCCGATGTCCGGCCCCGTTCGATCCGGAATCCGGCGGCCGACAGGTCGAAGCGGGGCTCGTTGCCCATGTCAGATGTCATAAGTCGTATTGAACCCGGCAGCAGGCCCGGACGCGTAACAACCCCTTCGGGTGTCACGGTCGGCGGGGTCACCGAACCCTTGACGCATGTCATAAGACGTTTTATAACGTCTTACATCTGGTGGGCGCAAGTAGCCCCGCCGAGAATCAAAGGGAGTCCCCGTGCCAGACCAGAACCACGTGACCGTGATCGCCCGCTTCACCCCGGCCTCGGACCGCGCTCCGCAGCTCCAGTCCCTGCTCGAAGGAATGATCGCCCCGACCCGCTCCGAGCCGGGATGCCGCTCCTACGACCTCTACACCACCGAGACGGAAGCCTCGGACTTCGTTCTCCTGGAGCGCTACCAGGACTCCGCGGCCCTGGAGGCGCACCGCGCGACGGCCCACTACAAGGCGTACCGCGCCCAGCTGTCCGACCTCCTCGCCAAACCGGTCGAGGTTTCCGTCCTCAGGCCGGTCAACGTCATCGGCTGACGACGGGCACGTCACGACGTCGCGCGACCGCTCAAAGGAGAGCACCATGTCCGACCTGCAACACGACGTGTCGCCCCCCAGAACTCTCGGCCCGTCCCCAGCCGTGCGCCACATCGACGAAAGCAGCCGCCGCGCGCTGTTCGCGTCCTGGCTGGGATGGACCTTCGACGGGTTCGAGACCTACGCCCTCGTCCTCGTCTGCCCCACGGCCGTCGTGGCGGTGGGCACCGAAGCACAGCTGGCAGACCTTCCCACCTACGTCAGCGGCCTGCTTGCGGCCACCCTCGCCGGCTGGGCGCTCGGCGGGATCCTCGCCGGCTTCGCGGCCGACCGACTCGGCCGACGCCGCACCCTCATCCTCTCCATCCTCTGGTACGCCCTCTTCACCGGTCTGACCGCACTCGCACCCGACTACTGGTGGCTGCTCACCCTGCGCTTCATCACCGGCATGGGGCTGGGAGCGGAGTGGGGCAGCGCCACCACCCTGATCGGCGAACTCTGGCCGGACCGTTCACGAGGACGAGCCGCCGCAGTACTTCAGTCGGGCTTCGGCGTCGGCGCGGCCATCGCCGCGCTGGCCTGGTACCTGCTGGAGCCCGTGGGCGACAACGCCTGGCGGTACCTCTTCCTGATCGGCACGCTCCCGGCACTCATCGTCCTCTACGTACGGCGGGCCGTCCGCGACCCCGAGATGTGGACCTCGGTCCGCGACCGGCGACGCAAGGCCAAAGCCGCCCAAAAAGCCGGCACCACCGTCACAGCCGCGGACAGGGCACTCCTGCGCTCCCCCTTCACCGCCGTCTTCAGCCACGCCCACCTACGCCGTCGCGGGCTACGGCTGCTCGTGCTGACCGTCGTGTCGGTCATCGGCCTGTACGCCGTGTCGGCCTGGATCCCCGCATACACCGCCCAACTCGCCAAGGACACCGGCGAGACGGGCACTCAATGGGGCGCCAACGCCGGCCTGGTGTTCAACGGCGCCTCCGTACCCGGCTACCTCCTGCTCGGCTACCTGGCCGACCGCTGGGGCCGAAAACCCACCATGCTCCTCTACTACGCCGCATCCGCGGCCGTCGTCCCGACCTTCTTCTTCGCCGTCCACACCCCGCAGGCGGCACTGGCCGTGGCAGCCATGGCCGGGTTCTTCATCCTGGGCCAGTTCGCCTGGATGCCCATCTACATGCCCGAGCTGTTCCCCACCTCGGGTCGCGCCACCGCGATCTCCACGGTGTTCAACTCCGCACGCATCGCAGGCGCGCTGGTCACCCTCGGCACCGGAATGCTCATCACCCTGCTCGGCGGGATCACCGCCGCTGCCACCGTCGTCGGAGTGGTGATGTACGTCATCGCCATCGCCACCGTCTGGTTCGTCGGGCCGGAGACCAAGGGACAACCCCTCCCCCGGTGAGCCGCTTACAGGTCCCCACCGGCCACGACCGCACAACGGCAGCCGGTGGGACCAACTGCGAACTCCACCTGGCCGGTCAAGCACCACCCCACCCTGGGCCAGGAGCACCGAGCCGCATTCTCCCGCGAGGCGAACCGCTCGCCCCGCGGACACGTACGAGATCTGGAGAACCGACCGTGGCCCCTACTGCGAACTCCCCGTGCCGGGCGCTGAAAGGAGCCAGGGACGGAGTGGCCCTCGACGTCGCCGAGGCGGCCCCCACCGCTGGGCGAGTTCACGGTCGAGTTCAGCGGCCTCGGCGAAGACGTCCAAGACGCGGTGGACAGCCTTGCGCAGGTCATCCGCTTCAAGGAGCGTCAGCGCGCGGGACTTCAGCAGTACGCCGCCATCGTAGGCAGGATCTCCCACGTACCCCTTGGGGTCGACAGCCAGCCACGGCTCCCGGCCGGCACGCAGGGATCGGAGACGACCCGGCCGCCCGACTGCGGCGCACCAGGCCGGGGCCGCACATATGAAGGCCGTCGCCGCGGAGACCAGTGACCTTGTGAGGGTGTCGTTTCGTGCGCCGGAAACGAGGGCGATGGCCAATGCCACCGTAGAGGTGGTGACGGGCAGCGCACGGGTGCTCCGCGTGGCGCCTGGCGCGGCGGCCGGCGGCAGCAGCCAGGTTGCGAGGCCGTAATAGGCACAGGCCAACAGTGCGGCCCCCAGCACTTCGCTGGGCCGGTGGCCGCCCATGGTCGCGCTGGCGGCGGCGATGCAGGCGAGCCACAGCACACCGGCCGTGGCGATGTAGGGGCGGATGCGCCGCCGAGGCCCTGCAAAAGGTCATCGACCTGCGCAGAAACGCACCGGAGCGGCCGTTCACCGACGAGCGGACCGGCGAGGAGATCCACTACCTGTTCATGAGCCACGGCAAGCTGCTGTCGAGGTACTACCTGTTCGAGACCCCGATCCAGGCCGCCTGCAAGGCCGTCGGTCTCGTCCGCCCCGGCGGCCGCGGCGGCACCGGCCGGGGCACCGTCTCGGCCTATCGGTTCCGCCACACGGTGGGCCCCAGCTTGCCGAACGCGGCGCGAAGCTCTACACGATCATGAAGGTCCTCGGGCACACCTCCGTGAACATGGCGCTCGTCTACACGCAGATCAGTGACCAGGAAGTCCTGCGCGACTACCAGGCCGTGCTCGGTCCCGGCGCCGCCATCGCCGGCCCCGCTGCCGACGAATTGCGCAATGGCACCCTGCCGGACACCTCGGTCGACTGGCTCAAGACCAACTTCTTCAAGACCGAACTCGAACTCGGCCGCTGCCTCCGGCTTCCCGCCGAAGGCCCCTGCGAGTGCGACCTCTACCTGACCTGCGCGAAGTTCGTCACCACACCCGAATACGCACCACAACTGCGGGCACGGCGCGAGGTCGAGCTGGCCCTCGCCCGCGACGCGGCCGAACGCGGCTGGGACCGCGAGGTCACCCCAGGGCGGAGCTACCGGAGCGGTCCTCGCTCGTCAACGTGGACAGTGGGATGCGACAAGAATACGTCGGCACCCACCGGGCCATAGGCGATGTTGAAGGTGTCCAGCCAGTACGACCAGTCCCGCACACCCGCCGCGCTGCTGAAACGGTAGTTGAGCTGCCAGCGGACCCACTGGCCGGAGGCAAGGCGCACGGCTGGGGGCCGTCGCGGCCGAGGTGGTATGGCGAATAGGGACTGCACTCGGGGAAGTACGCGCAGCCGGCCGTCGGCTTCGCGAAGCTGGAGGTCGACCTTGCGCAGGTCTTCCTCGACGCCATGTGGCTCGAAGCCGTCTCGCTCATGCATGCGGACCACGTGGGCAAACGAGGGCGGCACATACGGGACAGTGAAGCCGACCGGGGCCCCGTTCCTACGGGCGGCGGCTTCTCCTCCGCGGGACAGTTTCGTCCAGGACGTCCGTATCCACTGGACCGTGATTTCCACTGCCTCCACTCCTGCCACTCCATCAAAGATCTCACTCTATGCGCGCGGCTTCTCCGGCCCGCGCCAACACCGCCAACGACCCGAGCGGCAAGCCGAAGGAAGAGCAACTTGAACTTCCACATAAACAACGACATCGTGTTTGGGCTGCTCACCCTGGCCGGGGTCGCCTACGCCCCGCAGCTCGCCGACCCGCCCGACTAGAAGATGTGGCCCATCGACCGCACCGCCGACTACGGCGCCTTCCAGGACGCGGCCCGCGGGCGGCTGGGGCTGTGGCGTCGCTCGGACCAGCCGCAGCGCGCAGCGATGCCGGAACCTCAGACCCAGTCGAGTAAACGCTGCCCGGCGCAGCGTGCCTACCGGTGACTGCACACCTCGGTTGACCCCGATCGCAGCAACCCCGCGGCGGGTCATCCGGGGCCGCCGCTCGCGGCGGCGAGCAGTGGCACGAGGACGTCGCTGATCGGGGTGGGTATCCCGTGCAGCTTTCCCAGCCGTTGGACGACGCCGTTGCGGACATCCCATTCGAGCGGCCGGCCAGCCTCGCGGTCGGTCAGGATCGAGGTGCCCATATCGGGCGGGAATCCTCGGAACTTGTCGACGATCGCCAGGGCGTCTGCGTCGTCCAGAGCTGCGCCTTCCGCTCGCGCCACGGCGAGGCATTCGCGGAGGTACTCGGTCGTCAGTCGGCTGACGTCGGTCCTGTGGAACATGCCCGACCGTCGGCGCGTGAGGACCATCAGCCCAGCTGCGGCGTTCTGGAGCAGCTTCCGCCACGCCTCCGACACGAAACCGGCCGAGACATCCACGGCGCAGCGGCTGCCGGCAAGCGCTCGCACGACGACGTCCGCGGCGGGCACGTCGGGCAGGGTGAGCCGTGCGTCGCCGCGGAGCCGCACCGCGCCGTCGGGCAGTGTCTGCGCGGGGAACCAGACGACGGCCGGGACCGCCTGCCCATGGGACAGGCGACCGGCGAGGCTCTTCTCCTGCTCGACGCCGTTCTGGAGCACGCAGACCACCGTGTCGTGCGCGCACAGCGCCTCCAGCCACCCGAGAGCGCCTTCCGTCTGCGTCGCCTTCACCGCGAGGAACACCAGATCGACCGTCCCATCGACGGCATCGGGGTCCACGAGCACTGGTCCCGGCACCACGACGACGTCGTCCCCGTCGCGCACCTCCACGTGGTCGCGCGGCGTGCGGCCGCACAGCATCGGGCCCGCGCCCGCCTCATACAGCGCCGCCGCGATCGTCGTGCCGATCGCGCCCGGACCGACGACCGCCACAGTCGGGGGCCGCTGACCACCCGTGTCTGGAGAACTGTTCTTTTCTGTCACCCGACGATGTTACCCTGTTACGAGGGTGCAAGGTGAAAGGTAACTACGTTTTCATGAGCGACTCCCTTGCGAAATGGCTCGGCAGCGTCCAGGCCCGAGCCGGCGGTCTGGCCCCCAGCGAGGCGAACGTGGTGCAGCTCCTGCTGGAGGACCCGCTGTTCGTCGGCAGCGCGACCACGGCGCAGGTCGCTGCCCGGGCGGGCGTGTCCGCGCCGAGCGTCGTCCGCGCGGCCCGCGCGCTCGGCCTCGGCGGGTTCGCCGACCTCAAACTCGAAATCGCCCGCGCCCGCGGCACGACGGACTTCTTCGATCCGTCGCCTGCCCTCGGCGCGGACGCGACGACCCGCACGATCATCGACGCATCAGCCCGGGCGGGACACGACGCCCTGACCGCGCTCAGCGGGGCGCTCGACGAGGCCGCGCTGGACGCAGCTGTCGACTCGGTGCTGCACGCGCAGCAGGTGATCGCGTTCGGGGCGGGGCCGTCCGCGACGGTCGCCGCCGACGCCGTGTTCCGGCTCCGCGCGCTCGGCGCGAGAACCACCGGCATCACCGACCACGAATCCGCGATGATCGCGATGCGGCTCCTCCGACCCGACGACGTCGTCGTCCTCGTCAGCTCGACCGGACGCACCGCGACCACGCTCGCCGTCGCCGACGCCGCGTCCTCCTCCGACGCGACGCTGATCGCAATCACGAACCAGTACGGCACGCCGCTGACCGACCTCGCCGACGTCGTCCTCGCCGTCGGCGGCGCGCCACTGTCGGAGCAGATGGCCGCCGCCGGCAGCCGCATCGCCCATCTCGCCGTCGCCGACGCCCTCGGAGCCGCGATCGCGATCCGAGACCCGGACCGCCGGCGACGAGCCGAGTACGCGGGCATCGACCTGCCCGACCTCGGCT
This sequence comes from Streptomyces javensis, assembly GCF_039525925.1. Classification (NCBI taxonomy): domain Bacteria; kingdom Bacillati; phylum Actinomycetota; class Actinomycetes; order Kitasatosporales; family Streptomycetaceae; genus Streptomyces; species Streptomyces javensis. The sequence goes on along the minus strand of NZ_BAAAIF010000061.1, from coordinate 4,212 downwards.
GAACCGGACCCGATGCTGCCCGGCACCATCGCCATCGTCCTCGTTGCCGCCGCATGCCACGCGGTGTGGAACACTGCATCCAAGTACAAACGTGGCGATACGGTCCTGTTCGTCTGGGCGTACGCGATCGCCTCGGCGGCGCTGTTCCTCCCGCTGGGCGTCGCGTTCATCTCGACCGGCGCGCAGACCCTCGACTGGGAGCTCGCGGTCGGCTGCGCGGTCTCCGCCGTCCTGCACCTGGCGTACTCACTGACGTTGCAGACCGGATACGACCGCGCCGAACTCGGCGTCGTCTACCCCGTCGCCCGCGGAACCGGACCCGTGCTCACGATGCTCTGCGCGCTGCTCGTCCTGGGCGAACGCCTCACCGGCACCGCGATCCTCGGCGCAGCGCTCGTGGTCGGCGGCATCATCGTCGTCACCGGCAATCCCTTCGGCCACAGCCACCGCCATCCCCTCCCCGGCATCGCCTGGGGGGCCGCCACCGGTGCGACGATCGTCGCCTACACGCTCTGGGACAGCTACAGCATCACCGCCCTGCACCTCAAACCCATCCCGTACTACGTCGGCACGCTGCTACTACAGACCCTCATGCTCCTCCCGCGCGGCCTGACCCGACGCAAGCAGCTCGCGCTCGAATTCCGCACCGACGCGGTCCCAATCCTCCTGATAGCGGTGCTCTCGCCTATCGCCTACATCCTCGTCCTCGTCGCGATGCAAACCGCCCCCGTCGCGCTCGTCGCCCCGCTCCGCGAATCGTCCATCGTCCTCGGATCGCTGCTCGCCTGGCGGCTCTTCCACGAGGGGCACCTTCCCCGCCGCATCACCGGTGCCGTGATCGTTCTTGCCGGCATCGCTGCAATCAGTCTGTGAAGAGTGAGCCTCTTCCAACCTGATGTTGGTGCCGGGTTGTTGGGGGCCAGGGCCCGAAGTCGGTGCACCCCAGGCGGTCTCCAGCAGGCACGCGTCCAGGAACGCCGTGCCCGCCTTCGAACGCGGACGTACCCACCGTCCCGCAGGTGCCAGGGCGCGTCCTGGAGCCGTTTCATCGCCACCCGCACGGAACAGCCCGCACCCGTACTCGTGGACGACGTGCCAGTGCGGATTGTGGCGGGGGCCGTGGCAGCACTTCGGGTCCACCACGTGCCCCCGGGGGCCTGCCCTCCACCGCACAGTCGCTGTCGGCCAGCAGCGGCCGCCGGCCGCCGGTAGTCATCCGCACTGACCAGACTGGCCGCGACCACGCCGCGACCACCCGAACAGGTCCCGGACACGCCTCGCGCTGCCCTACTTCGCCACCCCGACAGCCAGTTCACCCAGCGCCTCCACACCTCAAGGCACGCGTGCGACCGCCATGCGACCACCACGCCGCACAACACGAAGAAGGCCGCTTTCCCATCTCTGGACAAATGGCCTCCGTCCTGCGAAAACGCTGGTCGAAGACGACAGGATTTGAACCTGCCCCCCTTGGGCGCAAAGCCCCAGGTCGACCTGTCCCGCTCGAGGATACGATTGCTGCGCAGCCGCGTGGCCAAGGATGCGGAAGTCTTGGCATTACGGCACGAGAACGCGGTGCTACGCCGCCAGATCGCCCGAGTCCGCTACGAGCCCGCCGACCGGATGTGGCCCGCCGTCCCTTCCCGGCTGGTCCCGCGGGAACGCTGGCGCCACGTATTCGCAGTCACACCGACCACGCTGCCGGCCTGGCACCGGCAACTCATCGCGCGGAACTGGACGTTCTCCCAGCACCGCCGCCCCGGCAGGCCCTCCACCGCGGCCACCGTCAAGCAGCTCATCCTGCGCCTGGCCAAGGACAACAGCACGTGGGGCCACCGCCGCATACACGGCGAACTCGCACGCCTCGGCTACTCGATCACCCCATCCACGGTCTGGGAGATCCTGCACGCAGCCGGCATCGATCCCGCTCCGCAGCGCGCCGGCCCGACCTGGCGCCAGTTCCTGACCGCCCAGGCGCGCGGCATCCTCGCCGCCGACTTCCTCCACCTCGACACCATCGCGCTCAAGCGCCTCTACGCCCTGGTCTTCATCGAGCACGACACGAGACGAATCCACCTCGCCGGCGTCACCGCCCATCCCACCGCCCGATGTACCGTCCAGCAGGCCAGGAATCCCGCCATGGCCATGGGATGCCGGATGGACTCCCTGCGCTTCCTCCTCCACGACCGCGACCGCAAGTACACCTGCGCCTTCGACGCCGACTTCCAGGCCGACGACGTGGAGATCCTGCTCAGCCCGCCTGGGGCCCGAAAGGCGAACGCAATCTGCGAGCGAGCCGTTGGGACCCTACGCCGCGAAGTCCTCGACCGGATCCTGATCTACCACACGGCCCATGCCCAAGCGGTCCTGACCGAGTACATCCGGCACTACAACCAGCATCGCCCCCCTCAGGATCGGCAACAACTATCCCCAGACATGAGTCAATGACCGTCGCGGTCTCTCCTCTTCCGACGGGCAGATGGCTGCCTTCGAAGCTGTACTTGGCCTCACTCAGGGGGTCAGCACCACTACCAAGCGGGGGTTACCCCCATTACCTGCCGTGCCTCCACTGCGTAGCGTGATCGTCATTTCCCAGTTCTGTTCAATTCGATGGAGGAATAGCGACAATGAGGTACAGGCTTCGTCGGCGGGGTGGCCAGCAAGGGGAGCGCCTCGTGGCCCTGGCGACGGCCACCGCGGCGATTGTTTCGGGGATGATGGTGTCGGGAAGTGGGCCGGCCGTCGCGCACGCAGTGGTGGAGCCATCCGTTCGCAGTGCCACCGCGTCACTGCGAAGTGACCTCGAGAAATATCTGGACGCTCAGGGCACTAAGGATCATTTCTCAGCGGTCTCCCTTCGGGTGACCTATGCCGATCAGCGCCCTGATATCTCGGTCGATGCGGGGACGTCCCGCTACGGCGGTGGTCGACCGGTGAACAGCAAGGCGCTGTGGCAGATAGGCAGCAACACCAAGGCGTTCACGTCCGTGCTGCTGCTTCAACTGGAGGCCGAAGGAAAGCTGTCCATACGGGACAAGCTGGGAAAGTGGCTTCCCCAGTATCCGGCGTGGCGCGATGTCACCATCAAGCAACTGCTGTCGATGACCAGCGGCATCCCCAGCTACACCGAGCAGAATGCGTTCCTGAAGGATTTCGACGCCAATCCCTCCACGCGCTTCACGCTGGAGCGCCTGATGTCCTATGTGGAGGGTCTGCCACTGGGTCCCGCGAAGTACGAGTACTCGAATACGAACTACCTCCTCGCGCAGATGATCGTCGAACGAGCGTCGCACGATACTTACCATGAGCGGCTCGCCGAGCGCATCATCGAACCTCTCGGAATGAACGACACCTGCCTCCCCCCGGACTGCCCTCCGGACACGGCCTCGCGCATGCCGACGCCGTACTCCACCCATTCCGTCCTGCCGAAGCATCTCAACAAGTCACTTCCTCGGCTCCGCCTGTCCTGGGCGCAGGGGGCGGGTGGCCTGGTGAGTTCACTGCGAGACATGACGGCTTGGGACAGGGCGCTGTACAGCGGTCGACTGCTGCCCTCAGCGCAGCAGCGCGAGCTGGAGTCCCTGGTCTCGACGAAGACGAGTAAGCCCATCAAGAGCGTCACGGCCGACGATCCCATGGGTTTCGGGCTCGGTGTCGTGAAGTTGGTCCATCCTGTGGCCGGGACGGTCTGGGCCTATGAGGGGGCCACTTATGGAAACCGGGTGCTGCACATGTACTTCCCGAAGACTGGCATGATCATCGCCATTGCTGTCAACAGCGCCGTTGGCGAAGGGGACACGCTGCCCGACCTCGCGGGTACCGTCTACAAGACTCTTTCGGCGCAGAAGGCACAGGCTCTTCCACGGCACCAGTAGCCCCGGAGCCAGCTGCGTGACTTCCAGGTAGCTGCACTGCGAGGTCTGAGCTCCCTTCTTCCTGAGCTTGGCCTTTAACGTCGCAGGTCACTCGGCCTGCTGAGGCCCCGGGAATCGGCAGGCCGTGGATGCGGCCATGCTTCGCGGTGGCAACGAGGTACGACAAGCTCGCCGTCCGCTATGAGGCGACCGTGCTGGTCGCGGCCGTCAACGAATGGCTGTGACCAGCACTTTCGAAACACGCCCTAGCTTGATCTTTAACCTGTGCGGCGGGGCCGTGGGTTGGACGTTTTGTTCGTTTGCCGTTTCGCTGGCTTCGTTTTGCGGGGTGTGTGCACGT
>NZ_BAAAIF010000060.1:0-64566 GCF_039525925.1 Streptomyces javensis | reverse complement strand
CACCCACCGGGGACGCGCCCGCCGGGGGCTCGCCCGCCGGGGGCGCCGGGGGCGCCGGGGGCGCCGGGGGCGCCGGGGGCGCCGGGGGCGCCGGGACCACGGCCACCACCACGACCGCCGCGCACCGGGTGTCCCGGGCGGCCTCTCCGTACCGCTCCAGGAAGCGCTCCCCGGCCGCCGCGCCCGCGGCGTCCTCCGGCAGCTCCAGCAGAAAGGCGCACCGGGTGCGCCGCCTGCGCCGCCAGGGCGAGATCCGGCCCGGCCGCGCCGCGCGCCGCAGATCCGCCAGCAGCGCGCGCAGCAGCAGCTCCTCCCAGCGGCCGACCGCCGCCTCCCCGTCCCGTGCGCGCTCGGCGCGCACCAGCCGCGCGGCGTTCTCGAAGAACTCCTCGGCGGTGCGGCCATGACTGATGCGCCGCCAGTCCGCGTACCAGCCGCGCCGGGTGGAGCGCAGCAGCCGACGGGTCCGGCGCCGCCCCCACCACCAGCGCGGCAGCAGCTGGAAGAGGGGCCGCACCAGCAGCCGGCGCAGCTCCGCGATCCAGCCCGGCCCCGGCGTGCTCCCCGGTGTGCTCCCCGCCCCGCTGTCGCCGCCTTCGCCGCCGAGCGTCCACAACGCCCGCAGCAGCGGCCCTCGTTTGAGCCGCTGTGTGTAGCAGTGGTCGCGCAGCGCGCCACCGTCCGGCTCGGCGGCCCTCGGGTCCAGCGCCTGCTCGACGATGTCCCGCATCAGCCAGAAGTCGGTGAGCCGCAGACCGCCGGTGCGGCGGGGCACATCGACGCACAGCTCCCGGCCGAGGTCCAGCGTCAGCGGCCGCCGCCCGGCGGCCGCGCGAATCTCATCGGGGCCCAGCGCCGCGTACGGCACCCGCTTGGCGCCGTCCGGATAGAGCATCCGGCGCAGCCCCCGCATCGCCCGGTGGGCGCGGCCCGGCGCCCCCTCGCCGCTCGCCAGCAGCAGCACGGGCGGCAGCAGGTCCCGCGCCTTGGCCTTTCGGTCCCGAGGCACCACGGCGCCCTTGAACGCCTCGATGAACTCCTCGGCCCCTTCCCCCTCCGTGAACCCAGGCACGTCGGCTCCCCCGCTTTCCCCCGGCTTCCCGTGCTTGTTGCGCCTGGGATCCCCGCCCGTCACAACGGCGAAACCCCCTGCCGGACCGGGTCCGGCAGGGGGCGGGGAAACCACTCAAACGTGCGAATCACACGTCACATACGCCTCAGTGGTTCTTCACCTTCGGTGGTTCCACGCCTCAGTGGTTCTTCGGGAAGCCGAGGTTGATGCCGACCTCCTCGGACGGCTCCGGCCAGCGGGTGGTGATGACCTTGCCGCGGGTGTAGAAGTGCACCCCGTCGTTGCCGTAGATGTGGTGGTCGCCGAAGAGCGAGTCCTTCCAGCCGCCGAAGGAGTGGTAGCCCACCGGCACCGGGATCGGCACGTTGACGCCGACCATGCCCGCCTCCACCTCCAGCTGGAAGCGGCGGGCGGCGCCGCCGTCGCGGGTGAAGATGGCCGTGCCGTTGCCCCACTGCGAGCTGTTGATCAGCGCGATGGCCTCGTCGTAGGTCTCGGCGCGCACCACGCACAGCACCGGGCCGAAGATCTCGTCACGGTAGGCGTCGGCCGTCGGCGGCACCCTGTCCAGCAGCGAGACGCCGATGAAGAAGCCGTCCTCATGGCCCTCCACGGAGTACCCCGTGCCGTCCACGACCACCTCGGCGCCCTGGGCCGCGGCCCCGTGCACATAGGAGGCGACCTTGTCGCGGTGCTCCTTGGTGATGAGCGGGCCCATCTCGGAGGCCGGGTCGTTCCCGGGGCCGATCCGCAACTTGGCGGCCCGGTCGGCGATCTTCTTCACCAGGTCGTCGCCCGCGTCGCCGACCGCGACCACGACCGAGACCGCCATGCAGCGCTCACCGGCCGAGCCGTAGGCCGCGTTGATGGCGTTGTCCGCCGCGAAGTCCAGATCGGCGTCGGGCAGCACCAGCATGTGGTTCTTGGCGCCGCCGAGCGCCTGCACCCGCTTGCCGTGCTCGACGGCCCTGGACTGGATGTACTTCGCGATCGGGGTCGAGCCCACGAAGCTGACGGCGGCGACGTCCGGGTGCTCCAGCAGCCGGTCGACGGCCGCCTTGTCGCCGTTGACCACGTTGAGCACCCCGTCCGGCAGCCCCGCCTCGGAGGCCAGCTCGGCCAGCCGGCGGGAGGCCGAGGGGTCCTTCTCGCTGGGCTTGAGGACGAAGGTGTTACCGCAGGCGATGGCCACCGGGAACATCCACAGCGGCACCATGGCCGGGAAGTTGAACGGCGTGATGCCCGCGACCACGCCCAGCGGCTGGCGGATCGAGGAGACGTCGACCCCGGTGGAGACCTGGGTGGACAGCTCGCCCTTGAGCTTCTCGGCGATCCCGCAGGCCAGCTCCACGATCTCCAGACCGCGGGCCACCTCGCCGAGCGCGTCCGAGTGGACCTTGCCGTGTTCGGCGGTGATCAGCTCGGCGATCTCGTCGCGGTGGGCGTCCAGCAGCTCGCGGTACTTGTAGAGGACCGCCGTGCGCTTGGACAGGGACACCGTGCCCCAGGAGCGGAACGCCTCCTTGGCCGCGGCCACGGCCGCGTCGACCTCGTCCACGGAGGCCAGGGCGACCTGGGTGTCCTGGGCGCCGGTGGCGGGGTTGTAGACCGGTCCGTACGCGCCGGTCGCGCCCTCGACGGTCTTTCCGCCGATCCAGTGGTTGACGGTCTTCATGGGTGCGGAGCCTTTCTCTCGAACAACGTCAGAAACGTCAGAGGTGGCGGCGGCGTGCGGCGGCCTGCCGGTCGTAGTCCTCGCGGGCCTTCACGGCGGCCGGACGGGTCGCGATCTGGGCGACAGGCACATCCCACCACGCCTGTGCCTCGGGTGCGCCGGACACTGTGTCGGCCGTTTCGGTCTCCACATAGACACATGTGGGCCGGTCCGAGGCGCGGGCCTCGGCGAGCGCCGCCCGCAGCTCGCCCACGCTCTTCGCGCGGAGCACATCCATGCCCAGCGAGGCGGCGTTGGCGGCCAGGTCGACCGGGAGCGGATCGCCGGTGTACTGCCCGTCGGCCGCCCGGAAGCGGTAGGCGGTGCCGAAGCGCTCGGCGCCGGTGGTCTCCGACAGACCGCCGATCGAGGCGTAGCCGTGGTTCTGGAGCAGCACGACGTTGATGTTGATGCCCTCCTGGACCGCGGTGACGATCTCGGTGGGCATCATCAGATACGTACCGTCCCCGACCAGCGCCCAGACCGGCGTGGCGGGCGCCGCGAGCCGTACGCCGATGGCACCGGGGATCTCGTACCCCATGCAGGAGTAGCCGTACTCGAGGTGGTACTGGCGCGGGGAGCGGGCGCGCCACAGCTTGTGGAGGTCGCCCGGCAGCGAGCCCGCCGCGTTGATCACCACGTCCTCGTCGCCGACGACCGCGTCCAGCGCGCCCAGGACCTGGGTCTGGGACGGGCGGGCGGTCTCGTCCTCGGCGGCGTACGCGGCGTCCACCCGGCGCTCCCACGCGGTCTTCCCGGTGCGGTACTCGGCCTCGTACGTCTCGTCCACCCGGTGGCCCGCCAGCTCGGCGGTGAGCGCTTCGAGCGCGGCGCGGGCGTCGGCGACCACGGTGGTGGCGCCGAGCTTGTGGGCGTCGAAGGGCGTGATGTTGAGGTTGAGGAAGCGGACCGCCGGGTCCGCGAACAGGGTCGCGGACGCGGTGGTGAAGTCGCTGTAGCGGGTGCCCACGCCGATGACCAGGTCGGCGGTGCGGGCCAGGTCGTCCGCGACGGCGGTGCCGGTGTGGCCGATCCCGCCGATGTCGGCGGGGTGGTCGTAGCGCAGCGAGCCCTTGCCCGCCTGGGTGGAGGCCACCGGGATGCCGGTCGCGTCCACGAGGGCGCGCAGGCTGTCCTCGGCCTCGCTGTGGTGGACCCCGCCGCCCGCCACGATCAGCGGCCGGCGGGCGGCGCGGACGGTCCGCGCGGCGGCGGCCACCTCGGTCGCCTCGGGGGCGGGGCGGCGGACGTGCCACACCCGGTCGGCGAAGAACTCCTCGGGCCAGTCGAACGCCTCGGCCTGGACGTCCTGCGGCAGGGCCAGGGTGACGGCGCCGGTCTCGGCCGGGTCCGCCAGCACCCGCATGGCCTGGAGCGCGGCCGGGATCAGCGCCTCGGGGCGCATCACCCGGTCGAAGTAGCGGGAGACCGGGCGCAGCGCGTCGTTCACCGAGATGTCGCCCGCGTACGGAACTTCCAGCTGCTGGAGCACGGGGTCGGCGGGCCGGGTGGCGAAGATGTCGCCGGGCAGCAGCAGCACCGGCAGCCGGTTGACGGTGGCGAGCGCGGCACCGGTCACCAGGTTGGTGGCACCGGGGCCGATGGAGGTGGTGACGGCCTGGGCGGCGAGCCGGTTGTTCTGCCGGGCGTAGCCGACCGCGGCGTGCACCATCGCCTGCTCGTTACGGCCCTGGAGGTACGGCATGGTGTCCGGCCCGGACTCCAGCAGCGCCTGGCCGAGCCCGGCCACATTGCCATGGCCGAAGATCCCCCAGGTGGCGTTGATCAGGCGATGCCGCCGCCCGTCGCGCTCGGTGTACTGGTGGGCCAGGAACTCCACCAGCGCCTGGGCGACGGTGAGGCGGCGCACTGCCGAACCGTTCATCGTGAGTCTCCAGCGGGTGCTCGATAGAGGGGCAGACGGGGGTCGACGGCCTGGTCGGGCCAGGTGGAGCGGATCCAGGCGTGGTCGGGGTGGTCGCAGATGAGCCAGGCGCGCTCCGCCTCCGGACCCGCCATGACGTTGAGGTAGTACATGTCGTGCCCGGGGGCGGCGATCGAGGGGCCGTGCCAGCCGTCGGGGATCAGGACGGTGTCACCGGAGCGGACCTCGGCGAGCACGTCGGTGCCGCGGCCGTGGCCGGACGGGGAGACCCGCTGATAGCCGACGCCCTCGTTGCCGTGGGCCTCGGCGATCTCGAAGTAGTAGATCTCCTCGAGCTCGCTCTCCTCGCCGGGGCGGCACTGGTCGTGCTTGTGCGGCGGGTACGAGGACCAGTTGCCGCCCGGGGTGAGCACCTCGACGGCGATGAGCTTGTCGCATGCGAAGACGCCCGCCGCGCCGAAGTTGTTCACCTGGCGCGAGCAGTTGCCGCTGCCGCGCAGCTCGACGGGGACGGCGGAGGCCGGTCCGTAGCGCGCGGGCAGCCGGCGCTCGCAGCGGGCGCCGGTGAGCGCGAAGCGGCCGCCCGCGCCGCTGGCGATCTGGGCGTGGGAGTCGCGCGGCAGATAGACGAAGTCGCTCACCCCCCTGAACACGCTCTCCCGGCCGTGCAGTTCGAACGTCTCGCCCTCGGCGATCACGGTGCAGCCACCGCTCAGCGGCAGCACGATCCACTCGCTGTCACCGGTGGCCAGCGAGTGCGAACCGCCGGGCGGCAGATCGAGGACCCGCAGGCTGGAGTAGCCCCAGCCGGCCCGCTCGGGGGCGATGTCCACGGCGTAGGGCCCGTCGGCCGCCTTGCCGGCCTGCACATGGAAGCCGGGGAACGGATCGGTGGTGGTCATGGCGTTACGTCTCTGCCTTTCTCACAGCGTCATAGCAGGCCGACGGCGGTGTCCACGGCGGTCTCGACACTGCCCTCCGCCGGATAGAGCAGGGAGCGGCCGACGACCAGCCCCTGCACGGTGGGCAGGCCCAGCGCCTTGCGCCACTTCTCGTACGCCTCCTCCTGGTCCTGCGGAGACTTGCCCACGTCGCCGCCGAGCAACACCGCCGGAAGGGTGCTCGTCTCCATCACCGCCGCCATCTCGTCGGCGTCGTCGGTGACCGGCACCTTCAGCCAGGTGTAGGCGGAGGTTCCGGCGAGGCCGGAGGCGATGGCTATGGACTTGGTGACGGCCTCGGCGGACAGGTCGTTGACGACCTTTCCGCCGGTCCGCCGGGAGATGAACGGCTCGACGAAGACGGGCAGCCGCCGCTCCGCCATGTCGTCGATGGCGCGGGCCGTGGTGACCATGGTGGTCAGCGAACCGGCGTCCTCGTAGTCGATGCGCAGCAGCAGCTTGCCGGCGTCGAAGCGGAGGCGCTCGATGTCCTGGGGGCGGTGTCCGGTGAACCGGTCGTCGAGCTCGAAGGAGGCTCCGGCGAGGCCGCCGCGGTTCATCGAGCCCATGACGACCTTGCCGTCGAGGGCGCCGAGCAGCAGCAGGTCCTCGAGGATGTCGGCGGTGGCGAGCACCCCGTCGACCCCGGGCCGGGACAGCGCCACACACAGCCGCTCCAGCAGCTCCACCCGGTTGGCCATGGCCAACTTGTGGCCGCCGACGGCGAGGGCGCCGCGCGCCGGGTGATCGGCGGCCACGATCATCAGACGGCCGCTGTCCCCGATGAGGGGGCGGCGGACCCGGCGGGCGGCCGCCTCGGCGATGGCCTCCGGATGGCGGCTGCGCACCGTCACGAGGTCGGAAACGCTGATACTCAAAGTACTTCCTCGCATTCGCGATTCATGAAGGGCACACGGAGCGCGGGGACCGCATGACCGGACGAGGGGAAGGGCCTGGCACCCGGGGTCAGTCCCCCGCCAGCAGAGCCTCGACCTCCGCTTCCGTGGGCATCGCGGAGGAGCAGGCGAGGCGGGACGCGACGATGGCGCCCGCGGCGTTGGCGTACCGCATGACCTGCTCCAGGGGCCGGCCCGTGAGCAGCCCGTGGCACAGGGCGCCGCCGAACGCGTCGCCCGCGCCGAGCCCGTTGACCACCTCGACCGGGACCGGCGGGACCTCGGCGGTGGTGCCGTCGCGGTGCACGGCGAGCACCCCGCGCGGGCCCTGTTTGACGACGGCGATCTCCACACCCGCGTCCAGCAGCGCCTGCGCGCACGCCTTGGGCTCGCGCGCCCCCGTGGCGATCTCGCACTCGTCTACGTTGCCGACGGCGACGGTGGCGTGGCACAGCGCCTCGGCGTAGAAGGGGCGGGCGGTCTCCGGGTCGGCCCAGAACATCGGCCGCCAGTCGAGGTCGAAGACGGTGGTGCCGCTCTTGGCGCGGGCGGCGAGCGCGGCGAGGGTGCTGGTGCGGCTGGGCTCCTCGCTGAGCCCGGTGCCGGTCATCCAGAAGATCCGGGCGGCGCGGATGGCGTCGAGGTCCAGCTCATCGGCGTGGATCTCCAGATCGGGCGCCTTGGGGCGGCGGTAGAAGTACAGCGGGAAGTCGTCCGGCGGGAAGATCTCGCAGAAGGTGATCGGGGTGGGGTACTCCTCGACGGGGGTGACGAAGCGGTCGTCCACCCCGAAGGCCCGCAGCTCCTGGTGGATGTAGTCGCCGAACGGATCCGCCCCGGTGCGGCTGATCACCGCGGAGCGATGGCCGAAGCGGGCCGCGGAGACCGCGACATTGGTCGCCGAGCCGCCGAGAAACTTTCCGAACGATTCAACCTGCGGCAGTGGCACACCGGTCTGTAGTGGATACAGGTCCACTCCGATGCGGCCCATCGTGATCAGGTCGTACGGCTCACTCATGCCTGCCCCTTCGGGAAAGACGCAGCTCAGGGTCTGGTGCTCAGAACTCCGGGATCCACCCCGGCCCTTCAGGTCTAGACGTGTGCCCCGCCCACTGTCAAGACTTTGTCCTTACATACGGACGTCATCATCCGGGCCCGTGGGGCGCGTTATCGCCTCGTGACGTCCAGATGAAATGTTGTCATGACAAAGTCTTGACAGTGGCCACCCACGGGGAGAGGCTCCCGTTCTGCAACGGATGAGCTGGCCCAGGTCCGCGGGGTCGATGTGGACGAACTGCCGGAGGAGGTGACGGCGCCAGCTTCCTGATGGACACCTCCTGACGGACGCCATCCCTCCGACGCCTTTCCCTGACAAGACGTCCGAATGTCCTGACGAAGGCTTGACGGCCGCCCGCCCGGCCGGTGAAGCTGCCCAAAACAGTACGACGCGGGCACCCCAGCACACCGAGGAGACCCTCTGCCATGACTGCCGACGCCTCCCCCGCACCCGCCCTGGACCGCATCCGGGTCGGCTCGGCCCCCGATTCCTGGGGGGTGTGGTTCCCCGACGACGATCAGCAGGTCCCCTGGCAGCGCTTCCTCGACGAGGTTACGGAGGCCGGTTACGAGTGGATCGAGCTGGGTCCGTACGGCTATCTGCCCACGGACCCGGCCCGGCTGACCGAGGAGACCGGCCGGCGCGGTCTCACGGTCTCCGCGGGGACCGTGTTCACCTCGCTGCACCGCGGCCCCGAGGTCTGGGACGCCACCTGGGAGCACGTCTCCCAGGTGGCCGAGCTGACCCGGGCGATGAACGCCAAGCACCTCGTGGTCATCCCCTCCTTCTGGCGGGACGACAAGACCGCCGAGCTGATCGAGCCCCCGACGCTCACTGCCGAGCAGTGGCGCCATCTGTCCACCGGGATGGAGCGGCTGGGCCGTGAGGTGCGGGAGCGCTTCGGGCTCGACATCGTCGTCCACCCGCATGCCGACACCCATATCGACACCGAGGAGAACGTGGCCCGCTTCCTGGACGCCACGGACCACGACCTGGTCAACCTCTGCCTGGACACCGGCCACTACGCCTACTGCGGCGGCGACAGCGTCAAGCTGATCGAGACCTACGGCGAGCGCATCGGCTATCTCCACCTCAAGCAGGTCGACCCGGAGATCCTCGCCGATGTGGTCAAGAACGAGGTGCCGTTCGGCCCCGCGGTCCAGCGCGGTGTGATGTGCGAACCGCCGAACGGCGTTCCGGAGCTGGGTCCGGTCCTGACCGCGGCCCAGAACCTGGATGTGGATCTGTTCGCCATCGTCGAGCAGGACATGTACCCCTGCCCGCCCGGCCAGCCCTTCCCCATCGCCGAGCGCACCCGGCGCTTCCTGCGCTCCTGCGGCGCCTGACCCCTCCCCCTTCGCCCCACGGGCCATCGCCCCACAGGCCATCGCCCCACGGGCCTTCGAACCGTCCAGAGAGCAGAGAGAGAAGAGAGAGGTTTATGACCCAGCAGGGAACGCTCGGGGTCGCCGTCATCGGGACCGGCAAGATGGGCGCCGACCATGTCCGCCGCATCAACGACGTGATCAGCGGCGCCCGGGTGGCCGCCGTGGTCGACATCGACGAGGCGCGGGCCAAGGCGGTCGCCGACACCGCCGACGGCTGTCAGGCGTTCACCGACCCGGCCGCCGCGATGGCCGCGCCCGGCGTGGACGCGGTGCTTATCGCCTCGCCCGGGCCCGCGCATGAGGCCGCGCTGCTCAGCGCGTTCGAGCGCGATCTGCCGGTGCTGTGCGAGAAGCCGCTCACCCCGGACTCCGCGTCCGCGCTGCGGGTGCTGGAGGCCGAGCAGCGGCTGGGCCACCGCCGGGTGCAGGTGGGCTTCATGCGCCGCTACGACACCGAGTTCATGAAGCTCAAGGCGCTGCTGGCCGGGGGTGAGCTGGGTCGCCCGCTGCTGCTGCACTGCCGCCACCGCAATGCCTCGGTGCACTCGTACTTCACCAACGAGATGATGATCACCGACTCGGTGGTGCATGAGATGGACCAGTCGCGCTGGCTGCTGGAGCAGGAGATCGCCGCGGTCACCGTGCTCAAGCCGACCCCCAGCTCGCTGTCGCCCGAGCCGCTCAGCGACCCCCAGCTGGTGGTCTTCGAGACCACCGGCGGGGCGATCGTCAATGTGGAGATCTTCGCCACCTGCGGCTTCGGCTACCAGGTACAGGCGGAGGCGGTCTGCGAGCGGGGCACCGCCCGCGTCGGCGATGCCCACGGGATGCTGGTCAACCGGCCCGGCACCTGGGGCGGGGAGATCGCCCCCGACTTCGTGGCCCGCTTCGAGGAGGCGTACGACCGCGAGGTGCAGAGCTGGGTCAACGCCACCCGGCGCGGGGAGGTCGAGGGCCCCAGCACTTGGGACGGCTATGCCGCGACCGCCGTCAGCGAGGCGGGGGTCCGGGCCCAGGCCACGGGTCAGCGCACGGCGGTAGAGATGATCGAGCGCCCCGCTTTCTACAGCTGACGTCCGTCTTCAGCTGACACCCCGTCTCCAGCTGACGCCCCGTCTCCAGCTGACGCCCAGCGGGCCGGCCGTGGCCTTACGGCCGGCCCGCTGTGGTCATGGCGTCCGGGTCTCGTCCGGTGCGTCACCCATGCGTCACAGCGGTCACATCTCCACACGCCTCCGTCACAGATGTTCAACAGCCCCGGGCCGCCCTTCACTCACCGTCGTTGACCGGGCACAGGCTGATGGAATGTGAGCAGGCGCGCCGTGGCTCCCCCGACGGCCCCACCGGGCCGTCACCGCGACGCCCTGCGGAAGGGCATAAGAGATGACCGACCGGAGGCTGTGGTCGTACAAGGAGATCGCCGCGCATATCGGTGTGCAGACCGACACCGTACGGTCCTATCGCAAGCACGGTCTGCTGCCGCCCCCCGATCATGTGGAGGGCGGCAAACCGTATTGGTACGCGGATACGATCCGCTCCTGGGTGCTCCGCAGACCCGGCAACCGCCGCGCCCGGCGTGACGGCGAGGACTAGCGGTGCCGCCACGCCCGCGTGAGGCGTCAGATGCCCGTACTCACCCGGTCCCGCGCCTTCTCCCCCTCCCCTTGAGCCCCGTCCTCACCGTGAGGTCCGCCCTCGCCACCGCACCGGCGATCGTCGGCATCGCCGTCGGTGGCGGCATCCGTGGACTCCCCCTCGTTCAGCCCGAACCGGGTGTGCAGCCGGCGCAACGGGCCCGGGGCCCACCAGGTGGCCCGGCCGGTCAGCTTCATCACCGCCGGCACCAGCAGCCCGCGCACCACCATCGCGTCCATCAGCACGGCCAGGGCGATGCCCAGCCCCAGCATCTTGGTGTTGGTGACCCGCGAGGTGCCGATGCCCACCATCACCACGGCGAGGATCAGCGCCGCCGCCGTGATCAGGCCGCCGGTGCGCCGCAGTCCGAACTCCACCGCCGCCTGATGGTCCCCGGTGCGGTCGTACTCCTCCTTGATCCGGGAGAGCAGGAAGACCCCGTAGTCCATGGAGAGCCCGAAGGCGACGCAGAACATCAGGACGGGCAGGGTGGTCTCGATATCGCCGGAGGTGGTGAAGGCGAGCGGGCCGGACAGATGCCCGTCCTGGAAGACCCACACCACCGCGCCGAACATCGCGGTCAGACTGAGCGCGTTGAGCAGCACGGCCTGAATCGGTATCAGCACGCTTCCGGTGAGCAGGAAGACCAGCAGCAGGGTGACGGCGACGATGATGGCCGCGGCCCAGGGCAGCCGGTCGGCTATGGAGTCCTTGGTGTCCACCAGGACTGCGGCGGTGCCGGTCGCCGAGGTGGTGAACGACGGCTCCTGGGCGCGGATCGTCCGCACCAGGTCCTGGCTGGCGGTGTCCACGGCCTCGCCCTTGGGCTGCACGGTGATCTCCGCCGAGCCATTGGACAGCCGCGCCGCCTCCGCCGGACCCGGCTCGGCCACCCGCCGCCCGTCGGCGAACCGGCCCGCCGGGCTGTCCACCCGCAGCACCTGGGGGAGGGCGGAGACCTTGGCGCTGTAGTCGGCGAGGGCCTTGGTGCTGGTGCCGCCACCCTCGGCGAGGACCTCCACCGCACCCCCGGGGCCGCCGGGGAACCCCTCCCGGATGTGCTGCTGCACCACATGGGACTCGGCGCTCGACGGCAGCTGACGGTCATCCGCGGTGCCGAACTCCACCCTCAGGAACGGCAGTCCCAGCGCCACCAGACCGGCGACGGTGGCCAGCGCGAACACCGGGGCGCGCCGCATCACCAGCCGGGCCAGCCGCGCCCACCCCGCCCCGGACTCACCGCCCCGGGCCGGGCGGCCACGGCGCAGCAGCCGGGTGAGATCCAGGGCGTTGACCCGGTCGCCCAGGAGGATGAGCGCCGCGGGCAGGACCACCAGGGCGGCGGTGGCGGCGATCAGCACCACCGCGATCCCCGCATAGGCGAAGGAGCGCAGGAAGTACTGCGGGAAGACCAGCATGGCGGCGAGCGAGGCGGCGACGGTCAGCGCCGAGAAGAGCACGGTGCGCCCGGCGGTGCGCAGCGTGGCCGCGACGGCGGGCAGCTTCTCCGCGCCCCGGCCCAGCTCCTCGCGGAAGCGGCGCACGATGAACAGGGCGTAGTCGATGGCGAGTCCGAGGCCGAGCGCGGTGGTCAGGTTCTGCGCGAAGACCGAGACATCGGTGAACTCGGTGAGCCCGCGCAGCACCGCGTCGGTGCCGAGGATCGCGATGATGCCGACCCCGAGCGGCAGCAGGGCGGCCACGGCGCTGCCGAAGACCATCACGAGCAGCACCAGAGTGATGGGCAGGGCGATCATCTCGGCCCGCAGCAGATCCTCCTGGATGGTGGTCTGGAGCTCATGGCGGACCGCGACCATTCCGCCGACCCGCACCTCGACCGGGCCGTGGGCGCCCCGGTAGTGGGGCGCTATGCGCTCCAGCGCCTTGCCCGCGGCCGACTCATCGCCCAGGATCCGCGCGGCGATGATCGCCTCGCCCCGATCCCGGGCGCGCAGCGAGGACGCGCCGGTGGTCCAGTACGAGGTGACCCCGGTGACCGCCTTCTCGCCCGAGAGCTTCTTGGCCAGCGCCCGGGCCTCGGCGGCGACGGCCGGATCGTCCACGGTCTTCTTACCGCTGTCGACGAGCAGGATCAGATTGGGCTGGGAGGCGGGGAAGCGCTTCTCCAGCGCCTTGGTGGCATACGCGGACTCGGACGCGGGGTCCTCCCAGCCGCCGCTTCCCATCCGGTCGGCGACTCCGCTCCCGGCTACGACGGCCAGCGCGGTGAAGATCAAAGCGATCAGCAGGGACAGCCGAGGACGCGCCGTGACCAGGCGGGTCCACCCTCCGATCCGGTCCTCGGGTGGGCGGTTGACATCGGTCATGGCGCGGTGTCCCCTTCACCTGTGCCCCATGCCGCCACCAAATGTCCGTAGGCAGCACGGGTCGCTGATTACCATGGGCGGTAAACACGAGCGACCGCTCGCGTTTCTCAAGAATGCGAGCGGGCGCTCGTGTTTGTCAATCGAACACGGAGAGCCGGGGAAAACAGGTGACCGAGAGCAAGGCGGACCAGCCCGACGAGAAGGCGAGGCCGCGCCGCAGACAGGCACGCGGCGAGCGCCGGATCCAGCAGCTGCTCGACGCCGCGGCCAGCGTCTTCTGCCGCGCCGGCTACACCTCCGCGAGCACCAACGCCATCGCCCGCGAGGCCGGGGTCTCCCCCGGCACGCTGTACCAGTTCTTCCCGAACAAGGAGGCCATCGCCGTCGAGCTCGGCGAGCGCCTCAACCGCCGGATGCTGGAGACCCACGGGGTGGTCTTCACCCTGGAGAACGCCGCGCTGCCGCTGCGCGAGCTGATCGACGCGGTCCTCGACCCGATGATCGAGTTCAACTGTGCGAACCCCGCGTTCCTGACCCTGCTCCAGTCCTCCGACGCGCCGGGCCACTTCCTCGAGGAGCACGCCGCCCTGCACGACTCGATCCAGGACCGCATCGGCGAGCTGATCGGCGTCCGCAACCCCGACCTCTCCCCCGAGCGCCGCACCCACACCGCGAACATGGCGTTCGCCCTGTTCAAGGCCGGGCTGGGGCTGATCCTCGGCCATGAGGGCGCCGAACGCGAGGCGTACGTGGCGGAGTTGAAGACCGCCCTGTACGGCTACCTCGCCCCGGTGCTCGGCACCGAGGGAGTCCCCGCCCAGCCCTGACGCCCGCGCCGCACCCAGCCACCCGCCCCTCCCCCGCCCCGCGCAGCGGAGGGGTGCGCGCGGGCGCACCGCACCCGTCACCGACGGCGCACCACCGGCTTCCATCCATACCCCCTAGGGGTATAGAGTGAGGAGTGCCAGGAGACGCTGAGGCATTCCGGTGCCTCCTGCGCACCGACCGTCACGCTCACCCCACACAGGAGAACCCCATGAGCTCCGAGGCAGTCACCACCGTCTACAAGGTGACCGGTATGACCTGCGGCCACTGCGAAGGCGCCGTCACCGAGGAGGTCGGTGCCCTCGACGGCGTCACCTCCGTCAAGGCCGTGGCCTCCACCGGCCAGGTCACCGTGGTCTCGGCCGCCCCGCTGGACGACGAGACCGTCCGCGCCGCCGTGGACGAGGCGGGCTACGAGCTCGCCGGCCGGGCCTGAGCGAGCCCCCCACCAAACCCCCGCCGGACCGTGCCGCCCTGCTCATACAGCCGCCGCACGGCCCGGCCCTCCTCCCAGGAGACCAGACGTAACGGGATCCCCTCCCTGAAAGGAGGGGCTTTCAGCCGAACCGGCTGAGGGCCGCCGTTACCAGACCAAGCCAACACCACATTGGAGGTGAACCAAGTTGGCTACGTTCCGTGCAGGACAGAAGACCCACCCAGCTGTGCTTCCTCAGCAGCTGGCTCTGGAACTGTGGGCAGCAGACATTCCCCGGATCGGGAACGAAACGGGCCCACAGCGCCGCTCTGCGGCACCCGGTACGGAACATGGTCGAGGGGAGACTGCCAGGCGTGCACCTGCGCCTGGCGGCGTCACCACCGAGCCCCCTGCGGGGGCCGGTGCGGGGCCGTGTGAGCGGCATCCCGCCGTGTTCGTCCTGGACAAGCACGGCACACCGCTGCAGCCGACCACGCCCGCGAGGGCGCGGAAGCTGCTGAAGTCCGGCCGGGCCGTCGCCCACCGGCACACACCGTTCGTCATCCGCCTGGGGGACCGCACCGCCGCCGATAGCACGGTGGACGGTGTCGAGCTGGGCGTCGATCCCGGTTCGAAGCACACCGGTGTCGCCGTGTTCACGGCGGTCGCGGGTGAGCGTCGTGGGCGGTACAGCGTGCAGCTCGACCACCGCGGCGCGGTCATCCGCAAGAAGCTGGAGCAGCGGGCCGCCTACCGGCGTGGCCGCCGTACCCGCAACCTCCGCTACCGTGCCCCGCGGTTCCTCAGCCGCACCCGGCCGCAGGGCTGGCTCGCGCCGTCGTTGCGTCACCGTGTGGAGACCACGGTGTCGTGGGTGGACCGTCTCACCCGGTGGGCGCCAGTCCGGGCGGTACACGTCGAACGGGCCGCGTTCGACATCCACGCCATCTCGGCCGGACGGCCCCTCGAGGGCGCCGAGTACCAGCACGGCACCCTCCACGGCACGGAGGTCCGCGAATACCTGCTCGCCAAGTTCGGCCGCGCCTGCATCTACTGCGGCATCACCGGAGTGCCCCTGAACATCGACCACGTCCGACCCCGCTCTCGCGGCGGCTCCGACCGGGTGTCGAACCTCGTCCTGGCCTGCATCCCGTGCAACGAGCACAAGTCGAACCGGCCCGTGGAGGAGTTCGCGCCCAAGCGGGCCGCGGAGGTCCTGAAGCGGGCGAAGGCGCCGCTGCGGGACGCTGCCGCCGTCAACGCCACCCGGTGGGCACTGTGGCGTGCCCTCGACAGCCGGATGCCCACCCACGTGGGCAGCGGCGGCCGGACGAAGTGGAACCGCACCCGCACCAGCCTGACGAAAACCCACACCCTCGACGCCCTTGCCGTCGGCAAGCTCGACACCGTCACCGAGACTGTCGGCCAGGTCCTCGTCGCCGGATGCACCGGACGCGGCACCTACGCCCGTACCCGGACCGACAAGCACGGCTTCCCCCGCCTGCGCCTGCCCCGGCAGAAGCAGTTCTTCGGCTTCCAGACCGGCGACCTTGTCCGCGCAGTCGTCCCCACCGGGAAGTACACGGGCACTCACACCGGCCGCGTCGCAGTCCGCGCCAGCGGGAGCTTCGCCGTCCGCACCACCCACGGCCTCGCCACCGCCAGGCATCGGTACTTCACCGTGCTCCAGCGCGCGGACGGCTACGCCTACACCACCCAACCCGAAGGAGAGCCCCGTGCAGCCCGTCCATAGCGGACGCCGGTCTGCCCTGGCGGCGAACCGGCTTTCCCTGCCCCGCTCCGCGGGAGCTTCGTTTCCTCCCCCGGCTGAAGCCGGGGGCATCCACGAAGGAGAGCCCCCGATGACCAACACGGCACCCCCCGCCGGGTCCGCCGCCGACACCAGGGCGACGGCCGACGGGCCCTCGCAGGTCGAGCTCGCCATCGGCGGAATGACCTGTGCGTCCTGCGCCGCCCGCGTCGAGAAGAAGCTCAACCGCCTCGACGGCGTCACCGCCACGGTGAACTTCGCCACCGAGAAGGCCAAGGTGTCCTACGGCGCGGGGATCGAGGTCGCCGACCTGATCGCCACCGTCGTCAAAACCGGGTACACCGCCGAGGAACCGCGCCCCACCGTGCCCGAGCCCCGCACCCCCGAGGGCGCCGCCGCACCGGAGGCCGACCCGCGCGCCGAGGCCGCGCCGGACTCCCTGCGCCACCGCATGCTCGTCTCCCTCGCGCTGTCCCTGCCCGTCGCGGTGCTGGCGATGGTGCCGTCCCTCCAGTTCGACAACTGGCAGTGGCTCTCGCTCACCCTCGCCGCGCCGGTCGTCGTCTGGGGCGGCGCGCCCTTCCACAAGGCCGCCTGGACGAACGCCCGGCACGGGGCGGCCACCATGGACACCCTCGTCTCCATCGGGACCCTGGCGGCCCTCGGGTGGTCCGCGTGGGCGCTGTTCTTCGGCGACGCGGGCATGCCCGGCATGCGGCACGGCTTCGACCTCACCGTCTCCCGCACCGACGGATCGTCCTCGATCTACCTGGAGGCGGCGGCCGGGGTGACCGCGCTGATCCTCCTCGGCCGCTACCTGGAGGCGAGGTCCAAGCGGCGGGCGGGCGCGGCGCTGCGCGCGCTGCTGGAGCTCGGCGCCAAGGACGTGGCCGTGCTGCGCGGAGGAAAGGAGGTACGGCTCCCCGTCGGCGAGCTGGCGGTCGGCGACCGCTTCGTGGTGCGCCCCGGCGAGAAGATCGCCACCGATGGCACGGTGGTCGAGGGCTCCTCCGCCGTGGACGCCTCGATGCTGACCGGCGAGTCGGTGCCGGTGGACGTGGGGGTCGGCGACGCGGTGGCGGGCGCGACCGTCAACGCGTCGGGCAGGATCGTGGTCGAGGCCACCCGGGTCGGCGCGGACACCCAGCTGTCCCGGATGGCCAAGCTGGTCGAGGACGCGCAGAACGGCAAGGCCGAGGTGCAGCGGCTCGCCGACCGGGTCTCGGGGATCTTCGTGCCGATCGTGCTGCTGATCGCCGTCGGCACCCTGCTGGGCTGGCTGCTCACCACGGGCGACGCTGCCGCCGCCTTCACCGCGGCCGTCGCCGTCCTGATCATCGCCTGCCCCTGCGCCCTGGGCCTGGCCACCCCGACCGCGCTCATGGTCGGCACCGGCCGCGGCGCCCAGCTGGGCATCCTGATCAAGGGGCCCGAGGTGCTGGAGTCCACCCGCCGGGTGGACACCGTCGTCCTGGACAAGACCGGCACGGTGACGGCCGGGCAGATGCGGCTGCGCGGGGCCGTCACGGCGCCCGGAGTGGACGAGCGGGAGCTGCTGCGGCTCGCGGGCGCCCTGGAGGACGCCTCCGAGCACCCGATCGCGCGGGCCATCGCGGACGGCGCGGCCGAGCGGATCGGCGACCTCCCGACGCCCGCGGACTTCCGCTCCGAGCCCGGCCTCGGCGTCCAGGGCACGGTGGACGGCCACGCGGTGCTGGTCGGCCGCGAGAAGCTGCTCGGCGCCTGGGCCATCGAGCTGCCCGAGGACCTGGCGGCCGCCAAGGCGGCGGCCGAGTCCGAGGGGCAGACGGCGGTCGCGGTGGCCTGGGACGGCGCGGCGCGCGGCGTCCTGCTGGTGGCCGACGCCGTCAAGGAGACCAGCGCCGAGGCGGTCGCCCAGCTGCGGGCGCTCGGCCTCACCCCGATCCTGCTGACCGGCGACAACCGGCTGGTCGCGGAGGCGGTGGCCCGCGAGGTCGGCATCGACGACGTCATCGCCGAGGTGCTGCCGCAGGACAAGGTGGACGTGGTGAAGCGGCTGCGGGACGAGGGCCGTACGGTCGCCATGGTGGGCGACGGGGTCAACGACGCGGCCGCCCTCGCCACCGCCGACCTCGGGCTCG
This sequence comes from Streptomyces javensis, assembly GCF_039525925.1. Classification (NCBI taxonomy): domain Bacteria; kingdom Bacillati; phylum Actinomycetota; class Actinomycetes; order Kitasatosporales; family Streptomycetaceae; genus Streptomyces; species Streptomyces javensis. The sequence goes on along the minus strand of NZ_BAAAIF010000060.1, from coordinate 46,517 downwards.
CGATGGGCACGGGCACGGACGCGGCCATCGAATCCGGGGATCTGACCCTGGTCCGGGGCGATCTGCGGGTGGCGGCGGACGCGATCCGGCTGGCGCGCCGGACCCTCGGCACCATCAAGGGCAATCTCTTCTGGGCCTTCGGCTACAACGTCGCCGCGCTGCCGCTCGCGGCGGCAGGACTGCTGAACCCGATGATCGCGGGAGCGGCGATGGCGTTCTCGTCCGTGTTCGTGGTGACGAACAGTCTGCGACTGCGGACCTTCACGGCATCCACATAGATTCACCAAGTCCCCATAAGCCGCACAACACCCATACGGCGGAGCCTCGATCTTCAAATCGAGGCTCTTGCCCTTTTATGGCCCTTATGGCAAGAGACGCAGATCACAGACAACCCAACGTAACCATCGAGGGGGGTCGCGAGTCTAATGGGACGGTGGGGATACGTCTTGGGGGACGGATCCTGCTACGCGTAGCCGGGACGACGTACTCGGGGAGCTTTGAGCGGCCCTCCCGTAGGTACGCGTCCCGGCAGATCGCGTCACCAACGGCCCGCAAGGGCCCGTAGACGCCCGGCCGGATCCCGTGGGGGGAATCCGCTCCGGGGCAAGGGAAGCGCCCCGCTCCGACCCGTGGGGGGATCGGCAGTGGGGCGCTTCTCGCTTATTTCTTGAGCTCGGTTCGCCTCCGGGGCGCGCCCCCAGCTACCGCCGGGAGGACCCCCGGCCGGAAGACCCCATGGGACGGATGCGCGAAGGTGCCCGGCTCACATACAAGTGCCCCCGACCGGCCAGGCAGCCAGGACGGGGGCACCGGAGAAGCGAAGGTCAGCGCTCCTCGACCGGGACGAAGTCGCGCTCGACCACACCCGTGTAGATCTGGCGGGGGCGGCCGATGCGGGAGCCCGGCTCTTTGATCATCTCGTGCCACTGGGCGATCCAGCCCGGCAGCCGGCCGAGCGCGAACAGCACGGTGAACATCTCGGTCGGGAAGCCCATCGCCCGGTAGATCAGACCGGTGTAGAAGTCCACGTTCGGGTAGAGCTTGCGCTCCACGAAGTAGTCGTCCGCGAGCGCGTGCTCCTCGAGCTTGAGCGCGATGTCGAGCAGCTCGTCGGACTTTCCGAGCGCGGAGAGGACATCGTGCGCCGCCGACTTGATGATCTTCGCCCGGGGGTCGAAGTTCTTGTAGACGCGGTGCCCGAAGCCCATGAGCTTCACGCCGTCTTCCTTGTTCTTCACCTTGCGGATGAAGGTGTCGACGTCGCCGCCCGCGGCCTGGATGCCCTCGAGCATCTCCAGCACGGACTGGTTGGCGCCGCCGTGCAGGGGGCCCCACAGGGCGTTGATGCCCGCCGAGATGGAGGCGAACATATTGGCCTGCGAGGAGCCGACCAGCCGGACCGTGGAGGTCGAACAGTTCTGCTCGTGGTCGGCGTGCAGAATCAGCAGCTTGTCGAGCGCGGAGACCACGGTCGGGTCGAGCTCGTACTCCTGCGCGGGGACCGAGAAGGTCATCCGGAGGAAGTTCTCGACATAGCCGAGGTCATTGCGCGGGTAGACAAAGGGGTGGCCGACCGACTTCTTGTACGCGTAAGCGGCAATGGTCGGCAGCTTGGCCAGCAGCCGGGTCGTCGAGAGGTTGCGCTGCTTCTCGTCGAAGGGGTTGTGGCTGTCCTGGTAGAAGGTCGACAGCGCGCTGACCACGGAGGACAGCATCGCCATCGGGTGTGCGTCACGCGGGAAGCCGTCGTAGAACCGCTTGACGTCCTCATGGAGCAGCGTGTGGCGGGTGATGTCCTCACGGAAGGCCGCCAGTTCATCGACGGTCGGCAGCTCCCCGTTGATCAGCAGGAAGGCGGTCTCCAGGAAGGAGGCGCGCTCCGCCAGCTGCTCGATGGGGTAGCCGCGGTAGCGCAGGATGCCCTGCTCACCGTCCAGATAGGTGATCGCGGATTTGTACGCGGCGGTGTTGCCGTAACCGGAGTCCAGGGTCACCAGACCGGTCTGGGCGCGCAGCTTGCCGATATCGAAGCCCTTGTCGCCGACGGTGCTGTCGACCACCGGGTAGGTGTACTCGCCGTCCCCGTACCGCAGTACTACAGAGTTGTCGCTCACGTCATCCCTCACCGACGTCTGGTTCTCTTCTTCGAGGTGCCCTGACTCCCCCCACCTTCCCCTACTCGGGTAGCGAACGTGCACTCGGGGTCGGCCGAAGAGCCTTTTGGCGGCACTCAGTGCCGCCTTTCACGGCCATCCTGCCCCGTTCGTCATCGTTCGGAAACCCATCTGACACGCTCGACTGTCACATCGCCGCCGAGTCGGTGATCCAGCGCGGTACAGCGCCTGCCCGCCGAGACGGTGCGCACCGCCTGCCCCAGCGCCCGGCGCGAGCCGACCAGCACCACAAGGCGCTTGGCACGGGTCACGGCCGTGTACAGGAGGTTGCGCTGCAACATCATCCAGGCCCCGGTGGTCACCGGGATCACGACGGCCGGGTACTCACTGCCCTGTGACCGGTGGATGGTCACCGCATAGGCATGAGCCAGCTCGTCCAGCTCGTCGAAGTCGTACGGTACCTCCTCGTCCTCGTCCGTCCGCACGGTCAGCCGCTGCTCATCGGTGTCGAGTGAGGTGACGACGCCAACCGTGCCGTTGAAGACCCCGTTGGCCCCTTTCTCATAATTGTTACGGATCTGGGTCACCTTGTCGCCGACGCGGAAGACCCGGCCGCCGAAGCGGCGCTCCGGGAGGTCCGGGCGGGCCGGGGTGATGGCCTGCTGAAGCAGTCCGTTGAGCGTGCCGGCGCCCGCCGGGCCGCGGTGCATCGGGGCCAGGACCTGCACGTCGCGGCGGGGGTCAAGGCCGAACTTCGCGGGGATGCGGCGGGCCGCGACATCGACCGTGAGCCGCCCGGCCTCCTCGGTGTCGTCCTCCACGAAGAGGAAGAAGTCCGACAGGCCCTGGGTGACCGGCGGCACCCCCTCGTTGATCCGGTGGGCGTTGGTGACCACTCCGGACTGCTGGGCCTGGCGGAAGATCCGGGTCAGCCGCACCGCGGGGACGGGGCTGCCGGGGGCCAGCAGATCGCGCAGCACCTCCCCGGCACCCACGCTGGGCAGCTGGTCCACATCACCGACGAAGAGCAGATGGGCACCGGGCGGGACGGCCTTGACCAGCTTGTTGGCCAGCAGCAGATCGAGCATGGACGCCTCGTCGACCACCACCAGGTCCGCGTCGAGCGGGCGGTCCCTGTCGTACGCCGCGTCCCCGCCGGGCTTGAGCTCCAGCAGCCGGTGGACGGTGGACGCCTCGGCGCCGGTCAGCTCGGACAGCCGCTTGGCGGCCCGGCCGGTGGGCGCCGCGAGCACCACCTTGGCCTTCTTGGCGCGGGCCAGCTCCACCACGGACCGCACGGTGAAGGACTTGCCGCAGCCCGGCCCGCCGGTGAGCACCGCGACCTTCTCGGTCAGCGCGAGCCGCACCGCCTGGCTCTGCTCGGGCGCCAGATCGGCGCCGGTGCGGCCGGCCAGCCAGCCCAGCGCCTTGTCCCAGTCCACGCCCCGGAAGGCGGGCAGCCGGTCCTCATCGGTGCGCAGCAGCCGCAGCACCTGGCCCGCGAGGGAGATCTCGGCGCGGTGGAAGGGCACCAGATAGACGGCGGAGACCGGCTCGCCGCCCTCCGGGCCCGGGACCGGCTCGCGCACCACGCCCTCGTCCTCGGCCGCGAGCTCCCCCAGGCAGTCGATGACCAGGCCGGTGTCCACCTGGAGCAACTTGACCGCGGCCGCGATGAGTTGTTCCTCGGGGAGGTAGCAGTGGCCCTGGTCGGCGGACTGGGACAGCGCGTACTGGAGACCGGCCTTCACCCGGTCGGGGCTGTCATGGGGGATGCCGACCGACTGGGCGATCTTGTCGGCGGTGAGGAAGCCGATGCCCCAGACGTCGGCCGCCAGCCGGTACGGCTCGTTCTTCACGACCGAAATCGAGGCGTCGCCGTACTTCTTGTAGATCCGCACCGCGATGGAGGTGGAGACGCCGACCCCCTGGAGGAAGACCATCACCTCCTTGATGGCCTTCTGCTCCTCCCAGGCGGCGGCGATCATCTTGGTGCGCTTGGGGCCGAGGCCGGGGACCTCGACCAGCCGCTTGGGCTCCTGCTCGATGACGTCGAGGGTGTCGACACCGAAGTGCTCGGTGATCCGGTCGGCGATCCGGGGGCCGATGCCCTTGATCAGCCCGGAGCCCAGATAGCGCCGGATGCCCTGGACGGTGGCGGGGAGGACGGTCTGGTAGTTCTCCACCGTGAACTGTTTGCCATATTGCGGATGGGAACCCCAGCGGCCCTCCATCCGCAGCGACTCGCCGGGCTGGGCGCCCAGCAGCGAGCCGACGACGGTGAGCAGATCGCCGGAGCCACGGCCGGTGTCGACCCGCGCGACCGTGTAGCCGTTCTCCTCATTGGCGTAGGTGATCCGCTCCAGGACCCCTTCCACCACCGCGAGTTTGAGCATGCCCCGACCGTACCGCCGGGAGCCGACAGGCGGTTCGGGCCTGTGGACAACGCCCGTGGGGAAGGAACGCGGATATGTGCCCCACGGCGGAATATCACGATCCGGTTTCACCGGGGGCCGACCCCTTGCCTCCCTCCATGTAATCGATTCCAATCTCATGTAATCGATTCCACAAGGAGGTGGACGATGCCGGCCATCAAAGATGTGGCGCGGCGTGCCGGGGTCTCCGTGGCGACGGTCTCACGGGTGCTCAATGACCACCCCTCCGTCCGCGCGGACACCCGCGAACGGGTGCTCGCCGCGGTCGCCGACCTCGGCTATCGCCCCAACGCGGTGGCCCGCTCGCTGCGCACCGACCAGACCCGGACCCTGGGGCTGGTCATCAGCGACGTGCTGAATCCGTTCTTCACCGAGCTGGCCCGTTCGGTCGAGGACGCCGCCCGCGAGCTGGACTACAGCGTGGTCATCGGCAACGCCGACGAGCGGCCCGACCTCCAGGACCACCATGTGCGTACCCTCATGGACCGCCGCATAGACGGACTGCTGGTCAGCCCCACCGACGGCGGCTCCCCGATGATGCTGGCCGCCGCCCGCGCCGGCACCCCCATGGTCTTCGTGGACCGCTGGATCGAGGGCGAGGGCCTGGACCGGGTACCGGTGATCCGCACCGACGGGCGGGGAGCCATCCGCGCTCTGGTGGCCCATCTGTGCGCCCTTGGCCACCGCCGCGTCGCGATCATCGCGGGCCCGGCGGCCACCACGACCGGCCGCGAGCGGGTGGACGCCTTCCGCTCCGCGCTGCGCGAGTTCGGTCTGGAGCTGCGCGAGGACCACATCGGCCAGGGCGACTTCCAGGCGGACAGCGGCCGCCGGGTGACCGCCCGCTTCCTCGATCTGCCGCACCCCCCGGACGCGATCTTCGCCGCGGACAACCTGATGGCGCTCGGCGCGATGGACGAGATCCGCGCGCGGGGCCTGCGGGTGCCGGACGACGTGGCGCTCGCCGCGTTCGACGACATCCCCTGGTTCGTCCACACCGATCCGCCGATCACCGCCATCGCCCAGCCGACCGGGGCGCTCGGCCACGCCGCCGTGACGGCGCTGATCGATCTCGTCGAGGGGCGGCCCGCCGAGTCGGTGACCCTGTCCGCCCGCCTGGTCACCCGCCGCTCGTGCGGCGAGCCCGAAGGGAGCAAGCCATGAGTGCCGAGTCCGAGCGGCCCTCCCCCGGCCCCGCCGACGCGGGCGCGTCGGCGGCACCGAACGCGGACCCCACGCCCTCGGGCGCCCCGCCCGCCACGGCGGCGGACCCGGCGCCCCGCTCCCACGGCTCGGCGCCGGAAGGCGCGCCCGTGGGTGACGCTGGGGCGGAGCTGCTGCGCATGGAGGGGGTCCGTAAGACCTTCCCCGGGGTGATCGCGCTGGACGGGGTGGACTTCGATCTGCGCCGGGGCGAAGTGCATGTCCTCCTGGGCGAGAACGGCGCGGGCAAGTCCACGCTGATCAAGATGGTCTCCGGCGCCCACCGTCCCGACGGCGGCCGCATCCTGGTCGACGGCGAACCGGTGCGGATCAACAGCGCGCAGGACGCCGAGCGGCTCGGAATCGCCACCATCTACCAGGAGTTCAACCTCGTCCCGGACCTCACCGTGGCCGAGAACATCTTCCTGGGCCGTCAGCCGCGCCGCTTCGGCATGATCGACCGCAAGGCCATGGACGCACGGGCCGCCGAGCTGCTGGCCCGCGTCGGGGTGGATGTCTCGCCCCGGACCCGCGTCCGCGACCTCGGCATCGCCCGGCTCCAGATGGTGGAGATCGCCAAGGCGCTGAGCCTGGAGGCCCGCGTCCTGATCATGGACGAGCCGACCGCCGTGCTCACCACCGAGGAGGTCGACAAGCTCTTCCGGATCGTGCGCACCCTGCGCGCGGACGGTGTGGGCGTCGTCTTCATCACCCACCACCTGGAGGAGATCGCCGCCCTGGGCGACCGGGTCACCGTGCTGCGCGACGGCCGCAGCGTCACGCAGGTCCCGGCCAGCACCGACCAGGACGAGCTGGTGCGGCTGATGGTGGGCCGCTCCATCGAACAGCAGTACCCGCGTGAGCGCGGGGACGCCGGTGAGCCGCTGCTGAAGGTCCGGGGGCTCAGCCGGAACGGCAGCTTCCAGGACATCGGGTTCGAGGTGCGGGCCGGGGAGGTGGTGGGCCTGGCCGGGCTGGTCGGCGCGGGCCGTACGGAGGTCGTCCGGGCGCTGTTCGGCACCGACCCGTACGACTCCGGCTCCGTCGAGGTGCTCGGCCGCCCGCTGCCCGGCCATGACGTGGTGGCCGCCATGCGGGCCGGGATCGGCCTCGTCCCCGAGGACCGCAAGGGCCAGGGCCTGGTCCTTGACGGCTCCGTGCAGGAGAACCTGGGCCTGGTCACACTGCGCGCCGCCACCCGCGCCGGGCTGGTCGACCGGGCCGCCCAGCGGCGCTCGGCGGCCGGTGTCGCCGAGCGGCTGGCCGTCCGGATGGCCGGTCTCGACCAGCGGGTGCGCACCCTCTCCGGCGGCAACCAGCAGAAGGTCGTCATCGGCAAGTGGCTGCTCGCCGACAGCAAGGTGCTCATCCTCGACGAGCCGACCCGCGGCATCGACGTGGGCGCCAAGGTCGAGATCTACCAGCTCATCAACGAGCTCACCGCGTCCGGCCACGCCGTGCTGATGATCTCCAGCGATCTGCCCGAGGTGCTGGGGATGAGCGACCGGGTGCTGGTCATGGCCCAGGGCCGGATCGCGGGCGAGCTGACCGCGCGGGAAGCGACCCAGGACGCCGTGATGGCCCTGGCAGTGAAGGACGTCAAGGACGCCGACGAAGGGGTCGGCGGCAAGGAAAAGGAGGGCTCCCGTGGCCACTGACACGATTGACGCCACGAAGGACCCCGGGAGCTCGGCGGCGCTGCGCCGCGTGCTGCTCGACAACGGCGCGCTGAGCGCCCTGGTACTGCTGGTGGCCGCCATGGCGCTGCTGTCCGGCGACTTCCTCACCACCGACAATCTCCTCAACGTCGGCGTCCAGGCGGCGGTCACCGCGATCCTCGCCTTCGGCGTCACCTTCGTCATCGTCTCCGCGGGCATCGACCTCTCGGTCGGCTCGGTGGCCGCGCTGTCCGCCACCGTGCTCGCGTGGTCCGCGAGCTCACAGGGGCTGCCGGTCTGGTTCGCGGCGCTCCTGGCGCTCACCACCGGTGTCGCCTGCGGTCTGGTCAGCGGGGCGCTGGTCTCCTTCGGGAAGCTGCCGCCGTTCATCGCCACGCTCGCGATGCTGTCGATCGGCCGCGGTCTGGCCCTGGTGATCTCCCAGGGCAGCCCGATAGCCGTGCCCGACTCGGTGTCCGGCCTCGGCGACACCCTCGGCGGCTGGCTGCCGGTGCCGGTGATCGTGATGGTCGTGATGGGCCTGATCACCGCGGGTGTGCTGGGCCGTACGTACCCGGGCCGGGCGATGTACGCGATCGGCGGCAACGAGGAGGCGGCCCGGCTCTCCGGGATCCGGGTGACCCGTCAGAAGCTGGTCGTCTACGCGCTCTCCGGCGGCTTCGCGGCCGTCGCGGGCATCGTGCTCGCCTCCCGGCTGTCCTCCGCGCAGCCCCAGGCCGCGGTCGGCTACGAGCTCGACGCGATCGCCGCGGTGGTCATCGGCGGCGCGAGCCTGTCCGGTGGCGTCGGCAAGGCGTCCGGCACGCTCATCGGCGCGCTGATCCTCGCGGTGCTGCGCAACGGGCTCAACCTGCTGGAGGTGTCCGCCTTCTGGCAGCAGGTCGTCATCGGTGTCGTCATCGCGCTCGCGGTGCTGCTGGACACGGTGCGCCGACGCGCCGGGGCCGGTCCGGGCGCGCCCGGGGCCGCGGCGGGCGGGCCGTCCGGTGGCGGCCGTAGGAAGGCCGTCAACGCGGGCAAGTTCGCGCTGGCCGCCGTGGTCGTCGCCGCCATCGCCTTCGGCGCCTCCGTGTGGCGCTCCGGCTCCTCCGGCGGCGCGTCCACCAAGGTCGGGCTCTCGGTCTCCACCCTGAACAACCCCTTCTTCGTCCAGCTGAAGGCGGGCGCCCAGGAGGAGGCCAAGCGCGCCGGTGTCAGCCTTACGGTCACCGACGCCCAGAACGACGCCTCCCAGCAGGCCAATCAGATCCAGAACTTCACCAGCCAGAACATGAAGTCGATCATCATCAACCCGGTCGACTCCGATGCCGCGGGCCCGTCCGTCCGGGCCGCCGACAAGGCGGGCATCCCGGTGCTCGCCGCCGACCGCGGCGTCAACAAGGCGAAGATCGCGACCCTGGTGGCCTCCGACAACATCACGGGCGGCAAGCTGGCCGCGAAGACGCTCGCCGAGCGGCTCGGTAAGAAGGGCACGATCCTGGTGCTCCAGGGCACCCCCGGTACCTCGGCCTCGCGTGAGCGCGGTAAGGGCTTCGCGGAGGGCCTCGAGGCGTACCCGGGCATCAAGGTCGTCGGCAAGCAGACCGCCGACTTCGACCGGGCCAAGGGACTGGATGTGACCACCAATCTGCTCCAGGCCCACCCGGGCATCGACGGGATCTTCGCCGAGAACGACGAGATGGCGCTCGGCGCGGTCAAGGCGCTCGGCTCCAAGGCGGGCAAGTCCGTCGCGGTCGTCGGCTTCGACGGCACCCCGGACGGACTCAAGGCCGTCGAGAACGGCACCCTCGCCGCGACCGTCGCCCAGCAGCCGAAGGAGTTGGGCCGGATGGTGGTGGAGAACGCCGTCAAGGCCGCCAAGGGGCAGAAGATCGACGGCACGGTGAAGGTGCCGGTGAAGGTCGTCACCACGAAGTGACAAACGAAAGGACGTGCGGATGCACGACTACGACCTGCTGGTCGTGGGGTCGGCCAATGCCGATCTGGTGATCGGAGTCGACCGCCGCCCCGGGGCCGGGGAGACCGTCCTCGGGTCCGACCTGGTGGTCCACCCGGGCGGCAAGGGCGCCAACCAGGCCGTCGCCGCCGCCCGGCTGGGCGCCCGGACGGCCCTGCTGGCCCGGGTCGGCGACGACGACTACGGCCGGCTGCTGCTGGACTCGCAGCGGTCGGCCGGGGTCGACACGGCGGGCGTGCTGGTCGGCGGCGCGCCCACCGGGGTCGCGCTGATCACGGTGGACCCCTCGGGCGACAACAGCATCGTGGTCTCCCAGGGGGCCAACGCCCGGCTGACCCCCGACGATGTCCAGGCCTCGCTACGTCTGCTGGCCGCGGCGCGGGTGGTCTCCTTGCAGCTGGAGATCCCGCTGGAGTCGGTCGCCGAGGTGGTCCGTACGGCGGCCGCGGGCTTCGACGGCCGCCCCGGGCCGCGGGTGGTGCTCAACCCCTCGCCGGTCGCGCCGCTGCCCACCGATGTGCTGGCCGTCTGTGACCCCCTGGTGGTCAACGAGCACGAGGCGCGGTTCCTGCTGAGCGACGACTCGGTGGGCTCCTCCGACGACCCCGAGGAGTGGGCCGACGCCCTGCTCTCGCGCGGTCCGCGCTCGGTCGTGGTGACCCTGGGCGGCGAGGGCGCGCTGGTCGCCGATGGCGACCGTACGGTGCTCGTGCCCAGTCCCGCGGTGACGGCCGTGGACACCACGGGCGCCGGGGACGCCTTCACCGGCGCGCTCGCCTGGCGCCTCGGCGTGGGCGACGACCTGGTGACGGCGGTGCGGTTCGCGGTGCGCGTGGGCGCGGCCGCGGTGACCCGGGCCGGGGCGCAGGCGTCCTTCCCGAACGCCGAGGAGGTGGCGGCGCTGTGAAGCGGTCCGGGGTCCTCAACCGCCATCTGAGCGCGGGCATCGCGCTGTTGGGCCACACCGACACGGTGATGGTGTGCGACGCGGGCTTGCCGATACCGGACGGGCCGTTCGTGGTGGACCTCGCCTTCACGGCCGGGGTGCCGTCCTTCGAGCGGGTGCTCACCGGGCTGCTGGACGAGCTGGTGGTCGAACGGGCCACGGCGGCGCGGGAGGTACGCGACCACAACCCCGGGGCGACCGCCCTGCTCGACCGCCTCTTCCCGGCTCCCGCGCTGGAGCTGGTCCCGCACGAGGAGCTGAAGACGCTGACGGCGGGGGCGCGGCTGGTGGTCCGTACGGGCGAGGCGCGGCCGTACGCGAATGTGCTGCTGCGGTGCGGGGTGCCGTTCTGAGGGTGTGACGAGGGAGTGGTATTTCGAGGGGCCCGGCCGTGGTCCGGGCCCCTCGCTTTCCCCTCCCGAAGGCTCCCTCTGGAATCCCCCCCCGGAATCCCCCCCAGGAAGCCCGATGCCAGGTACGACCCGCAAAGGGCCGGAACGGTTGCACGGCGATCGGCGAAAGATTTTTCCGGCGCGCGACAACCTCGGGTGGGGCCGCACGTCTGGTGGGTTGAAGGCGGGCTCCGGAACGGGTCCTCGGATCCTCGGCGCACGCCTCGCCCATCAGCGTTCGCTCAATCCTTTCGGGAGTCGTTCCGTATGCAGCACGTCCGCGCCAAGAAGCCGAACCGCCGTCTGCGCCCCTGGATCGTGGGGGCGGCCGCCGGAGTCGCCCTGATCGTGGGCGGGGGCATCGCCGCCCAGGCGGCCACCTCCGACCACTCCCGCCCGGCCAAGCCGGCCCCGGCGGCGACCTCGAAGCCGGAGCCCACCAAGCCGCCCACCAGCGTGCCGGAGCCCACGAAGCCGCCGACCAGCAAGCCCGAGCCCACCAAGCCTCCGACCAGCAACCCGGAGCCCACCAAGCCCCCCACCAGCAAGCCCGAGCCGACCAAGCCCGCGCCCACGCTGCCGCCCACCACCGCGCCCGAGCCCACCAAGCCGGGGCCGACGCCGCCGCACACCAGCGTGCCGGAGCCCACCAAGCCCGCGCCCACCAAGGCCAGCCGCTAGCCCGACCACGGGTGGGGCGGGACCGGATCCGGAGCCGGTCCCGCCGCACCGATGAGGTGAACGAGGACGATGCAGCTCACCCTTGTCCTGCCCTGGTGGGCCCGGCTGCTCCGCCGTGCCCGGACGACCGCCTCGACGCCACCGGTGGAGACACCGCGCGCCGGGCGTCGGCTGCGGGCGCTGCGGCCGGTGGGCGGCCGGGGCGACGGCGAGCCCGGCCCGACCCTGGACGACCTGTACCGGGCCCGGCGGCTGGACATGATCCGGCTGGCGGTCTTCCTGGTGGACGACCTGCACACCGCCGAGGACGTCGTCCAGGACGCCTTCGCCGCCGTCTGCCGCCGGCACGGCTCACGGCTGGACAGCCTCCAGGACGCCCACGCCTATCTGCACACCGCCGTGGTCAACGCCGCCCGCTCGGTGCTGCGCCGACGGCGTACGGCACGCGCGTACACCCCGCCGTACCAGGGGCCGGGAGCGCCGGTGGACGAACCGCTGCTGCTCGCCGAGGAGCACCGCCAGGTCCTCGACGCGCTGGCGCGGCTCACCGCGCGCCAGCGCGAGGTGCTGGTGCTGCGCTACTGGTCGGAGCTGACCGAGGCCCAGATAGCCGAAACGCTGGGCGTCTCCCGAGGCACCGTGAAGTCGACCGCGAGCCGTGCGCTCGCCACCCTGGAAAAGCTGCTGGAGGCGGCCCGATGAGCACCCCCTCCCCCGTCGAGCCCATCGAGGAACGGCTGCGCACCGCGCTCGACGCCCGTGCGCGGCTCATCGACGCCCACGATCTGTCCCCGTACCGGCCTCCCACCGGCCCGGCCTGGGGCAGGCGGCGGGTCCGGCGGGTCGTATCCGCCGTCGCCGTGACGGTGGCGGCAGCGGCGGCCGTCGCCTTCCTGCTGCTCTCCGGCTCCCCGGAGCGCCCGCGTCCGGCACCGCCCGCGCGGGACCCCAGCACCTCCCCTCCGGCCACCTCGGTCCCGTCGACGCACGGCTCGCCCACGTCCGAGCCCTCCCCCACCTCACCTCCCGAAACCCCGCCCTCGACCTCCACGGCCACCCAGCGCTGACCGGCGGCCCCGCACGCGCTGGGTGATACGCCACGCTCTCGGTCAGTCCCGGGTAGCCCCCTCCGGCCAGATCACCCGAGACCGGACACCGGTGCGCTCGGCGTAGGCCACGACATCGGCCGTGCCGCCGTATCCGCGGGCCGGCTGCCCGTCCCACACAGCGACCAACTCGTCCACCAGACCCACCAGGATTTCGCTTCCGGCCATGTGCGCCTGGGAGTCCGACTCCGCCATGCCCGTGCGGTGGATGTCGGCGGCCTGCTGGATGAGACGGTCATAGGTCTGGTGGTCGTCGCCCGGGTCCCGGACAATGCGCAGATCGCCTTCGACGACGGCCGCCTGCGGCCCCTCCGGGACAAGCGCGCGGCCGACGACCAGTGAGGCCCTTGGCTCAGAGGGCGGTATGCGGGGCGAGGAGGCTGGTGCCGCACCAGTTCTGCTGACGGAGGTGGTCGAGCACGGCCGCCTCCGCCGAACCTGGGTGGCGGCGTGTACCGACGATGACGGGTTCGGTCAGGGAAGGCAGGAACGGGCGGGCTAGCTGTTCGAAGCTTTCGGGTACGGCCGATGCCGGAACCACGGTGACGCCCAAGCCCTGGGCTGCCAGTCGCACGGCGGTGGAGATCTGTGACGCTCGGGCCACCGTGGGCGGGCTGATGCCCGCGTCGGCGAGCAGGCGGGCGAGGTATTCGTCGAGCAGGCTGGCGCGGCGGAAGCGCACCCATCCCTGTGTCGCAAGGTCTGCCATGCGCAGGGCCCTGTCGCCGGCGAGGAGCGGGTGTCCCTCGGGCAGGACGGCGACGTAGGTCTCCTCGCCCAGGGGATGGATGTCGAAGGTGCAGCCGGTGGGGATGCGGTGGACGAGGACCATGTCGAGCGTTCCCTGGCGGGCCAGCCGTTCCATATCCGCTGGATCGGGCTCCTCGTGGAGAATGACCTGGAGTTTCGGGTGGCGGTGGCGGAGCCGGCCCAGTGCCAGAGGGAGCTGTCGTGCTCCCAGGCCCATGTGGACGGCGATGATGAGTTCACCGGCCAGTTCCCCGGAGGCGGCACGGGCAGCCAGGACGGCTCTGCGGGACGCGGTGGTCGCGATCTCTGCCTCGGCGAGGAAGGCGCGTCCGGCCATGGTCACTGTGACCCCGCCCGATGTCCGAGTGAACAGCTGCACACCGAGGTGCTTTTCCAGAGCGCCGATCTGCTGCGACAAGGACGGCTGCGTGACGCGCAGACGCTCAGCAGCCGCTGTCATGGAGCCTTCTTCGGCCACAGCCAGAGCGTATTCGTATTGCCGCAGGTTCATCCGCTTCCACTTTCCGGTGACATAGGCAATGCCAATCTCGCGTATGCGTTGACACTATTTGTCTCTATGTCTCGCGGATCCTACCGTGGTGCATGTCCGGTCGATCGCCGCCGCCGAAAGCGGTGGCCATCAGGGCGGGAGCCGGTACGGGCGTGCCTGCGAGAGGCCCGTGGCGGCGAGGCCGCCCGGCGGGTTCTGTTCGACAACGCATCGCCCCGATCCCGGGCGGTTGCCCCGGAGGCCCGCGTCACCCGGACGCTCACCAACATGGACGGGAGTGGCAATCATGGCAAATCAGACAGGTGTTGGCCGCGGCGACGGAGTATCGCCGAAGAACGCCGATTCGAGACTGGCGGGAAAGGTCGCGCTCGTGACGGGTGCTTCCAAGGGCATCGGGGCGGGCATCGCGCGGGAATTCGCTGCGGCCGGAGCGTCGGTCGTGGTCAACTACGCCTCCAGCGCCGCCGACGCCGAGCGGGTGGTGCAGGACATCCAGGCGCGAGGAGGGACCGCGATCGCCGTGCAGGGCGACGTGTCGGTGCCTGGGGATGTTGAGCGCCTCTTCGCCAGGACCGTAGACGCGTACGGCCGGTTCGACATCCTCGTCAACAATGCCGGTGTCTATCACCCACAGCCGCTGGAGACCGTCACGCAGCAGGAGATCGACCATCAGCTTTCCGTCAACGTGACCGGACCGATCCGTACGATCCAGGAAGCCCTTAAGTACTTCGGGTCCGACGGCGGGTCGGTCATCAACATCGGATCGCTGGACAGCGCCCGCGCGGTGCCGGGGATGTCGGTGTACGCCGCGACGAAGGGCGCCGTCGATGCCTTGACGCGAGTCCTGGCCGCCGAGCTCGGCCCTCGCGGGATCCGAGTGAACACCCTGGCCCCTGGCGGTGTGGAGACGGAAGGCATCCACGCGGCCGGTTTCATCGGCAGTGACGCCGAGACGGACATGATCGGGCGCACCCCCCTGGGCCGTATCGGTCAGCCCAAGGATCTGGCGCGGGCGGCGGTCTTCTTCGCCTCCGACGACGCCGCATGGGTCACCGGAGAGCGCCTCACCGCCTCTGGCGGCCTGCGAAGCTGACACACCCTGACAACGCCGGAGTCAGACCCGCTCCGGCGGGACGAAAGGCCGTCACGCCCGACAGGCCGAAGCCTGGTGGCAGTTGGTTCCAGGTACAGCCCGAGGTGGCCACGAAGATGATCGCGGCCAGCACCTCGCGGTCCCCCCGCCGACGATGCCCTCCACCCTGCGGGCGGACCGGCGCCGGCGGCACCACCCACTGGAACAACGTCCACAGGTCTTCCGGTGCCATCCGCTCGACAAGCGCGGCAGTCATCACTCCAGACCGACGCGAGCTCACGCCAACCGAAATGGCGTTTCAACACCGTCTCAGGACTCCCCGCGCCGGGGTGCGTTCGGCCGCCTGGACGCACGCCTGCCCCACACACCCCGCAGCAGCCCCTACAGCACCAGCGTCCGGTACCGGTCGGCGACCTCCGCCAGGACCTCCGCACCGTCCCGGGCCCATAGGTCCGGGTTGAAGATCTCCACCTCGATCGGACCGGTGTAGCCCGTCGCGTCGACCCGCTCGCGGAACCAGCGGAAGTCCACCGAGCCGTCGCCGAGTTGGCCCCGGCCCAGCAGGACGCCCTCCGGCAGCGGGGTGACCCAGTCGGCGAGCTGGAAGGCGGCGATGCGGCCGCCCGCGCCCGCGCGGGCGATCTGGGCCGCGACGGTGTCGTCCCACCACAGGTGGTAGGTGTCCACGACCACGCCCACCTGCTCCGCCGGGAAGCGCTCGGCCAGGTCGAGGGCCTGGGCGAGGGTGGAGACCACGCAGCGGTCGGACGCGTACATGGGGTGCAGGGGCTCGATGGCCAGGCGGACGCCGTGGTCGGCGGCGTACGGGGCGAGCTCACCCAGCGCGTCGGCGATGCGCTCGCGGGCGGCGAAGAGGTCGCGGCTGCCGGTCGGGAGGCCGCCGGAGACCAGGACCAGGGTGTCGGTGCCCAGGGTGGCGGCCTCGTCGATGGCCCGGCGGTTGTCGGCCAGGGCCGTGGCGCGCGCCTCGGGCTCGCTCGCGGTGAAGAAGCCGCCCCGGCACAGGCTGGTGACCGTCAGGCCCGCGCCGCGCACCAGCTCGGCGGCGGCCGCCACGCCGTACTTCTGGACCGGTTCGCGCCACAGGCCCACGCCGGTGACGCCCGCCTTGGCGCAGCCCTCCGCCAGCTCGGGCAGCGACCACTGCTTGATCGTTTCCTGGTTGAGGCTCAGCCGGGGCACAACGGGGCTCATTGGGTGACTCCGTACACGGACAGCAGGTGTTTCATACGGGACTCCGCCAGCGCCGGGTCCGGGAACAGGCCCAGCCCGTCCGCCAGTTCGTACGCCCGCGCCAGATGCGGCAGCGAACGGGCCGACTGGAGGCCGCCGACCATGGTGAAGTGCGACTGGTGGCCCGTCAGCCAGGCCAGCAGCACCACACCCGTCTTGTAGTAGCGAGTCGGGGTCTGGAAGAGGTGGCGGGAGAGTTCCACGGTGGGGTCCAGCAGTGCGCGGAAGGCCCCCACATCGCCGGTGTCGAGCCTGCGCACGGCCTCCGCCGCCAGCGGGCCCAGCGGGTCGAAGATGCCGAGCAGGGCGTGGCTGAAGCCCCGGTCGTCGCCCGCGATCAGCTCCGGGTAGTTGAAGTCGTCGCCCGTGTAGCAGCGCACCCCGTCCGGCAGCTTGCGCCGCAGGTCGATCTCGCGCTGGGCGTCGAGCAGGGAAACCTTGATGCCGTCGACCTTGTCGGGGTGGGCGGCGATGACGTCGAGGAAGGTACGGGTGGCGGCGTCCAGGTCGGTGCTGCCCCAGTAGCCCTCCAGGGCCGGGTCGAACATCGGGCCCAGCCAGTGCAGGATCACCGGCTCGGCGGACTGGCGCAGCAGATGGCCGTAGACCTCGAGGTAGTCCTCGGGGCCCTTGGCCACGGCGCACAGGGCGCGCGAGGCCATCAGGATGGCCTGGGCGCCGGACTCCTCGCAGACGGCCAGCTGCTCCTCGTACGCCGCCCGGACCTCGTCCAGGCCGTACGGATAGCCGATCTCGGTGGCGGACAGCTGGTCGGTGCCCACTCCGCAGGCGATCCGGCCGCCGACCGCCTTCGCCTCGGCCGCCGAGCGGCGGATCAGCTCGGCGGCGCCCGCCCAGTCCAGGCCCATACCGCGCTGGGCGGTGTCCATGGCCTCGGCCACGCCCAGCCCGTGGGACCACAGATGGCGGCGGAAGGCCAGGGTGGCGTCCCAGTCCACGGCGGCCGGGCCGTCGGGGGTCACATCGGCGTACGGGTCGGCGACCACATGGGCGGCCGAGAAGACGACGCGGGAGGTGAAGGGGGCCCCGGGGTCCGTCGACAGCGGCTCGGTGCGGGGTTCGTAGGGGCGGGTCGTACCGCCCGGCGCGGGAAGGTGGATGGTCACAGGCTCAGCTCCGGTACGTCCAGGCGGTGGAGGGTCAGGCTCAGCTCCAGTACGTCCAGGCAGTGGAGGGTCACAGGCTCAGCTCCGGTACGTCCAGACGGCGGCCCTCCGCCGACGACTTCAGGCCCAGCTCGGCGAGCTGGACGCCGCGCGCGCCGGCCAGCAGGTCCCAGCGCCAGGACTCGTCGAGCGCGACATGGCGCAGGAAGAGCTCCCACTGCGCCTTGAAGCCGTTGTCGAACTCCTCGTTGTCCGGCACCTGCTGCCACTGGTCGCGGAACGCCTCGGTGGCGGGCAGATCGGGGTTCCAGACCGGCTTGGGGGTGTGCGAGCGGTGCTGGACGCGGCAGTTGCGCAGCCCCGCGACGGCCGAGCCCTCGGTGCCGTCGACCTGGAACTCCACCAGCTCGTCGCGGTTCACCCGGACCGCCCAGGAGGAGTTGATCTGGGCGATGACGCCGCCCTCGAGCTGGAAGACCCCGTAGGCCGAGTCGTCGGCGGTGGCCTCGTACGGCTTGCCGCGCTCGTCCCAGCGGGTCGGGATGTGGGTGGCGGCCTGCGCCTGGACGGTACGCACGGGGCCGAACAGCTCGTGCAGCACATACTCCCAGTGCGGGAACATGTCGGAGACGATGCCGCCGCCGTCCTCGGCGCGGTAGTTCCAGGAGGGCCGCTGGGCGGCCTGCCAGTCGCCCTCGAAGACCCAGTAGCCGAACTCCCCGCGTACGGAAAGGATTCTGCCGAAGAAGCCGCCGTCGATGAGGCGCTTCAGCTTCAGCAGCCCCGGCAGGAAGATCTTGTCCTGGACCACCCCGTGCTTGACGCCCGCCGCCTCGGCGAGCCGGGCCAGCTCCAGGGCTCCCTCCAGACCGGTGGCGGTCGGCTTCTCGGTGTAGATGTGCTTGCCCGCCGCGACGGCCTTCTTGATGGCCTCCTCGCGGGCGGCGGTGACCTGCGCATCGAAGTAGATGTCGACGCCGTCGTCCGCGAGCACGGCGTCCAGGTCGGTCGAGACGTCCGCGACCGGGTCGAGGCCGTGGCGCTCGGCGATCTCCTTGAGCGCGTGCTCCCGGCGGCCGACGAGCAGCGGCTCGGGCCAGAGCACGGTGCCGTCGCCGAGGTCCAGGCCGCCCTGTTCGCGAAGGGCGAGGAGAGAGCGGACGAGGTGCTGGCGGTAGCCCATCCGGCCGGTCACACCGTTCATGGCGATCCGCACTGTCTTGCGTGTCACGTGGGTTCTTCTCCTCACCGCGAGTGATAGTAAGCGCTTTCTAAGGCTCAACGCTAGCCGCCCCGCCCCACCCCTGTACAGAGGACCGAACACAGGGGCGGGGGCGGTCAGCGCTTCAGCGCAGTGTCAGCCGGTAGCGCAGCGGCGAACGCCCGGTGATCAGGACGCGCTGTCCCGCCGGGGTCAGATCGCCGCCCATCCAGCTGTAGCGCTCGCCGGAGTCCACGACGGCGGGCTGGCGGGGGCCGCTGCCGTTGCCGGGCCCGAAGGTGATCACGTCATCGCCGGACGTATAGGTCCCGTACCCCTTGACCAGCTGATACGTGTCCTTCTGGCCGGGCACGGGGTCGACCCCGGTCAGCTTTCCGCCAGAGCGGAAGCACAGTTCGAGGGCGAGCGGGACCTCGGACTCGCCGATCTCGACGTCCAGGTTCCAGCCGCCGTCGGCCTCCGCGATCCGCACCTCGGTGCGCAGGGTGCGCCACTCCTTCGGGCGGTGCGGGAAGTCCATCGCGGACCAGAACCGGCCGTCGTCGGTCAGCGGATACCGCCCGTCGGGACGCCGGTGCTGGGGCGGCAGCGGGAGGTGGAACCCGGCCCGCACCTCGGCCCACAGCCGCCAGCCGTCCGCCGTGCGCGCCACGTCCTCGGCCCGGAAGTGGCCGAGCGAGAAGAACTGCGGGGACAGCCGGAGCGAGTCCAGGATGGCCGCGCCCTTGCGCCACTTGAAGAACGTCGGGTTGGTGGACAGACCCGAGGAGATCGCGTGGACATCGGGGAAGTCGGTGCCGCCGAAGATCGTGGTCCGGGTCCTCCCCCTGGCGATCCGGACCAGCCCGCAGTCCTTGTCGCGCCAGGTGAACTCGTCCGGAACCCCGGTGGCCTCGGGCAGCGGCGCGGCCAGCTCCGGATGGTCCAGCACCTCGGCCAGGAAGTCCCCGAGCGGGGTCTCGTCGAAGGTCTGGTCCGCTCCGCGCCGCTGGATGGTGGCGGACACGTCGGCGAACCGCCCGTCCCGCTCCCGCAGCGCCAGGGCCCGGAACTGCATCCAGTACTCGGACAGATGCTTGAGGGTCTTCTGGTCCTGGCGGCGCGAATGCACCGTCTCCACCTCGCCGTCGGGCTCCAGGAGGTGGAGGGTGGCGTCCAGGTTGCGGCGTACGTGCGCGTAGAGGGCCGGGCGCTCGGTGAGCCGGGCCAGGGTCAGCAGCGAGGGGTTGGTGACGATGGGCGCGTAGGTGGCGCTGCGCTCGCTGTACTGGCCGCTGTCGTACTGGTCGACGCCCTCGGCCAGCCAGGCGTCGATACGGCGGGTGTAGCGGGCGTCGGGCCAGAAGGAGTTGATCCGGGCCAGCGCGGCGCACACCTTCCAGCGGTGGTTGGGGGTGTGCACCCCGCCGGTGGACAGGCCCTTGCCCGCCTTGAGCAGGATCTTCTTCAGGGTGGCGCGGATCGCCCGGGTACCGGTGTGGCCGTCCGCGTCCAGCAGCCCGTACACCAGCCCCAGATCGACGATCGAGAAGGCGGTGTCCGGGGGCGAGTGGACCGCGCCCTGGTCGTAGAGGCCGTCGTCGAACTGAGCGGCGGCCAGCGCGTCCACGAGCCGGGTCATCGGCGCGAGCAGCGCGCCGTCGTGGTGGTGGGCGGCGTCGCCCCAGACGTGGACGGAGGTGAGCAGCCGCAGGCTGCGGGCGGCGGGGCGGGCCTGGCCGAGGTTGTTCAGCTGGCCCAGGACCGTATCGACCCCGTCCGCCACCTCGGCCACCCGGGCGTCGGCCGCCTCGGTGAGCAGGGCCAGGAACGGCTTGTCGACCCGGCCCCCGGCCGAGGCACCACCCGGGGCTGCCTCGGCCGAGGCGCCGCCCGGGGCGCCGACGGCCAGCAGTCCGCCCGCCACGGCGGTCCCGGCGAGCAAGTGACGGCGGGGCAGGGGTGTCATCGGTGGTGCTCCGTTGCTCTCATAGGTGGTGCTCCGTGGCTCGGGCCGCCAGGGCGAGGGGGCCGGGGACGAGGAAGGCGAGTGGCGGATAGGCCCAGGCGCAGACGGCGGCGGTGGCCACGGCCAGCAGCAGTACCCCGCTCCCCCGGGGCCCGCGCACGCTGTCGTACGCCGCCGAGCGCAGCGCCACCCGCCAGCTCGTCGCCGACTCGGGGCGGGCGCAGGCCCGCAGCAGCACGACCGCGAGCAGCCCGCCCGCGATCAGCAGGACGGGCCGGAAGACCACCGCGCCCGGCAGCCCCGCCCCCGCCGCCAGCGCGTTGAACAGCAGCAGGGCGCCGCCGGCCAGCAGCCCCGCCCCGGCCAGCAGGTCGCCGGTGCGCAGCCGGGCTCGCAGGGCGCGGAGGTAGCCGCCCGCGGTGGCGGGGGCGTCCTCCCGTACCCGCCGGTCGAGGACGGCGCAGGCCGTGGACATGGCGGCGGGGGCGGTGATCAGCGGGAGCGAGGCGGCGGCGGTGGCCAGGCCCACCGCCAGGACATCGGCGAAGAGGGCGAAGCGGGGGCCGGTCAGCTCGCCCGGTTCACGGGTGGTCGCGGAGGACGGCATGGCGTCTCATCCCTTCAATCCGGAGCTCGCCATGCCCTCGACCAGGAACCGCTGGAAGGCCAGGAAGAAGAGCACGATGGGCAGCAGCGCGAACACCGACATCGCGAACATCGGGCCGAAGGCCGACTGGCTGGAGGCGTCCACGAAGGACCGCAGGGCCAGGGTCAGGGTGAACTTCTCCGGCTCGAAGAGATAGATGAGCTGGGTGAAGAAGTCGTTCCAGGTCCAGATGAAGGTGAAGATCGCGGTGGTGATCAGCGCGGGCCTGGTCAGCGGCAGGATGACGCTGAAGAACGAGCGGAACGGCCCGCAGCCGTCGATCCGCGCCGCCTCCTCCAGCTCACGCGGCAGTCCGCGCATGAACTGCACGATGAGGAAGACGAAGAAGGCGTCGGTGGCCAGGAACTTCGGCAGGATCATCGGCCAGTAGGTGTTCACCATGCCGAGCTGGTTGAAGATGATGTACTGCGGAATGAGGATGGCGTGGTGCGGCAGCATGATCGTCGCGATCATGAACGCGAAGAGCGGGCCCCGCATCCGGAACCGCAGCCGCGCGAAGGCGTACGCGGCGAGCGAGCAGCTGATGACGTTGCCGAGCACCGCGCCGCACGCGATGAGCAGCGAGTTCCACAGCAGCCGTCCGACGCTGACCTCGTTGACCCCGTCCAGCGCGGTGGAGTAGTTGCCCCATTCGAAGTGGCTGGGCAGCAGCTTGAGGCTGGCGATGACCTCGTCGGCGGGTTTGAACGAGGTGGCCAGCAGCCAGGCCAGCGGATAGAGCATCACCAGCAGCACGGCGATCAGGCAGATGTGCAGCACGATCCGGCCGGTGGGGCGCCGCCGCGCCGCCGGGGCGGTGGTGATCGGGGCGGTGGTCATCGGGCCCCCTCGTTGTTGTCGTTGGCGTAGAAGACCCAGGCCCGGGAGGTGCGGAAGAGCACCGCGGTGACGACCCCGATGGCCAGCAGCAGCGCCCACGCCATGGCGGAGGCGTAGCCCATGTGGGAGGCGGTGAAGCCGCGGTCGTAGAGGTAGAGCGTGTAGACGAGCGTGGAGTCGGCGGGTCCGCCCTTGCCCGCGCTGACCGCGAAGGCGGGGGTGAAGACCTGGAACGCCTGGATCATCTGGAGCACCAGGTTGAAGAAGAGCACCGGGGAGAGCATCGGGATGGTGATCGAGCGGAACTGCCGCCACCAGGAGGCCCCGTCCACCGCGGCCGCCTCGTAGAGCTCGACGGGTATCTGCTGGAGCCCGGCCAGGAAGATCACCATGGGCGCGCCGAACTGCCAGATGGTGAGCAGCGCGACCGACAGGATGGCCCAGCCCGGTTTGTTGATCCAGCCGCCGATGTCGATGCCCATGCCGGAGAGCAGGTTGTCGACCGAGCCGCCGTCGTTGAAGATCGCCCGCCAGACCAGGGCGATGGACATCGACGCGCCGAGCAGCGAGGGGGCGTAGAACGCCGAGCGGTAGAAGCCCTTGCCGCGCTTGACCGACTTCAGCGCGATCGCGACGGTCAGCGCCAGCAGGAGCTGGAGCGGCACCGCGATCACGACGTAGGTCAGGGTGGTGATGACCGACCGCCAGTAGCGGGGGTCCTCGGTGAACATCTGGGTGTAGTTGCGGAAGCCGATCCACCGGGGCGCGTCGAACATGTCGTAGTCGGTGAACGACAGATACAGGGACACGGCCATGGGCAGCAGCGTCAGCACGGCGGCGCCGAGCACCCATGGGGACAGGAACACCCAGGCGGCCCCCTGCCGCTCACGCTTGGGCGCCCGCTTGGCGCCGGTGGCGGGGGGCGCGGCGTCCGGGGGGCGGGTCGCGGTCGCGGTCATTGCCTCAGCTCCGCCTTCGCCTCGGTGATGTAGTTCTCCGCCGCCTCACGCGGCGACATGCGCTCGTAAGCGACCTGGTCGTAGTCGCGGGAGAAGGTGGACTGCAAGGAGGCGTCACCCTTGGGCGGCGCGGGCGGCGGGTCCTTGAGCTTGCCCTCGAACTGCTTCTGGTAGGTGGAGATGACCTGGTCGAAGCCCTCCAGCTTGGGCAGTACGTCCTGCCGGATGGCGTCGTTGGCCGGGATGCCGCGGGTGGCGCCGAGGATGGCGCCCGCCTTCTTGTCGTTGAGCAGGAAGTCGATGAACTGGGCCGCCTGCTCGGGGTGTGCGGTCTTGGCCGAGGCGCCGAAGAACATCGACGGTTTGAAGTACTGCCCGGGGGTGCCGTCCTCGCCCACCGGCAGCGGCGCCAGCTTCAGCCCCTCGCCGACGATGGGCGCGAAGCCGCTGGAGGGGGCGTCCCAGTTGAAGTCGGATACGGACTTGAGCCGGCCCAGCGGGGTGTTCTCCACCGTCCCGTCCATCTGGGTGGTCTGCTCGGCGGGCACGACCGCGCCCTCCTTGCGGAGCCCCGTGCACCACTCCCAGTAGCGGGTCAGGTCGTCGGCGGTGAAGCCGAGCTTCTCGTCCTTGGTGTAGAGGGACTTGCCCCGGCTCCGCAGCCAGATCTCGAAGACGTCCTCGCTCTGGCCCGGGTCGGTGGAGCCGAGCCGCCCCTTGGTCGCCTTGGACGCCGAGAGCTTGCGCATGGCGTCGGCCCAGTCGTCCCAGGTCCAGGTCAGGGTGGGTGCGGGGACGCCCGCCTCGCGCCACAGCGCGGCGTCGTACGCCACCGTCTCGGTGCCGCGGGCCACCGGGAGCGCGTACTGCTTGCCGTCGACCACGCCGGTGGCCAGCAGCCCCTTGTCGATCTCCGCGGTGCGCAGCTCGGAGTACTTGCCGAGGTCCAGCAGGATGCCGGAGGTCGCGTACTGGTTGATCTGCCGGTAGTCCAGCTGCATCACATCGGGGGCGTCACCGCCCGCCGCCTGGGTGGCCAGCTTCGCCTTGTAGGTGTCGAAGCCCGCGAAGGACGTCGCGATGTCGATGTCGGGGTGGCGCTGCTCGAAGAGCTTGACGGCCTGCTCGGTGCGGGCGGCCCGGTCGGGGTTTCCCCACCAGGTGAACCGCAGGCTGACCTTGCCGCCCGAGCCGCCGCCGCCATCGCCGCCGCAGCCCGTGAGGGTCCCTGCGAGCGTGAGCACAAGGGCCAGGGCGCAGGACCTCGTTGTCCTCTTTCCGCGCATACCGGAGCCGACCTCCCTCCATGATCATTTCGTTGAGCGTGCGTGGTGGTGCCTAAGCTCTGCTGGAAGTGTCGCAATGGGTCGTCGGCCGACCGCGGCGCCGTCGTGGCTGGTCGCGCCCGCGCGGCGGAGCCGCATATCGATACAGCCCCGCGCCCCTTCGGGGCGCCTCCCAGCGGTAGCTGGGGGCGCCGTGCCAGGCGTCGCGAGCCCGCGAAGGTCCGCCGGACATGGCCCACGACTATTCGCCGTAGTACGGGAGCGTGACGCCGGGCAGTTCGTACTCGTCCCGGCGGCCGCACATGCCGTAGCCGCCCCGGCGGCTGGGCCCGGTCGCGGTGACCCGCGCCTCGGCGAGATGCGCGGGGTCGCCCGCGGCGAGCGCGGTGAGCTGCTCACCGGTGCGCCGCGCGGCGGCCAGCGCCCCGTCCCGCCAGCGCGGCTCCCACTCCTTCACCTTGGGCGCCACGATCCGCGCCGCCGCCTCGTGGAAGGCGCGCAGCGGTGCGTCGTCGCCCTTCTCGGCGGCGGCCCGCAGCGTCAGATAGCCCTCGATCGCGAGGTCCCGGCGGCGCCGGGCGGCCGCGTCGGCCTCCGGCCCCTCCTTGGCGGGCAGCGCGGCGGCGGCCGCGTAGCGCTCGGGGTCGGCCAGCACCTCGGGCGGGAAGGTGAAGACGGCGTCCCCGGCCTCCGGCAGCCCGCTGTTCTGCATCAGCACGGTCACCCTGAGTCCGCCGCCCTGCACCATGCGGTGGATGGTGCCGGGGGTGAACCACACCACCGAGCCCGGCTCCAGCGGGGTCTCGGTGAAGCCGTCCGCGAGGGTCAGGGTCTGCACCGCGCCCCGTCCGGCGGTGACCACATACGCCTCGGTGCAGGCGAGGTGGAGATGGGGGCTGCCGCCGCACACCCCGTCGGCGGCCTCCCACTCGTACGCACTGATGTGGGAGAGCCCCACACCGCCCGGCAGCGGGGCGGACATCTCGGACGACGCGGTCATCCTCCTCACCACCCGTGGTTCTTGAGGTAGTTCTCGGCCCGCGCCCGGTCCCAGGCGCCGTCCGCGACCACCACCCGGTAGCGGTAGCCGAAGGACTCACCCGGCGGAAGCTCGAACTCCTCGAAGAACGCCCAGGACGGGGCCACCGAGGGGATCGGCTCGGAGCGCACGAACCAGTGGGAGGCGTGGATGGAGTCGGCGTTCTCCGGGGCGTGCGCGAACAGCAGCGTGGAGTGCCCGTCCACGTCGTCGTGCTCCCCGGTGAAGGCGACCCAGGGGGCGTCGGCGGCCGGGGTGCCCATCAGGTCCGACGCGCCCTTCTCGCCGTCGCCGCCGCGCCCGTCCGGGCCGATGACATCGCCGCCGGTGAAGTCGCGCGGGCCGCGCCAGTTGAGCCCGGTGTACCCGGCCATCTCCCGGCCCGCGGTGGTCGGGGAGCCGAAGTGCAGGGCCTCGCTGCGGATGTTGGTGAGGTGGATGGACCAGTCCAGGGCCCAGGTACCCTCCTCCGGCTCCACCGAGTGGAGTTCGATGGTGCGCCGCTCCCGCGCCCACTCCTGGCCGCCGTTCTCGACCCAGGTCAGGGTCTCCACGAAGCGCAGCCGGTCGTCGGCGACGGTGAACTCCTCGAAGCCGTCGTGGCGCATCGAGCCGACGAGCTCGTCCACCCGCTGGTAGCCCTTTTCGGGGCCGAGGTAGCAGTTGCCGCCCCAGAAGTTCTGGCCGGACAGATGGCTGGAGGTCATCTGGAGGCCCTTGTGCCAGCGGTGGTCGTTGGGCCGGTAGCCGGAGACCGGGTTCCCGGCGAGGGTGCGCAGCGGGTGGGCGTAGGGCTTACGGGCCTCGAAGGCGTCCGGATCGGGCTTGTAGACGTAGGCCATCAGCTCGACGCCGCCGGCGGCGACCGAGATCCGGCTCCCGTGGGTGTGGGTGACGGTGATGCGCTGGGTCATGGCGGCCTCAGCTCTCCTTCGTGGTGGCGGTCGCTGCCTTCGGCGCCCATGCGGGGTGGTCGCCGTGCATGGCGTCGTAGTACGGGTCCCCGGGCACGATCTCGCCCGCGCGCACGGGCTGCCCGGTGAAGGCCGCCTTGTAGAGCGCGGCGATGAACTCGAGGGTGCGGCGGGCGTCCTGCCCGCTGCCGGGCGGCCGTACCCCGTCACGCATCGCGTCCAGCAGCCCGGTCAGCTGGGCCCCGTGGGAGCTGGGCAGATCGGCGGCCGGGGTGCGCCAGCGCCGCTGCCGGTCGGGCTCGTCGCGGACGTGCGGGGCGGGGGTGTAGACCCAGTCGTCGTTGCGGTGACCGTAGAGGTGGGTCAGCTCGACGGTGGCGTCCGCGCAGTCGATACGGATCCGGCTGACCTCGTCGGGCGAGAGCACGCTGTTGACGACGGTGGCCATGGCGCCGCTCGCGAACCGCACCAGCGCGGTGGAGACGTCCTCGCTCTCCACGTCGTGGACCAGCCGTCCGGCCATGCCGCGGATCTCGGTCCAGTCGCCGAGGAGGTGGAGCAGCAGATCCATCTGGTGGATGCCGTGACCCATGGAGGGGCCGCCGCCCTCGGTCTCCCAGCGGCCGCGCCACGGCACCGCGTAGTAGGCGGTGTCGCGGTGCCAGGTGGTCTGGCAGTGGGCCACCAGCGGCTGCCCCAGGGCGCCCTCGGCCAGCAGCTCGCGGGCGTGGACGGCGCCCGAGCCGTAGCGGTGCTGGAAGACCACCGAGGCGTACGGGCCGCCCGCCTCCTTCTCGGCCCCGGCTATCTCGTCGTACTCGGCGAGCGTGAGGCACAGCGGCTTCTCGCACAGCACCCAGGCACCGGCCTCGAGGGCGGCCACCGTCTGCTCGCGGTGCAGGGAGGGCGGGGTTCCGATGAGGACCAGATCCGGGCGCTCGGCCTCCAGCATGGCGGCCACATCGGAGTAGCCGGTGACGTCGAAGGTGCCGCCCTCGGCCGCCGCGGCGCGGAAGGCATCGAGCCGGTCCGCGGCCACGTCGACGGCGGCGACGAGGTCGACGCGGTCGGCGTGATCACGCAGTGCGGGCAGATGGCTGCCGCTGACGATTCCTCCGGTGCCGACCACTGCGGCACGGATACGGGCGGTGGCTGCTGCGGCCATGGGCTGAGGTCTCCTCGCCGTCGCCTGGGGTAAGCGCTTGCTGGTGAGGACCCTAGGCATGGTCCGGATGACAGGACAAGACCCTGGAGTGCGGAATCGCGCCGCTCATGGAGTGAGAACATGGGGGCGCCCAACCAGCGCGCACGGTGTTCCAGAAGGTGACCACCCAACGGAGGAAATATGGCAGTGACCCTGGCCGATGTGGCGGCACGGGCTCGGGTCTCGGCGGCCACCGTGTCGCGCGTCCTGAGCGGCAACTACCCGGTCGCGGAGTCGACCCGGACCCGGGTGCTGCGTGCGGTCGACGAGCTGGAGTACGTGGTCAACGGCCCGGCAAGCGCTCTCGCCGCCGCCACTTCCGATCTGGTCGGGGTGCTCGTCAACGACATCGCGGACCCCTTCTTCGGGATCATCGCGGGTGCCGTCCAGGCCGAAATGGTCACCCCGGCCGGGGAGTCGGGCCGGGGCGGCGAGAAGCTCGCGGTCATCTGCAACACCGGTGGCTCGCCCGAGCGCGAGCTCAACTACCTCACCCTGCTCCAGCGGCAGCGCGCGGCCGCCGTCGTGCTCACCGGCGGCGCGGTCGAACACCCCGACCACGCCGCCGCCGTGGCCACCAAGGCGTCCCGGCTGGCCGCGTCCGGCACCCGGGTGGTGCTGTGCGGCCGCCCGCCGATCGAGGACGCCACCACCCTCGCCTTCGACAACCGCGGCGGCGCCCGCCGGCTCACCGAACATCTGCTGACCCTAGGCCACCGCCGGATCGGCTATGTGGCGGGCCCCGCCGAGCGCACCACGACCCGCCACCGGCTGGAGGGCCACCGGGCGGCGCTGGCCGCCGCCGGGGTGGACCAGGACGCGGAGCGGCTGACCGTCCACGGCCTGTACGACCGCGCCTCCGGCTACGACGCGACCCTCGAACTGCTGCGCCGCGACCGGAGTCTGACCGCCATAGTCGCCGCCAACGACACCATCGCGCTCGGCGTCTGCGCGGCCCTGCGCGACCAGGGGCTGCGGATCCCCGAGGACGTCTCGGTGGCGGGCTTCGACGACCTCCCGTTCAGCGCGGACGCGGTCCCGGCCCTCACCACGATGCGGCTGCCGCTGCACGAGGCGGGCGCGCGGGCCGGGCGGTTGGCCCTGGGCCGCGAGCCGCAGCCGCCGGGCGGGGTGGCGATGGTCCGGGCCGAGCTGATGGCCCGCGCCTCCACGGCGCCGCCGCGCGGCTGAGCGCTTCGGCGGAGCCGAGCCCGTGGGTGTGGGCCCGCCCCGTCTATGCCCCGGTCCGCCGGCGGGGCGCGCGGATCACCGGGTGGTCGCCGTCCGGCAGGACGGCGCGCTGTGCGGCGCGGGCCGCCTCGCATGCGGCGCGGGCCGTCTCACACGTGGGGGCGCAGACGTACAGCTGGTACGTCTCGGTGACGCTGCCGTACTCCACCTCCACCGTGCAGATCGGCCGGTCCGCGTAGAGGCGTGCCGCGCACAGGGCGCAGTTCCAGCCCTGGAGCTGGCCGAAGACCCACTTCCGGCCCGGGGTCCGCAGTTCCGCTATCCGCTCCCGCTCGGTGCGCTCGTCCTCCGTCACCGCGCGTGCCCCCGTTCGCGGGCGCGGCGCATGGCGGCGGCCTCGGCGACCGGGTCGCGCCGGTGGGCCAGGGCGTGGGTCGGGCAGGCGTACACCGTGCGGCCGGGTCCGCTGCCGCCGTGCTGGACGTCCACGATGACGGGCTCGTCGGTGGGCAGCTCGCAGCGGTAGCAGGTCTGGCGCCCCTGGGGGACGGGGCCGAGTTCGACGCGGTCGGCCTCGGCCAGCGCTCCCCACAGCTTCCAGGCGTCGGTCAGGTAGTGGTCGGCGGAGAGCGGCACGCGCCAGTGGGTGCCGGGCGGCGTGGTCCAGGAGTTGGGCGGCACGCCCAGGTAGGTGCACTCGTCCGCCAGCTCGGTCAGGACCCGCACCTGCCGCAGCTGCCAGCTCGTGGCGGAGCCCACCGCGACGAGCCAGTACAGGGTGCCGTACTTGTCCTGGATGACGGCGCCGTTCTCGTCACCGAGGAGCTTCAGGGCACGTTCCCCGACCGTCGGCGCGGCCCGTACGGCATCCCACCACTTGCCTGCGGGTAACGCTTGGACGTCTGCGGCGGGCGGCGGTGTCCACGGTAAGGCTCTGGTCGTCACGTCGGGCTCCCTTGCTGATCCGCGAAGGGCGGCGCCGAACACGTCGTTCCTGGCGGGAGCAAGGGTCGACGCCGCCGCGATACGGATCACGCTAGGTGTGCGTGCGATCACGCCCCAGTGACGAAGCGCCGTAGTCCAGCCTCAGTTTTCGGCGGGACTGCGGCAGTTGTTCATGCCGCCGGGTCCACACCCAGCCGCACCGCCAGCTTTCGCAGGTCTCGGTCGCGGCGCCGCCCGGCCTCCAGCAGTCCCCCCACCGTGGAGGCGGCGAGCACCTGATGGGTCAGCCACTCGGGATGCTCCTCGTCGAGGGTGAGCAGCACATCACGGGCGCCCTCGTCGTCATGCGTCTGGTAGCGGGCGAATGCCAGATCCAGCCGGTGCCTGGCGCGCGAGATCTTCCACGGCAGCTCATCCACGTTGACTCCACTGGCCGTGGCCAAAGCCTTGTCCGGGTGGCCGAGCGACACCTGGACGGTGGTGGCCTGCATGCCCACGCTCGCCGGGCCGAAGGCGGTGCCTCGCACCCGTACCGGCCCGGACAGCGCGGCCGCCGCCTCCGCCTGCCTGAGGAAGGTGAGCGCGTCATCCTTCGTGCTGTCGGACTCATCGCGGTTCGCCCGTGCCGCCGAGACGGCACCGGACAGCAGCAGGATCCCGAACATCGCGAACTTCTCGGGGCTGCGGTCGGAGAACCGCGGCTCGATCTCGGCCGCCCTGCGGGTCGCCACCTGCTGGGCATCGCTCCATCGACCTTGCCGCAGGAGTACCAGCGAAAGCGCCGAGACGGCGAGAGCGTGCCGCAGCTCGTCGCTCGCGCGCGCCGTGGCGTGCATGGCTCGCTCCACCGCGGTGTAGGCCAGATCGGTCTGCCCCAACTGCGCGGCCACGTCGGCGACGATGATGTGCGCGGCGGCGGACATCGACCACACCGTGTCGTGGTCGGGGCCGCCCTCGGCCTCGTGGGTGGCCGCCTTCAGATCGGTCACGAGCCCGGGCAGCATGCCGACCAGGTCGGTGAACTGGCCGAGCCGATAGTGCCGCTGGGCCTGCTCCATGACCGGGCGGAGATCGTCCGGGCCAGGCACGTCACTGTCCGCGCCGCACAGGTCCAGCCCCGGCAGATCGCTCGGGGCCTGGATGGCGGCCCGCAACGCGATGACTCCACCGTCGGGCGCGAGGGATCGCGTCATGGTGGACTGGCCCAGCAGGCGGGCGAGTTCGATGTCGAGTGCGCCCGCCAGCTTCTGATACATGGCGATTCTCGCTCCCCGCTGGGCGCCCTGCTCCAACCTGCGGATGGTGTCGACGGACACGCCGGCACGGTCGGCGAGTTGCTCTTGCGTGAGGTCGCGAATGTCGCGAAGTCGGGCCAGTCGCTTGCCAACGGACAGATCAGTCATCTGATACACCACCGCCAGAAGGTCTTTGGGCCACGGTACGCCGGGAGGGGGGAGCCGTGGGAAGCCCAGCAGGCATCGGGTACACGAAGGAGCGCTCGCCAGCCCCACGGGCCGGGACGAACCCGAAGGGCATTGGCGTCGCGGTCGCCGCCGACACCTCTCTCCCCCGGGAGGAGCCCCCCCCTTCCCAAATACTTGATCTGGCGCAACTATAAGGTCAAGCAAAATCGACACAGGGGTACGGAGGGGTGCCGGATGGACCCGCGCGACAATCTCGATCTGGCCGTGGACGAGGTCCGCGACTTCAACCGGATGTACACCCGCCTGATCGGCGTCCTCGACTACCCCGGCCAGCTCAACACCCCGTACACGCTGGGCGAGGCCCGCATCCTCTACGAGCTGGCCCAGCGCGAACGCACCCACGTCTCCGCCCTCCGGGAGCATCTCGGGGTCACCGCCGCACATCTGAGCCGGACGCTCAGCCGGTTCGAGGAGCGCGGGCTGGTGACGCGCGAGCGCCACCACCGGGACGCCCGCTTCCAGGAGGTGCTGCTCACCGCCGAGGGCCGGGCGGCGGCCGACGATCTCGACCGGCGGTCACGCGAGGCGGTGACCAGGTTGCTGGCCAAGTTCCCCCGGAACGAGCTGGGGCGGCTGCGGGAGGCGCTGGCGACCGCGCGGCACGCGCTCACCGGTCCGGCGGAGCCCGAGGTGCGGCTGCGCGGGCCGGAGCCGGGGGACCTGGGCTGGATCGTGCAGCGCCACGGCGCCGTGTACGCCCGGGAGTTCGGGTGGAACGCCGAGTTCGAGGCCCTGGTGGCCCGGATCGTCGGGGAGTTCGGCGCGAGCCATGACCCGGTCCGTGAGCGGGTGTGGATCGCGGAGCTCGACGGCCGCCGCGTCGGGTCGGTGATGTGCGTACGGGACGAACGGCCCGATACGGCCCGGCTGCGGCTGCTGCTCGTGGAGCCGGAGGCGCGGGGGCGGCGGCTCGGCGAGCGGCTGGTGGCCACGTGTATCGACTTCGCGCGCGAGGCGGGCTACCGCGAGCTGGTGCTGTGGACCAACGACGTGCTGACCTCCGCCCGCCGGATCTACGAGCGGGCCGGGTTCGAGCTGATCGCCGAGAAGCGGCACGGGGGCTACGGTTCGCCGCTGGTCGGCCAGGACTGGCGGCTCGCGCTCCAGGGCTCGGCGCACGACTGACGGCCTGCGGTGGGCGCGACCAGCCACGACGGCGCCGCAGACGAACGACGGCACACCCGGCGGAGCGCCGAGCATCACCACACTATGACGCAGATCACCGGCAGCGCGGTGCGCGCGGCGGACAGGGAGGAGTGTGGAGACTTCACTGCGCGCACATGTGCGGTCCGGAGATCCGGATGCCTTCGGGCAGCTCTTCGACGAGTACGCCTCGGTGATCTACCGGCACGCCGTCCGGCTGACCGGCGGCTGGGTCATGGCCGACGACATCGTGTCGCTGACCTTCCTGGAGGCGTGGCGGCTGCGTGAGCGGCTGCTTCCGGGCGACGGCAGCCTGCGCCCATGGCTGCTGGGCATCGCGACGAACGTCACGCGCAACACCGCACGGGCGGCCCGAAGACACCAGGCGGCACTCGCCAAACTCCCGCCCCCGGACCCGGTGCCGGACTTCGCCGACGAGGTGACCCAGCGGCTGGCCGACACCGAGGAGCTGGCCGCCGCGCAGCGGGCGCTGCGCGGGATGCGGCGCGGGGAGCGCGAGGTGTTCACGCTCTGCGTATGGGAGGGCCTGGACGCCGCCACGGCGGCCGAGGCCCTGGGCGTGGCCGTCGGCACCGTACGGGCCCGGCTCTCGCGTGCGCGAAAGCGCCTGCGCAAGCTCACCGAACTCGAGCTCATCGGCGGCGCGGACGGCAACCAGGACGCGGACGGCGGCGCCGGGCAGGGCGCGGTGCAACGCCCGGCCACGGTCGGACAGTTACCGGTCAGCCGCCAGCAGGCGGCTCGGTCCACGCAGGAGAAGAAGCGATGAACACCAACCCGCGACGACCCGATCAGCCGGTCGACCACCAGGAACTGGCCGAGTTGCTGCCCGCGCCGGGCCGTCCGGTGCTCCGGCGGGACCGCCACCGCGTCCTGAGGGAACATCTGATGGAGCACATCGGCAACAGCGACAAGACCGTCCACGAGCGGTCCGGTACGACGAGCACCTCCCCCGCATCCCGCGCACGCCGCCGCCTCGTCCTCATCGCGGCGCCGCTTGCGCTGGCCGCCGTCGTGGGCGTGGGAGCGGTGGCGGTGGACGCCGTACGGGACGACGGCAAGGGCGGCGCCACCGCCACCGGCGTCGGCGGCACCACGGCCGAGCACCGGCAGGCCGCGCAGCTGCTGGACCGGATCGCCGTGGTGGCGGCCGCCCGACCCGCGGTCACGGTCCGCGACGACCAGTTCATCTACACCAAGTCCCGGGGATCCTCGGCCGTATGGGGCGGCCCCACGAAGCCCGTAAGGGACGCCAAGGGGGACATCACCGGCACCAGGACCTACAAGGGGACCGTCCAGAGCGACGAGTGGCAGCCCGTGACCGGTAAAACGGACGGCCTCCGGCGCCTCACCGCGCTGACCCCGGACGACGGATTCACCCCCTCCCGGAAGCAGGACATCACCATGGCGCCGGGGGCCGGATATCTGACCTTCCGGGAGCTCCAGGCCCTCCCCACCGATCCCGATGCCCTGCTGAGGAAGCTCGAGAGCGGCAACGGGGTGGTGAAGTCCCGGCTGACGGAGACCGTCTTCGAGAACGTCGGAGCCATCCTCGATCAGGCCACGCTGCTGCCCGATCTCAGCGCCGCGCTCTACCGTGCCGTGGCCAAGCTGCCGGACGTGCGCGTCGTGAAGAACGTCAAGGACGGCGCGGGCCGTACCGGGATCGGCCTCACGTACACCAACCGCGGGAACCCCTCGAAGACCACGAAGGGCTACTGGGTCTTCGACCCGAAGAGCCTGGCCTACCTCGGGACGGACCGGAGCGCGCTCCTGGACGTCGCCGTCACCGACGACAAGGGGAAGGTGACGGCGGTCGGCGCGTCCTGAGCCGACCGTCAGCCGATCACAGGGCGCCCGCTCCGGCGGGCGCCCTTCTCCGCTCGATAGTTGACGCGGCGTCACCTCGACCGGAAAACCGCTCGCGCGAAGGGCCCGGTGGCGGAAGGATCCACTCACACACGTCGGCCCGTACAGCGCGTCGGAACGGCACAAGAGCAAAGGGCGTACCCCTGAGTACCCAGCAGGTCATCGAGTGGACCGAGGACGGCCGGACCCGTACCGCCCAGTGGCGCTCCGAGAGCGGCACGCCGCCGCCCCGGCGGGTCGCGATCGCGGACGACCGGATGACCGCCGACACCGCCCACCGCCTCGTCTGCGAGGGCACCACGCTGCTGTGGCGCGGCGACTACCAGGGCGCCCGTCAGCTGCTGACGGCGCTGGCGCGCCGGATCGACCGGGGCCCGCGCCGGGCCAAGGAGCGACGGCCACCGGCGGCGTCCCCGGCCGAGTCGTTCCACCGGCACCGCCAGGCCCAGTCCCGGCGGGCCCGGCTGCTGGGGATGGTGCTGGTGCCGCTGGAGGCGGACTTCGGCGTCCCGCTGCGCCGGGCGCCGGACGTACGGCAGGCGTGCACCGAGGCGTACGGCCCGGCGCAAGGCCCCTCGGTGGTCTCGCTCCGCGAGTTACTCGGACTGATCGGCGCGCATGAGTGGCGGGAGAAGGGCGTCAAGGTGCGGGCGCTGGGCGGGGACCGTATCCATCCGCACTACGGGGTCTTCTCGCCGGTGCGCGGCGAGTACGTCGACCTGGTGGCCGAGGCCCCGCTGCCGTCGCACCAGCTGGCCTTCGACATCGGCACCGGAAGCGGCGTCCTGGCCGCCGTCCTCGCCCGGCGCGGCATCGAGCGGGTGGTGGCCACCGACCAGGACGCGCGGGCGCTGGCGTGCGCCCGGGAGAACATGGCCCGGCTGGGCCTGGCCGAGCGGGTCGAGGTGGTCGAGGCCGACCTCTTCCCACCGGGCCGCGCCCCGCTGGTGGTCTGCAACCCGCCCTGGGTCCCGGCCCGGCCCTCCTCACCCCTCGAATACGCCGTCTACGACCCGGCCGGCCGTATGCTGCACGGCTTCCTGAACGGGCTGGCCGGGCATCTGGTCCCCGGCGGCGAGGGCTGGCTGATCCTCTCCGACCTCGCCGAACACCTGGGACTGCGGCCGCCCGCCGAGCTGCCGGCCGCCTTCGACACGGCGGGCCTGAGGGTCCTGGACCGGCTGGACGTCCGCCCCGTCCACCCCCGCGCCTTCGACCCCGCCGACCCCCTCCACTCGGCCCGCGCGGCGGAAGTGACGTCGTTGTGGCGGTTGACGGCGAGATGAGCGGACATGCGGCTCCGCCGCGTGCCAGGGGCTTCGCCCCTGGTCCCGGGGCCTGGGGCAGAGCCCCACCTTCCAGCCCCTCCGGCAATTGAGGAGCAGGGCCTGGGGCAGAGCCCCAGTTCGTACACCTCGTAGGGCCACGACGGCCGAGCCACCCGACAAGACACGCCGCAGGCGTGATCGGCACGGCAGGATTGATTCGGCCCGTGCCCCTGCTTAGCGTCCCGGATGAAGGGCAAGAAGATCCCCACGTCCCGCACGACCCCTACCAAGGGAGCCCGTATGAAGCTCGCCTTCTCCACCCTCGGCGTCCCCGGTATGCCCGTCCCCGACGTGGCCCGGCTCGCCGCCGGGACCGGGTATCACGGCGTCGAGCTGCGCGCCCACCCCGAGGAGCCGGTGCACCCGGGGATCGGGGCGGACGAACGGGCCCGGGTGGCGGCGGAGTTCCGGGACGCCGGGGTCGAGATCCTCACCGTCGCCGGATATGTGCGCGCCGCCCAGGCCGGACCGGACGAGCCGGTGCTGACCGGGCTCGGGGAGCTGCTGGAGCTCGCCCACGACCTGGGCGCCCGCAATGTGCGGGTCTTCCCCGGCGGCGGGGAGCAGAGCGCCGAGGAGGCCGACGCCACGGCCGCCCGGCGGCTCGCCGCGGCCGCGCCCCGCGCCGCCGACCTCGGCGTACGGCTGCTGCTCGAAACCCACGACTCGCACCGGACGGGCGCGGACGTGGCCCGGGTCCTCGGGCTCGTGGGCCACGGCAGCGTGGGGGCGATCTGGGATGTGATGCACACCTGGCTGGGCGGCGAGGACCCGGCCACCAGCTATCCGGCGCTCTTCGCGCATCTGGGCTGTGTGCAGGTCAAGGACATCGCCTCGGCCGAGGACACCACCCCGCTGCCGCTGGGCGAGGGGGTGCTGCCGCTGACCGAGTGCGTGGAGCTGCTCAGCCGCGAGGGCTGGGACGGCTGGCTGTGCTGGGAGTACGAGAAGCGGTGGTATCCGCAGGCGCGAGCGTTCCCGGAGCTGCTGGCCCCGGGCCGGGAGCATCTGCTGCGGCTGCTCGCCGACGCGGCCTGAGCCCGGGGCTCGGGATCATCCGGCTCGGGATCATCCGGCTCAGCCTCCCGGCCGGGAGCGATGTCAGCGCCACGCCGCCCACCAGCAGCGCCGCCGCCAGCCAGCGCGGTCCGCTGATGCCCTCCCCCAGCACCAGCGCCGCCGAGGACATCCCGAAGACCGGCACCAGCAGCGAGAACGGGGCGACCGCCGAGGCGTCGTAGGTGCGCAGCAGAAAGCCCCAGATCCCGAAGCCGAACACCGTGGTGACCCAGGCGACATAGACGATCGCGCCCACCCCGGCCCAGTCGAGCCGGCTCAGCGCGGCCAGATCGGGTCGCGCGCCCTCGAACATCAGCGAGAGCAGGAGCAGCGGCGCCACCGGCACCAGGCTCACCCACACCATGAAGTTCAGGGCGTCGGGCGGCGCCGCCTTGCGGGTGAGGACGTTGGAGACACCCCAGAAGGCCGCCGCCGCGACGACGAGGACGAAGCCGAGGAGCGGCCCCGAGGTGCCCTCGTCCACGGCGGCCACGGCGATCCCGGCCAGGGCGACGGCCATGCCCAGCAGCCGCCGCCGGCCGGGGCGTTCGGCGAGGACGACGGCGGCGAACAGCGCGGTGAACACCGCCTGGACCTGGAGCACCAGCGAGGACAGCCCGGCGGGCATCCCCTCGTGCATCCCGATGAACAGCAGCCCGAACTTCGCCACGCCCAGCGCCAGCCCCACGCCCAGGATCCATCGCCAGGCGACCCTCGGCGGGCCGACCAGGAAGACGGCGGGCAGCGCGGCCACCAGGAACCGCAGGGCGCAGAAGAGCAGGGGCGGGAAGTGGTCGAGGCCCACCTCGATGACCACGAAGTTGACCCCCCACAGGGCCGTGACCAGCACGGCGAGGGCTATGTGCACAGGTCGCATGGGTTGCGTCGATCGCATGCGTCGAGGATCGGCCGCCCGGACCTTGTAGCACCAGCGCGGATGTCTTCATGCTTGGATGCAGCAACGGTTAAAGATGTTCAGGAGGAGGCCGGACTGTGCTGGATCTGGGTCGACTGCGGGCTCTGCACGCGGTGTCCGTGCACGGCTCGGTCAGCGCCGCCGCGATCGCGCTCGGCTACACCCCGTCCGCCGTATCGCAGCAGATCGCCAAGTTGGAGCGGGAGACCCGGACGACCCTGCTGGAGCGGCAGGGCCGGGGCATCGCGCTGACCGACGCGGCCCGGCATCTGGCCGCCACCGCCCAGCAGCTGCTCGCCATCGTCGAGGAGGCCGAGACCACGCTGGAGGAGCGGCGCGGTCAGCCGACCGGCCGGCTGGTGATCGGCGCCTTCGCCTCGGCGGCGCGCGGGCTGATGCCCGTGGTGCTGGCCGCGCTCATGGCCGAACACCCCTCCCTGGACGCCCGGTTGCTCGAAGTGGACCCGCATCTGTCGGTGGACCTGGTGGCGCAGGGGGTCATCGACCTGGCGGTGGCCCATGACTGGGACATCGCCCCGCTGCCCGCCCCGGAGGGGCAGGAACGGGCGGTCATCGGGGAGGATCTGTGCGATCTGCTCGTCCCGGCCGGACATCCGCTGACCCGGGTGGCCGCACGGCGCCCGCTGCGCCGCGAGGACCTGCCGGGCCAGCGGTGGATCTGTCAGCCGCCGGGTTCGGTGTGCCACGACTGGCTGGTCCGTACGCTGCGCGCCTCGGGCCATGAGCCGGACCTGGCGTACCAGGCGGCGGAGAACCACACCCAGATCGCCCTGGTGGCGGCCGGTCTCGGCGTCGCGCTCATGCCCCGCCTGGGGCGCGGTCCGCTGCCGGACGGGGTGCTGGCGCTGCCCCTGGAGCCGGTCCCGGTGCGGCGGCTGTACGCCCTGTGGCGCCCGGGCGCGGCCCGCCGCCCCGCCATCACCGAGACGGTCCGCCTGCTGGGCGGCCTCTGGCCGCACCGCATGAACTGAACGGCCCCGGGCCGCCGACGCTCTGGGAGGGGTGTCGCGTCGGCGGCGGGTGCTGCTGGCCGCGGGCGGCGGAGAGGGTGGTCGGTGACGCAGCCAGCGGCGAGGCCGACTACCGCCGTGCGGAGACTCCCCATCAGCACACCGCTTCGACGCGCGGCGGCCCGCGCCGGTTCCGCACAGGGTGCGCATTTCGCGAATCGGTGATGAGAGGGGCGCGGGCGGCCGAAGTGGGGGCGCCCGGCGGACGCGCACGGGGGCCACCCCGCGGCTCTCAAACGGGCAGCTCCGCCTCGATCAGGTCCGCCGCCCGGTCCGGCCCGCCCTCCGCGGCCATCCGCGCCTTGAGCGCGGCGCACCGGGCGGCCACCTCGGGGTCGTCCACCAGATCGAGTACCGCCTTGCGCAGCGCCTGCGCCGTGGCCTCCTCCTTGGGCAGATGGCGGCCGACCCCGAGCCCTTCGAGCGTGTCCGCGTTGCGGAACTGGTCGACGGCCTGCGGTACGGCGACCATCGGCACCCCGCAGGCCAGCCCCTCCTGGGCGCCGCCCGCCCCCGCGTGGGTGACGAAAGCGTCGGCCTTCCGCAACACGCTCAACTGCGGAATCCACGTGTGCACTTCGACATTGGGCGGGATCTCGCCGAGGTCGGCCGGGTCGACGAACTCGCCGATCTGGAGCACCACGTACCAGCCCGGCAGATCGCCGAACGCCGCGACGCACGCGCGGTAGAAGCCGGGCTCCCTGGTCCAGGTGGAGCCCAGCGAGATCAGCAGGATCCGGTCGGTCTCGGCGGCCCGCTCCGGGCGACGCCACTCCGCCACCTCGCGGCGGGCGCTCTGGCAGCCGCCGACGAAGCTGTAGACGGAGGTGTCGACGCGGTCGGCGTTGGGCTGGAGCAGTTCGGGGATGAGGGCCACACAGCGGCTGGGGCGGCCGATGAGCCGGTCGGGGTCGGTGTCGGCCAGGCCGTTGCCCTCGAGCCAGGCGCGGTAGCGCGCGTAGTAGGCCCGGCCGCGCTCCGACCGCCGCAGATGGGCGTACATCGGCTCGAAGACCTCTTCGCGGTAGCCGTCCCAGGGCACGAAGCTGGGCGCGAGTTCGACGGCGGACACGCCCCACCGATGGGCGAGGACATGCGCCGGGTAGGCGGTGACGTCGTACATCACCAGATCCGGCTCATCGCCCTCGTAGGCCGCCAGATGCTGCGGAAGTGCCTGCTCCGCCTCGGTGAGAAACGGCTCGATGTAGTCGATCAGATCGGAGCCTCTGGCGCCCGGCACATTCTCACCGTGGAGGATCGAGGTGTAGGTCTTCGGCTCGGCGCCGGTTTCGGCCACCTTCTCGGCGAACGACTCGGGGATGGCGTAGGTAACCCGGTGGCCGCGGGCCACCAGCTCGCGAATCACCTCCAGGCTCGGGTTGACGTGCCCGTGTGCCGCGATGCCGAACATGGCTATGTGTGTGGGGGGCTTGGCACCCGTCGGTGGGGTCATGAAAACGGAACATAAGCGAGAACAGATGCCTCATACAAATACCGCGCATACCCGGTCGAGAGTTTAGTACCGGTTTCGTGTGGACACCAGATCACGGTCTTTAACCAGTCTTTTCCTTTACGCTTCCGGACCACGCGGCGGAACCGCATATCGATGCTGTGGGAAAGACCAACTTTCCTTGACCCGGCCGCGGTTTGTGTCCCAGCGTGTCCTGCACACCTATGGCCGCCCCCTCCGAACGTCCCATGGAAGGAGTGCGGGTGCACACGACGTCTCGCCGCGCCCTGCTCACCGCCACCCTGGCCGCCGCGGCGGCCGGTGCGTGCAGCGGACCGACGAACAGCTCCGCCGCGCCCGCGGCGCCCGCGCGCCGCACCGCCGCCGGTTCCGGCAGCCCGTCCGCGACCGCCGCCCGGCCCACCACGGAGCCCGGCCGGGACCACGAGCGCGACCGCCGGCGGATCGACGAGCTCATCGGGCGGATGACGCTGGACCAGAAGATCGGCCAGCTCTTCGTGATGCGGGTGTACGGCCATTCGGCCACCGACCCCGACCCGGCCGATGTCGCGGCCAACCGCAAGGAGATCGGGGTCGACAACGCCGCCGAGCTGATCGCGAAGTACCACGTGGGCGGGGTGATGTACATCGGATGGGCACACAACATCCGCGATCCCCACCAGGTGGCCGCGCTCTCCAACGGCATCCAGAAGGCCGCGCTGGCCACCTCCGCGCCCGTCCCCGTCCTGCTCTCCACCGACCAGGAGTACGGCACCGTCGCCCGGGTCGGCGCGCCCGCCACGCTGTTCCCGGGCGCCATGGCGCTCGGCGCGGGCGGCAGCGCGGCCGACGCCCGTACGGCGGCCCGCACCGCGGGGGCGGAGCTGGCCGCGCTCGGCATCCGGCAGGACTACGCCCCGATCGCGGACGTCAACGTCGACCCCGCCAACCCGGTGATCGGCGTGCGCTCCTTCGGCGCCGATCCGAAGGCCGTGGCCCGGATGGTGGCGGCACAGGTGGAGGGCTATCAGAGCGCCGGGGTCGCGGCCACCGCCAAGCACTTCCCCGGCCACGGCGACACCAGCGTGGACAGCCATGTGGGGCTGCCGCGGATCACCCACTCCCGGAAGGAGTGGGAACGGCTGGACGCACCGCCGTTCCGGGCCGCGATCGAGGCCGGAATCGACTCGATCATGACGGCCCATCTGCTCTTCCCCGCGCTCGACCCGGCCGACGACCCCGCCACGCTCTCCCGCCCCATCCTCACCGGTGTGCTCCGCGAGGAGCTGGGCTACGACGGGGTCGTGGTCACCGACTCGCTCGGCATGGCGGGGGTGCGGAAGAAGTACGGCGACGACCGGGTGCCGGTGCTGGCGCTCAAGGCGGGTGTGGACCAGCTGCTCAACCCGCCGAGCCTGTCCCTCGCCTTCGAGGGGGTGCGCAAGGCCGTCCGGGCGGGCGAGCTCGACGAGGACCGCATCGACCGCTCGCTGCGGCGCGTCCTCGAACTCAAGGTGCGCCGGGGCCTGTTCGACGATCCGTACACCAGCGACCGCGCGGTCAACCGCACGGTGGGCACCCGGGAGCACCGCGCCACCGCCGACCGCATCGCCGAGCGCACCACCACCCTGATCACCAACCGCGGCGGACTGCTGCCGCTGTCGCCGCGCCGCCACCGCGATCTGCTGGTGGTGGGCGTGGACGCGGCGGCGCCCTCCGGCACCGGTGGCCCGCCGACGTCCGTCCTGGCCCGCGCCCTGTCCGGCCTCGGCTTCCGCACGGAGGCGCTGACCACCGGCACCGGCAGCTCCCCCGGTCCCTCCCCGCAGCGCGTCGAGGCGGCGGTCGCCGCGGCGCGGGAGCGGGACGCGGTGATCGTGACGACGTACGACATCGCCTCCGGCTCCGCCCAGCGCACCCTGGTGGCACGGCTGGTGGCCACCGGCGTGCCGGTGGTGCACCTGGCCCTGCGCAATCCGTACGACATCGCGCGTCTGAACGACCGCGACACGGCCCCCGGCGCCTCGCTGGCCGCCTACTGCTGGACGGATGTGGAACTGCGCGCCGCCGCCCGCGTCATCGCGGGCCGGACCGCCCCGCGCGGCAAACTGCCGGTGGCGGTCCGGCACGCGGACGACCCGTCCCGGGTGCTGTACCCGATCGGACACGGGCTGAGCTACTAGCCCGAGCCCGATCGGGCCCGCGGACGCGCCCTACGGGCGCAGCGTCACCGGCTCGCGCTCGATCTCGCGGCGGTCGAGCTTCGCGTCGTGCGGGGCGAGGGGCTTGCTCGTGGGGCTGACGCCCGCCCAGCGCTGCACCGCGGCGGTGGCCTTGGCCTTCTGGTCGCCCGCCAGCTGGGCGATGCTGGAGCCGTGGTTGCCGCCGGCCACCGTGTAGACGTACGCGTCCTTGGCGCCCTTGCCGACCTGGAAGCGCTCGGCGCCCCACGGGTCGTTCTGGCCGTAGACGAAGAGCATCCGGTGGGCGTCGTGCCGGACCCAGCGGTCGATGTCCCGCATCACGCCCCGCTTGAAGCGCATCGGGATGTCACGCGGCACATAGTTGCGCGGGGCGTAGATGCCGGGGTAGCGCAGCAGCCCGGCCAGGTGCGGGGTCTTGAAGGTGGGCGAGCCGAGCTCGGTGCCCGCCTGGTAGTAGTACGGCGTGTAGGTCTCCAGGCCCTGGTCGGTGTAGGCGGAGAAGCCCGAGATCTCGTCGATGAAGCCGTACAGCTCGTCGGTGGACGCGGTCGGGGCCGGGACGTCCGCGCAGTCCTTCAGCAGGTGGTACTGCCAGAAGGCCCACACCAGGTCCAGGACCACGTTCTCGTACGCCTTGTCGGCGCTGCCGACGACCGTGAACGTCTGCTTCTCGTCGTCCGCCCACTTCTGGTAGCGCTTCACGATCTCGTCGCGCCGCACCAGCGCCTCGCGCTGCACCGCGTTGAGCTTGGTGCGGCATTCGGCGGTGCCGACGTGTCCGAAGAAGCGGTCGTAGGCGGAGTCCTCGTCGTTGACGACGTCGTTGGGCGCGACGTAGGCGATCGTGCCCGCCATGTCGTTCGGGTAGAAGCGGCGGTAGTAGGTGGCCGTCATCCCGCCCTTGCTGCCGCCGGTGGCCAGCCACTTCTCGCCGTAGATGGGCTTCAGGGCCCGGAACAGGCGGTGCTGGTCGCTCGCGGCCTGCCAGATGTCCAGCTTGGACCAGTCGGCGGGCTGGGGCCGGGAGGGAGTGAAGAAACGGTACTCCATGGACACCTGGTTGCCGTCCACCAGCTGCGTGGGCTCACTGCGGCGCGGTGCGGTGGTGACGTTGTAGCCCGAGGTGTAGAAGACCGTGGGCCGGTCGGTGGCCTTGTGCAGCAGCGTGAACCGCTGCGGATAGGTGCCCTTGGAGGGATGCCGGTGGTCCACCGGCTGGGCGTAGCTGAAGACGAGGAAGCGATAGCCCTCGTAGGGCTGCTCCTCCACGAAACGCATTCCGGGAATCGCCAGGACACGTTCCTTGATGTCCGGCTGGGCGGGGGCGGCCGGCGCCGCGGACGCGCCTCCGGCGCCCGCGCCGACCGCCCCCACCAGTATCGCGAGCGACAACAGCCATCTGAGCATCTTGCGCATGCACCCTCCCCTTGTTCCCGGGTTGACCCTTTGTCCCGTGAATTCGCACAGGTCGCCGAGAACCTATCCGGGCACACACTCGCGTCGCCAGATGCCGTCAACGCTCCAACCCGAGGCCGAATACGGAGAGTTGTTACCCCCGCCCTCTTTCGTAGCGGGCTGTGATGGCTCATGCTGCCTGTATGGACCGAGACGAACGGCACGACCGGAGTGAACGGGCCGAGCGGCTGACGCGGTATCTGAACGAATTGCAGGAACGGATCGATCCTCGCTCGCTCGAGCTGCTGATGCGGCTGCTGCGCGAGTTGAGCACCTCACCGGCCGTCCGCGGGGGGACGTACGAGCTCGGGATGGGGCCGGAGGAGAAAGAGCTGTTCACCCCCGCTCTCCAGGCCGAGCTGCTGGTGTTGTTCGGCCTGCTCACCTCCCAGGACGAGCGTGTGGTGGTCGACCTCGGCGACAGTCCGCACGCCAAGGGCATGAAGGTGCTGGTGCCTCAGGAGCGGGCCGGGGACCCCGACTTCCTGCACCGCCACAAGCAGCGGGTGGCGGCCGAGGCGGAGCAGCGGGAGCGGGACCGGCGGGAGGTGGAGGGCATAGCGAGGGCCAGCGGCATGGAACCGTGA
Source organism: Streptomyces javensis (assembly GCF_039525925.1). Classification (NCBI taxonomy): domain Bacteria; kingdom Bacillati; phylum Actinomycetota; class Actinomycetes; order Kitasatosporales; family Streptomycetaceae; genus Streptomyces; species Streptomyces javensis. Next base: position 2,528 of record NZ_BAAAIF010000060.1, on the reverse strand, counting down.
CGTTACCGTACGTAACAGGGAACGAACGCTGAGCGTTACCGGCCGTACGGCGGCTGCCCGGTGCGGAAGAAGTCCGCTGCGGTTCGACAGCGCCCCGCAGGGGCGCGGGGAACTGCGCGATCAGCCACGACAAAGCCGCAGACGGCCAAGCACCGGTTACGCCACGGCGGGCACCGTCTCCCCCATGAACGTGCGCCACAGCGCGGCATACCGGCCGTCCCGCGCCACCAGCTCCTCATGGGTGCCGTCCTCGACGACCCGGCCGTGGTCCAGCACCACCACCCGGTCCGCACGGGCGGCGGTGGTCAGCCGGTGGGCGACGACCAGTGTGGTGCGCCGTCCCGTCAGACGATCCGTGGCCTGGTTCACCAGGGCCTCGGTGGCCAGATCGAGCGCGGCCGTGGCCTCGTCGAGCAGCAGGATGTCCGGGTTCACCAGCTCGGCGCGCGCCAGCGCGATCAACTGCCGCTGACCGGCGGAGAGATTGCGCCCGCGCTCGGAGACCTCGTGCAGATAGCCACCGTCGAGCGACGCCACCATGGCATGGGCGCCGACCGCCCGCGCCGCGGCCTCCACCTCCGCGTCGCTCGCACCGGGCCGTCCGTAGGCGATGGCGTCGCGCACCGTCCCGGCGAAGAGATACGGCTCCTGCGGGACCACCCCGAGGTGACGGCGGTATCCGGTGAGGTCGAGTTCGCGCAGATCCACCCCGTCCACCCGCACGGCGCCCCGCGTCGGGTCGTAGAACCGCGCCACCAGCTTGACCAGAGTGGACTTACCGGCCCCGGTCTCCCCGACGAACGCCACGGTCTGCCCCGAGGGGATCGTGAGCGAGATGCCCGCCAGCGCCTCCTCGCCGTCCCCGTACCGGAACCGCACATCGTCGAAGGCGATCTCGCCACGCATCGCGCGCACCTCGCGCGGGGCCTCGGCCACCGGTGTGGTGGTGGGCTCGCGCAGCAGCTCCTGGATCCGGCCCAGCGACACGGTGGCCTGCTGATAGCCGTCGAAGACCTGGGAGAGCTGCTGGACGGGGGCGAAGAACAGGTCGATGTAGAGGAGATACGCCACCAGCGCGCCCGCCGTCAGCGTGCCGTCCCCGACCCGCCCGGCGCCCACGATGAGCACCAGCGCGGAGGCCACGGACGACAGCAGCTGGACGAACGGGAAGTACACCGAGATCAGCCGCTGGCCGCGGATCCGCGCCTGGCGGTAGGAGTCGCTGCGCGCCGCGAACCGCTCCCGGCCGGACCGCTCGCGCCGGAACGCCTGCACGATCCGCAGCCCCGCCACGCTCTCCTGGAGGTCCGCGTTGACCACGCTCACGCGCTCGCGGGCCAGTTCGTACGCCTTGACGCTGCGGCGCCGGAACACCACCGTGCCGATGATGAGCGGCGGCAGGGTCAGGAAGACCACCAGCGCGAGCTCCACGTCGATGATGAGCAGCGCCACCAGGATGCCGAAGAAGGTCAGCAGGCTGACCACGGCGGTGACGAGGCCGGTCTGGAGGAACGTGGACAGCGCGTCGACGTCGGTGGTCATCCGCGTCATGATCTTGCCGCTCAGCTCGCGCTCGTAGTAGTCGAGACCGAGCCGCTGGAGCTGGGCGAAGATCTTCACACGGAGTGCGTAGAGCACCCGTTCACCGGTCCGCCCGGTCATCCGGGTCTCGCCGATCTGGGCGGCCCACTGCGCGAGGACGACGAGGAGCGCGAGCCCGGAGGCGGCCCACACCGCGCCGAGCGAGAGCCGCTGGACGCCCTGGTCGATCCCGTGCCGGATGAGCACGGGCAGCAGCAGCCCGGCGATCGCGTCCACGGCCACGAGCGCCAGCGCGACCAGGAGCGGCGCCCGGAAGCCGCGCAGCAACCGCCGCAGTCCGTACGCCTCCTCGGGGCGGGCGGCCCGCTCCTCGTCGATGTCGGGGGTGTCGGTGGCGGGCGGCAGCGCGGCGACCTTGGCGAGCAGCTCGGGGGTGGCCGGCATCCCGGACAGCGCCCCCGCGATCCCGGGCCCGGCCACGGCCCCGGTCCCCGCGCCCGCGCCCGCCGCCGTGTCGTCCTTACGGCCGTCACCATCGGGCCGCACCCATAGCTCCGGGGTCACACCACCGGGCCGCCGTCCATGCGCCGGGCCCGCCCCGGGGCCGCCCTCCGCGCCGACGGCGCGGCGCACCGCCGGAGCGGTGCGCGCGGGGTCGTCGCCGCCGTGGGGTCGGCCGCGCGCCGCCTCCGTGGCCACGTCGCAGTCGTCGCCGCGCCCGTCCTCGTCCACACCCCCGTCCCCGGGGGGCGGTGCCCAGGGCTCGGGCGTCAGCCCGTCGCGGCCCGTCTCCCCGGTGGCGTGTGCCGGGTCGTCCCCGCCACGCGGCCACCACCGCGCGGTCGGGTCCGCCACCGCGCCGCCCGGCTCGTCGCCGTCGGCCATCGCGGCCGAGCCGTCGGCCCGGTCCCAGCCCGAGGACAGGCCACGGCCCGCCACGGCGGCCTCCCCGCCGAACCCGCCGACGACACCCGGCACGTACGCGG
>NZ_BAAAIF010000059.1:804-64927 GCF_039525925.1 Streptomyces javensis | reverse complement strand
GCGGAGCATCGCCCTCGTACTGGGCGTACTCGGGTGATGCGACAACGCGGCGAGCGGCCGTGCCAGGCGTCGGGAGCAGGGCGCCCCCTTTGACGACAGACCCTAGCGCGACTCCCTGCCGGACATCACCTCCCACGGCACAGCCGGAGCTCGGCTCATCGCTCGACCGTATGCGGCTCCGGCTCGCGCTCGGTGAGCGTCGGCATGGCCTGCCGAGCGGGCTGGGCGGGCTGGGCGGGCTGGGCCGACTGGGCGGGCGCGGCCTCCCGCTCCGGCGCGGCGGCCGGACCGTCGGCCGGGGCGCCGCCCTCCGCGCCGCTCTCCGTCCGGGCCGCCGCCGGGATCTCCTGCTGCCCCTTCTCCAGGAAGCGCAGCAGCTCGACCGGGATGGGCAGCACCAGTGTGGAGTTCTTCTCGGCGGCGACCGCCATCACCGTCTGGAGCAGCCGCAGCTGGAGCGCCGAGGGGGTGTCGGCCATCTGGGAGGCGGCCTCGGCCAGCTTCTTCGACGCCTGTAGCTCCGCGTCCGCGTTGATCACCCGGGCGCGGCGCTCCCGGTCGGCCTCCGCCTGGCGGGCCATCGACCGCTTCATGGTCTCCGGCAGCGACACATCCTTGATCTCCACCCGGTCTATATGGACGCCCCATCCGACGGCCGGGCTGTCGATCATGAGCTCCAGGCCCTGGTTGAGCTTCTCCCGGTTGGAGAGCAGATCGTCCAGGTCGCTCTTCCCGATGATCGACCGCAGCGAGGTCTGGGCCATCTGGGAGACGGCGAAGCGGTAGTCCTCCACCGCGACCAGCGCCTCGGCCGCGTCCACGACCTTGAAGTAGACGACGGCGTCGACCCGCACGGTCACATTGTCCCGGGTGATGCCCTCCTGGGCGGGGACGGGCATCGTCACGATCTGCATATTGACCTTCTGGAGCCGGTCGACGAACGGAGCGATCATGGTGAACCCCGGTCCCCGGATATCCGAGCGGAGCCTCCCGAGCCGGAAGACCACCCCCCGCTCGTACTGCTTGACCACCCGCGCCGCGGCCAGCACGCCCAGGGCGCCGAGGCAAGCCAGTACCACTATCAATGTCACGAGCGCATCGACCATCACGGCCACCTGCCGTCCGTATCGCGAACAATGCCCCTCGTGGGGTACTGATGTCCACGATAGTCCGCCCGTCGAACGGTGGGGAGGGCTGTGGACAACCCCCGCCCGGCCCCCCGGAACGCCCCCCACCGACACGGAGAGCCCCCGTCCGGCAGACGCGGAGAGCCCCTGTCCGGCAGCACGGACGGGGGCTCTCGCTCAGCCTGGTGCGGAGTTGATCAGCGGAGGAACAGCGCCGATCAGAGGAACGGCGCCGATCAGTAGACGCTCACGCCGTACGCGTTCAGCGCCTCGACGACCGGCTGGAAGAACGTGGTGCCGCCGGAGGTGCAGTTGCCGCTGCCGCCGGAGGTGAGGCCGAGGGCGGTGGAGCCGGCGTAGAGCGGGCCGCCGCTGTCGCCGGGCTCGGCGCAGACCGTGGTCTGGATCATGCCGTAGACGATGTCGCCGTTGCCGTAGTTGACCGTGGCGTTCAGCGCGGTGACCCGCCCACTGTGGATGCCGGTGGTGGAGCCGCGCCGGGTGACCGTCTGGCCCACGGTCGGGTTGGCGGCCGAGGTGATGTCCTGGCTGCCGACGGTGCCCTGGGGGGTGACCGAGCCGCTGTACCGGACCAGACCGTAGTCGTTGGTCGGGAAGCTGGAGCCGGCCGTCGGGCCGATGGTGGTGGTGTGGCCGGAGTTCGACCACCAGGTGCCGGCGCCGTCGGTGCAGTGACCGGCGGTGACGAAGTAGTTGGCCCCACTGCTGTTGCGCACGTTGAAGCCGAGGGAGCAGCGCCAGCTACTCGCGTAGATCGCGTCGCCGCCCGAGATCAGCTTCTGAATCTTGCCGGAGGTCCGCTTGACCTCGATGGCGTCGGCGTTCGAGCCGGCGGTGTTCTTGATCTTGGCTATCTCGCTCTGGGACACCGTGCTGTCGGCGGTGACCACAAGCTTGTTGGTCCCCTTCTCGACATACCAGGCGGTGCCCGCGACATCGGCCTCGAGGACGGCGCTGCTCGCCGACTTGGCCTCGGCCGCACTGAAGGTGCGGGCGCCGTCGCTACCGGCGTAGGCGGCGGGGGCGGCAAGCGCCGTTCCGGCCACCAGGGCGGAGGTCGCGGCGATCAGGGCGATACGTCTCGCCTGCTTGCTGTGGGGGGCGTTGCGCTTGATCCTCAACTCTTCCTCCGGGGGAATCGGGGGTCCGCTTGGGTGGGCAGGCCCGTGAGGCGCAGTCAACGAGCACGCCGATATGACCGATTCGGCGTGCCCCTGACAAGCGCTTCCGGAAGTATTCGTGGCTCCGGGCGCAGCGCGCAAGAGGACAATTCGGAACAGCCACCGGGCACACGCCACATAGCCCCGGCGGGTTCAGGCCGCCGGGGCTTGTGCTCCCATCCCTTTGGGTATCCGGTGAGACGGACGCGCGGGCGATCGGGTTCCGTCATGGCACGGACGTATCACCTCCCGGCGGCCGGGCCGCCGCGCGGCCGCTCAGCCCCGCTCCCCCGGATGCCGAAGTCCCAGGTGGTCGCGGAGTGTCGGACCGGAGTACGCGGTGCGGAACACCCCACGCTCCTGGAGCGGCGGCACCACCCGGTCCACGAAGTCATCGAGCCCGCCGGGGGTCAGATGGGTACCGCCATGGCCGGGGCCCTCCCCGTGCTTCGGGGGGCCAGCGGGTCACGGCTTGGGCAGACCCGGCGGGTTGATCTCGGACTTCTTCACCGCCTCGCTGGAGAGCCCCCACCGCTTCAGGACCTTGGCGTACGAACCGTCCTGGATCACGTGGTCCAGGGCCGCGGCATAGGCGTCGACCAGCCCGCTGCCCTTCTTGGTGGTGGCCGCGATCTTGCCCTGCACCTGGTCGCCACCGCCCGAGAAGCGGCCGATGATCTGGGTCTGGCCGGCCGAGGCGACGTGGTAGGCGGAGGTGGGGTTCGGGCCGAAGTAGGCGTCGATACGGCCGGACTGGAGGGCGAGGTAGTAGTCGGTGTCCTTCTGGAAGTACTTGATGTCCACGGGCTTGCGGCCCGCCTTCTCGTTCTGCTTGCTCCAGTCGACCAGGATCTTCTCCTGGTTGGTGCCGGAGGCGACCGAGACGGTCTTGCCCGCCACGTCCTTCGGCCCCCTGACCCGCCAGGAGGCGCCCTTCTTGGCCTCGAAGGCGAGGTCGTCCAGCCGGTAGGTGGCGAAGTCGTACTTCTCCTTGCGCTCCTCGGTGACCGTCACATTGGAGAACACGCCGTCGAACTTGGAGCTGTCCAGGCCGACGAAGAGGTTCTCCCAGGAGACCGGCTGGAAGTCGACCTTGAGCCCGAGGGTGTCGGCCACCAGCGTGGCGATGTCGATCTCGGAGCCGATCCGGGTCTTGTCGTCGGTCGCGTAGAAGCCGAGCGGGGCGGAGGCGTCGGCGCTGCCGCCGATGCGCAGGGTGCCGCGCTCCCGGATCGCGGCCGGGACCTTCGCCGCGATCGAGGCGACCTTCTTCCCTCTGACGCGGTGCTGGTCCGGGCTGATGTTGATGGCGTTCTTCGAGCCCTTGGAGCCCACCGACTCCTGGGCATCGCCGTCGCCGCAGCCGCCGAGCAGGGCGGAGGCGGTGAGCGCGGCGACGGCGGCGACGAGGGTGCGGCGGGTCTTCACGGGGGTGCTCCTTGCGTGGGTGGACATCGGTGATCCGGTGGACATTGGTGATCCGGTGGACATCGGCGATCTCATGGACATCGGTGATCTCGTGAACATCGGCGGGGTCATGAACATCGGCGGGGTCGTGAACATCGGTGGCCTCAGAGGACCTTGGAGAGGAACGCCTTGGTGCGCTCGTGGCGCGGCGCGTCGAGCACCTCGGTGGGCGTGCCCCGCTCGACGATCCGGCCGCCGTCCATGAAGACGACGGTGTCGGCGACCTCCCGCGCGAAGCCGATCTCATGGGTGACGACGATCATCGTGGTGCCCTGGTGGGCCAGGTCCTTGATGACATCGAGGACCTCGCCGACCAGTTCGGGGTCGAGCGCGGACGTCGGCTCGTCGAAGAGCAGCAGCTCGGGCTCCAGGGCGAGGGCGCGGGCGATCGCCACCCGCTGCTGCTGGCCGCCGGAGAGCTGCCGGGGGTACGCGGCCGCCTTGTCGGCCAGACCGACCCGGTCGAGCAGCGCCTCGGCCGCGCGCACCGCCGCCTTCCTGGGGCGGCGCAACGCCGATATCGGCGCCTCGACGATGTTCTCCAGCACCGTCAGATGCGGGAAGAGGTTGAAGTTCTGGAAGACGAAGCCGATCCTGGTGCGCTGTTTGAGGATCTCGCGTTCGCGCAGCTCGTGGAGGCGGTCGCCCTGGCGGCGGTAGCCGACCAGCGAACCGCCGACGCTGATCCAGCCGCTGTCCACCTTCTCCAGGTGGTTGATGGCGCGCAGCAGGGTGGACTTGCCGGAGCCGGAGGGGCCGAGGACGACGGCCACCTCTCCGGAGCGCACCTCCAGGTCGATCCCGCGCAGCACCTCCAGGGACCCGAAGCTCTTGTGGACGGAGCGGATGTCGACCATGGCGGTCATCGGGTGGCTCCCCGCGAGAAGTGGCGCTCGACGTAGTACTGCGCGATCGAGAGCACGGTGGTCAGGATGATGTACCAGACGGTCGCGACCATCAGCAGCGGTACGACCCGGCCGTTGCGCCCGTAGATGACCTGCACCTGGTAGAAGAGCTCGCCGATCGCCATGACGGAGACGATCGAGGTGCCCTTGAAGAGCGAGATGACCTCGTTGGCGGCGTTCGGCAGGATCGACCGCATCGCCTGCGGGAGCACGATCCGGCGCAGCTGCCGCAGCCGGGGGATGCCGAGCGCGGCCGCCGCCTCCAACTGTCCGCCGTCCACGGCGAGGACGCCGCCGCGCACGATCTCCGCCGCGTAGGCCGCCTGGTGGAGGGCGAGTCCGAGCACCGCCGCGCTCATCGCCCCGACCAGACCCGCGGTGTCGAAGGAGAAGAAGCCGGGGCCGAACGGGATGCCGAAGTCCAGCCGCTTGTAGAGATAGGTGAGGTTGAACCAGAAGAGCAGCTGGACGATGAGCGGGATGGAGCGGAACGCCCAGATGTAGGTGAAGGCGACCGACTTCAGGAAGGGGCTGTGGGACAGCCGCATGAAGGCGAGGACGATGCCGAGGGCGAAGCCGAGCGCGGTGCCGTAGAAGGTGAGCTGGATGGTGATCCAGACCGCCTTGAGGATGGTCCGGGTGGTGAAGAAGTCGGCGAAGACGTCCCATTCCCAGCCGGGGTTGGTGATCAGACCGTGGGCGAACTGGGCCACCAGGACGGCGGTGACGACGACGGCGACCCAGCGCCAGGGGTGGCGTACCGGGACGACCTTGAGGGCGGAGTAGTCCTCGCGTTCGGCGCCGTTCGCGGCGGCCTTGCCGACGGGTGGATCGGAGGTCAGGGACATGGAGGGTCCTTCGAAGGGAGCGGAGGGTTGTGCGGGGGATGGTGTCCGGGGCCCGGGGGGCTTCCGGGGAGGGGCGCTCAAGCTGAGACCCATGCGGTGAGGCTCAGGCGGTGAGACTCAGGCGGTGAGGCCCAAGCCGTAAGACTCAGGCCGTGAAGCTCAAGCCGTGAGACTCAGGCGGCGAAGCCCAACCGTGAGACTCAAGCCGTGACCGTGGCGCGACAGGACAGTTCGCGCAGACAGCGCAGCAGGGCTCGCGCGGTGGCGTCGTTCTGCCGGAACGCGGGCGCGTTGGTACGGGGCCGGGCGAAGGCGCCCGAGGCGCGGGCGTCGGTGTGCGGGCCGAGCGCGAAGCGGCGCGGATGCGGGCGGCCCGTCCGGTCCAGGATCCGGGCGTCGGCGGGGCTGACGGCGAGCAGTCCGGCCGGGGTGGCGGCGGCGCCGTCGCGGTGCAGGGAGCGCAGCAGGGTGTCGCGGGAGCGGTCCACGGTCGGTTCCGGCAGCCGGGCCTCGACCAGCGCACGGGCCTCGACGGCGGATCCGGGCACACTGGCGGAGCTCGCCCGGAACACCCCGTGCACCGGATCGGCGGTCACGGTCATCTCGGCGCCGAGGAAGCGGACCACTCCGGCCCGGGAGAGCGCGAGCAGCTGCTCCAGCCGTGGCCCCGGCGGGCCGGAGGCGAGGAAGCTGAAGAAGCCGTGCCACCAGCCGCCGATGTCGCCGAGCCGGATCAGCTGGCCGTAGACGGAGAGCAGGGCGAGGAAGACGGCCAGGTCGGGGCTGTGCGCGGGGTCGTGGCGGCGGGCGAGGTCGGCCTCGATATGGCCGCGCAGCGCCCGTTGCAGGGCCTCGTGGTCGTCGAACCGCAGTCCGGCCAGGGGACGGTCGAGGGTGTCGAGGTCGAGCCGGTCGGCCGGGTCGGGAACGGCCGCGGCGACCAGGACGTCCAGGTCGGGGCTGCCGGGCGGGCAGGCGGCGTACTTCTCCTCGAACGCGGACCACTCCCCGGCCACGCGCTCCGGATGGGTGGTGAACAGCCGGTGGTAGTGGGCGAACCCCAGCTCCTTGGCGATCAGCGGCCAGACGTCGCGCCGGAAGTCCGGCCGCCCGGGGCGCAAGAGCAGCGCGTCGACCTCGGCGGGGCCGAAGAAGCGCGGCACCGGGGGCCGCTCACCGCTCAGCGAGTAGCCGATCTTGGCGTGGTACGGCACACCACGCCGCGAACCGGCGTACAGCACGGGCTCGCGGCCGGAGGGCCGGTAGACCAACTCGCCGTCCGGACCGCGCTCATAGCGTCCGCCGCGCCCCTCGGTGAGCAGCGCCATCAGATCGACGAAGGCGAGGCCGAGGCCGCGTACGATCACCGGCTCGCCGGGGCGCAGCGCGCTCACATCGCTGTCCGCGGTGAACTCCGGGGGGATATGGACCAGTTGGTGCTCGGCGGCGAACGCGGTGAGCGCCCGCTGCTCGGCGTCGGGTTCGGCGTCGAGGTGACCGAGGGCGAGGACCACGGCGTCGGCGGTGAGCGGCGCGGTACGCCCCTCCAGCCACACCTGCTGCCGTCCGTCGCGCGGCCCGGTGACGCGTACGGCCCGGTCCCGGTGCTCATGGACGATGGTGCCGGGCGGCAGATCGGCCACCGCCCGCTCGTACACCCAGCGCAGATAGGCGCTCTGGAGCCGTCTGGTGGCGAAGCTCCGCCCGGTCAGGGCGGCGGCCTCGGCGGCGAGTTCGGGCGGCAGGGCGTACGGCTGCTCCGCTCCGCGAACCTCGCGGGCCCATTCGGCGAGGGAGGGGCCGGGACGTATCGGGCCTTCGCGCTCCACCGACTCGTCGGTGAACATGGTGACGTCCTCGGCCATGGAGTTCATCCACAGCAGCGGGGACTGGTCGGGGCGCCAGATGCGACCGCCACCGGGCGGATGCGGATCGACCAGGTGCAGCTCGAACGGCACGCCGTCGCCGTACAGCTCGGGGGCGTTGGCGGCGATGCGCTCGATCAGTCCGGTGGCACGCGGGCCCGCGCCGACGATGACGACCGTGGCGGGTGAGACGACCGCGTTGGGTGAGACGACCGTGGCGGGTGAGACGACCGTGGCGGGTGATCGGAAGGGGCGGTGGTCCGGATGCGCTGGATGGTCCGGGTTCGCGGACATGCGGAGGCTCCGTGAGTTCTGAAGTGAACACACGCATGGCCTTCACACACGCCGAGCCCCTCAGCTCGACAACGGCCGGGCCCCTCAGCCCGGCATGGGCCCGAGAGTAGGACGATCCCACGGTGCGCTGTCAAGACTGTCCGAACTGTGGGCAGCGCGTCTCACCGCGGTTGACGGGGAAGCGGGAGGCTGCTCCACTTGCCCCATGGACTCATGGCAGCGACTGGTCACGCGCGACCACATCGACTTCGGTCGGGTGTGGTCGTCGTCCTGTTCGGGCTGACCGCCCGCCTCCGCTGCCGTAAGGGGACTCCCTTCCCCAGCGCTTCGAGGCTTCGCCCGCGCCCGCCGGGCTCCCTCCCCCGGTGCGGCCGCAGCACATCCGCGTCGTCACGCGCCTTCGGCCTTCCCACACACGTCACTGCTCCACCCCCTCGCTTTCCCCTACCCGCCCCTTCCCGCCCCTTCCCGCAGCATCGATATGCGGCTCCGCCGCGTGGCAGGGGCTTCACCCCTGGCCCCCGCGGGCCCACGAGCCGGCCACCGTCGCCGTGGAGACCCGCGTCGGTGTGCCGATCGTCATCGGCACGCCGACGCGGCGGATGACCGCGCGGACACCCGCGCCCATCCGGGCCGTCCGGCCCGGGCAAGCCTGGGGCGGAGCCCCCAACTCCAGCCCCTCCGGCGCTTGAGGAGCGGGGGCTGGGGCGGAGCCCCAGTTGTGGGAAGGGGCGGGGAGGGGAACAGCCCGCCGCAGGCGGCACCACCCGCCGCCGCACGACCCGCCGCCGCACCACCCGCCGCCGCAACACCCCTAGCGGCTAACAGTCGCAGCCACAGTCACAGCCATCACAGCAGTCACAGCTACAGCAGTCACCACAGTTGCCGCAGCAGTCACAACAGTCGCAGCAATCATCGCACTTATGGCACAGACCCTCGCGCGGCTGCCCGGTCCACGGATCGTGGTACGGATCGCGGCAGCACACCTGGCAGGTGCAGCAGAGCCCGGTCCACACCAGGCAGCCCGCGATCAGCCCCCGCCGACGGCCTTGCGGCGGCTCCGGGGGCGCGCCGCCGGGGCCTCCCGGGTTGATCCACGGCGACTGCGGCGGCCCGAAGGAGGACTCCGGGCCGCCCGGGGATCCCGGGGCGCCCGGGGCGCCCGCGGTGCCCAGAGCGCCCGGGGTGCCCAGAGCGCCCGGGGTGCCCAGAGCGCCCGGCGTACCCGCGCCCTGGCCACCGCCATGCGCACAGCCGGTCGTGCCGAAGGCACGGTCCACCGCGCGCCCCAGCTCATGGACGAGCAGTACGTGGGCGAGCCGCCCGGAGCCCTTGCCCGCGAACTCGGTGTCCTTGAGCGCCAGCCGCACCCCGTGCACCGCGTCATCGCACAGCCTGCGGACCTCGGCGAGGTCGGTCCCGGTGGCCGCGATCGGGTTCCAGGCGCCGGTCTTGGCGTCCTCGGCCAGGTCCTCCACCGCGTCCAGCAGATGCGCCAGCCGCCCGAAGAGCCGGCCCGCCTCCTCCAGCGGGGCCCGGTTGCCGGGCCGCCCGGCCAGCACGGCGGTGTGCCCGAAGGCCGCGGCGGTCGCGGTCTCGGTGGGCTCGGTGACGGTCAGCAGCTGGGTGCCGGGGCCCGCGAGGGACTCCAGCTCCTCCTGCCGGCCGACCGCGTCGAGCAACAAGCTGGTGTCAAAGCCGAGCGCGGCGCCGCTGCGCTCCCCCGCCCGGTCCCACCGCCCGGCCACCCGGCGGGCGGCCGCGGCGACCGGCCGCCGGGCCAACACCCCGTCGCCGTCCGCCACATGGTCGCGCATCTTCGCCGAGGCCAGCACCAGCGAGACGGTGGCCGCCAGACGCGCCCCCTCACCCTGGGCGACCGACGCCGTCCGCATCCCGCGCAGCGGACAGGGTCCGGCGGTCCGCCGCCAGCCCTCCGACCGCCCCGCCTGGGCCTCCACCAGCACCGATATCACCAGGCCGTCGTAGTTGGTGGCGATGCGGGCGAACTGCCCGTGATCACCCCGCAACGCGAGGCACAGCCCGCACAAATGCGCCATCCACTCAGTGCGCAGGTTTTCCGACAGCCGATGCCGGCAAGGCCGGATAATGCCAAACACCACGATCCCCGTTCACCCGTACGTCCCCGACGTCACCCGTCCGGCAGCGGCGGAGTCTACCCATCGCTCCGTCAGCCCTCATAAGCAGGTGGAACTCTGATATGGCGCCAGCCGTTGTGCACCAGTAACGTCACGAATCCCCTGTGCGGCCGCAATCCACGTGGCAGACCATCCGCATCATGGACGACCATAGAGGGGCGGACAGTACACACCATCAGGGAGAGGAGGCGTCCATGGGATCGGTACGCAAGGCAAGTGCCTGGCTTGGCCTCGTCGACGACAGCGATGACGAGCGCTACTACGACGACGACTACGCCGAGGGGTCCGAGCCCGGCGACTCCTGGATGACGGACCCCCGAGCGCGGGTGGCCGACGAAGCCGCGCGGGACCAGGGCACCCGGATCGCCACGGTCACCCCGGACGGATTCCGGGACGCCCGCGGCATCGGCGAGCTGTTCCGGGAGGGCGTACCGGTCATCGTGAACCTCACGACGATGGAGTCCGCCGACGCCAAGCGCGTGGTGGATTTCATGGCCGGACTGATCTTCGGGCTGCGGGGCTCGATCGACAGGGTGGCCAATCGCGTGTTCCTCCTCACCCCGGCCGACTTCCAGATCGTCAGCGGACAGTCCGGCCACGCCACGGGCTTTTTCAACCAGAGCTAGGCCAGAGCTAGGCCAGAACCAGGCCCTGTCAGGGCCTGGCCCCGGGGCCGCTCACCGGAAGGCGTCGATTCCGGTGAGCGCCTTGCCCAGCACCAGTTGGTGCATTTCGACGGTGCCCTCATAGGTGAGCACGGACTCCAGATTCGTGGCGTGCCGCATCACCGGATACTCCAGCGAGATCCCGTTGGCGCCCAGAATCGTCCGGGCCGTGCGGCAGATCTCGATCGCCTCCCGCACATTGTTCAGCTTGCCGAAGCTGACCTGCTCCGGGCGGAGCCGCCCCGCCTCCAAGCGCCGCCCCAGATGGTGGGCGAGCAGCACCCCCTTGTGGAGCTCCAGCGCCATATCGGCCAGCTTGGCCTGGGTGAGCTGGAAGCCGCCGATCGGCCGGCCGAACTGCTCCCGCTCGCGCGCGTACTCCAGCGCCGACTCGAACGCGGAGCGGGCCGCGCCCATCGATCCCCAGATGATGCCGTAGCGGGCGTGGCTCAGACAGCTCAGCGGCCCGCGCAGACCGGTGACCTCGGGCAGCACCGCGTCGGCGGGCAGCCGCACCTCGTCCAGGACCAGCTCGCTGGTGACCGAGGCGCGCAGTGACCACTTGTGCTTGATGTCGGGGGCCGAGAAGCCGGGCGTGTCGGTGGGGACGACGAAGCCGCGGATGCCCTCGTCGGTGCGGGCCCACACCACGGCGACCCCGGCCACCGAGCCATTGGTGATCCACATCTTGCGGCCGGTGAGCACCCAGTCCGAGCCGTCCCGCTTGGCGTAGGTGCGCATTCCGGCCGGGTCGGAGCCGTGGTCGGGCTCGGTCAGCCCGAAGCAGCCGATGACCTCGCCGGCGGCCATCCGGGGCAGCCACCGCTGCTTCTGCTCCTCGGAGCCGAAGCGGTGGATGGCGTACATGGACAGGGAGCCCTGCACCGACATCAGGGAGCGGATCCCGGAGTCGGCGGCTTCCAGCTCCAGACAGGCCAGGCCGTACTGGATCGGGCTCGCGCCCGCGCAGCCGTAGCCGGTGAGGGACATCCCGAGCGCGCCGAGGGAGCCGAGTTCCCGGGCCAGCTCGCGGATGCCGGGCACCTCGCCGCGCTCGAACCAGTCGGCGATGTGCGGCAGCACGCGATCGGCGGCCCACTGCCGCATGGTGTCGCGGACCGCGAGGTCCTCGGGCTCGAGCAGATCGTCGAGCCCCAGCGGGTCGCGCGGATCGAACGACGGCAGGGTGCCAGCGGACATGGGTGGCGGCCTCCGGTGGATGCGGTTCCGGGTACGCCGGGCGGTACCGGCCGCCGGGGCGCGTCCTCCCGCCCGGCGGCCGGGGTGATCAGCCCGGCCGATCCGACGCTACGGCCGGGTAACCCCTGACGTCCAGACCTGCTCAGGCCGGGCCAGCCGAGCCCTGCCACGCGGCGAAGCCGCATACCGCTGCCGCAGAAAGGGGCAAAGCCCCCGCCCAGGGCCTGGAGTAAAGCCCCCCACTCGGAGCCTGGGGCGAAACCCGGCCCGGGGTCTGGGGCGAAGCCCCAGTTTCGGGAAGGGGCGGGGAGGGGAAAATCCGCCAGCCACCGCGTGGGACCCGGGCGGGGTCGGCCGAGGCCCGGCCCGGACTCGGGCCCGGGTCGGTCAGGACTCGGCGGCGACGGTGGCGCGGTCGAGGCGGGCCGGGGCGTCCGAGGCATCCGGGCCCTGCTGGTCCGCCGAGCTCTGCTGGTCCACCGGCCCCTGCTCCGCCGCCCCCTGCTGCTCCGCCGGGCCCTGGGTGGACTCCTCGTCGTCGGCGGCGCACTCCATGACCTTGGGCAGCCGCAGCGCGGCCAGCGCGCCGAGCAGCAGCAGACCGGCGCTGACCGCGAGCGTGACGTGCAGACCGTGGACGAAGGCGGCGCGGGAGGCCGAACGCAGGGCCTCCCCGGCGTGGCCGCCGAGCCGGTCGGAGACCTTGTACGCGGCGCCCAGCGACTGGCTGGCGTCGGAGCTGGCGGAGGCGGGGACGCCGGGCACCGAGGAGACGCCGGGCTTGTAGGCGGCGTTCATGACGCTGCCGAGGAGCGCGATGCCGATCCCCGCGCCGAGCTGGTAGGAGGTCTCGCCGATGGCGGCCGCGCCGCCCGCGGAACCGGACGACGCCTCGTTCAGCATGGACTCGTACGCGCTGAAGAGCGTGGTCTCCAGGCCGAAGCCGAGGACGATGAAGCCGCCGACGAGCACCGCGGGCCGGTCGGACTGGCCCATGGCGGTGAGGGAGAGCACGGCGAGGGCGGTGAGCGCGAAGCCGACCGCGACCATGACCCGCGGGCCGAGCCACTGGAGCATCCGGGACCCCACGAGCCCGGCGGCCATGGCGGCGAAGGTGAGCGGCAGCAGCCGCAGCCCCGTCTCGAGCGGGGTGAGCCCCAGGACGAGCTGGAGGTACTGGGCGGCTATGAGCTCCAGGCCGACGAGCGCCAGCAGGGCGAGCACGATACAGCCGACGGAGATCGAGAAGGCGGGCCGGGCGAACAGCTTGAGGTCCACCAGCGGATGCGTACGACGGCGCTGGCGGCGTACGAAGAGCACCAGCAGCACCACCCCGACCAGCACCGGGGCAGCGGTCACGGCGTCCAGCGGCCCCGCGCCGCTGCCCATCCGCTTGACGCCGAGGACGACGCAGAACAGCCCGCACGCGGCCATGACCGCGCCCAGCACGTCCCAGGGGCCGTTCTTGTCGCCGGTGGACTCGGGCAGCAGCCAGCGGCCGACGGGCAGCGCCACGACCATCAGGGGGAGGTTGACCAGGAAGACCGAGCCCCACCAGAAGTTCTCGACCAGGAAGCCGCCGAGCAGCGGGCCGACCGCCGCGCCGACGGCGGCGACCGCGCTCCAGACGCCTATCGCCAGCGCCCGCTCCCGGCGGTCCGGGAAGACCTGGCGCAGTATCGACAGGGTGGCGGGCATGATCATCGCGCCGCCGACGCCCAGCAGGGCGCGGGCCACGATGAGGACCTGGGGGTTGGGGGCGAAGGCGGCGATCGCGGAGGCGGCGCCGAAGAGCGCGTAGCCGAGCAGCAGAACGCGTCGTCTGCCGACGCGGTCGCCGAGGGTGCCGAAGAGGATCAGCAGCGAGGCGCAGACCAGTGGGTAGACGTCCACGATCCACAGCAGTTCGATCCCGCCGGGGCGCAGATCCTCGGTCACGGCCGGGACCGCGACGTGGAGCACGGTCGCGTCCACGGCGACGAGCAGCAGGCTGACGCAGAGCACGAGGAGCACGACCCAGCGGTTCGACCCGCCGCTCGCCTCGGTGCCGCGCCATTGCCGGGGTACGCCCGCCGTCCGCCGATTGCCGGCCGTGGTCGTCCCGGACATGTACGCACCTCCCTGGGTCTTGCGCTCGCGGTCCGCCGTCGTGAGGGCGGTACGTCACGTCGTAGGGACGTCCGGGTGGCCCCGGTGGCGAAGGCGCGAGTGAGAGGTCAGGGTACGCGAGTCCCCGCGCGAGCCGTGTGCCGCAGGTCATGTTGGGACCGGATCGCGGATGGTTACGGAGGCGTACGTTCCAGACTTCCCCTTTTGTCCCCCTGGCCCTCTGCCGTCCCTCCTGTGTCCTCCCGGCGTCCCACCCGAGTCCCCCTCGCGTCCCACCGGTGGCCGTCTTCCGTTCGCTCTCCGTTGCCGTCCGCGGTCCCCGCGGACTCGGTTGTCCACAGCCCCCGGGGCCCTCAGCGGAGGGTTGTCCACAGGCCCCGCGAGTAGCCCGGAACATCCTCGATAATCGTCGCCGTGACTGATCTCGCCCAGGCCGGCACCGCGCCGCTCAGCGACGACGGCCGACCGGGCCGCGCCGCTGGTCGCGCGCTGCGCCGGGCCGCTCCGGCACTGCTCGCATATGCGGGGACGCGCCTGCTCGGGCTGGTGGTTCTCGCGATCTGGGGTGCCTTCGCGGACAAGAGCCCGCACCAGCTGCTCTCCGCGCGCTGGGACTCGCTGTGGTACACCCGCATCGCCGAGGAGGGGTACGGCTACACGCTCCATCTGCCCGACGGCGCGATCCACTCCAACCTGGCGTTCTTCCCCCTGCTCCCGGGGCTGGAGCGGGTGATATCGGCCATGGCCCCGCTGGGCGCGGCCGACGCCGGTCTGCTGGTGAGCTCGGTCACGTCCCTGTTCGCCGCCTGGGGGATCTTCGCGATCGGGGATCTGCTGTACGGACGGCGGGTGGGCGTCACGCTGGCCGTGCTGTGGGGTGTGCTGCCGGTCGGGATCGTGCAGTCGATGGCGTACTCGGAGTCCCTCTTCACGGCGCTGGCCGCCTGGGGGGTCTACGCGGCGCTCACCCGGCGGTGGCTGTGGGCGGGGCTGTGCGCGGCGCTCGCGGGGCTCACCCGGCCGGTGGGGGCCGCGGTGGTCGCCGCGGTATGGGTGGCGGCCGCGGCGGAGCTGCTGCCCGGCGGGCGATGGCGCCAGGCGTGGCGCCAGGACCGGAGTCTGCTCGCGGGCGTCGTGCTGGCGCCGCTGGGCTGGCTGGGCTATGTGGTGTGGGTCGGTCTCCGCACCGGAAGCGTCACCGGCTACTTCGACGTGCAGAACGGCTGGGGCAACGGCTTCGACGGCGGTCTGGCCTTCGCGGGCTTCATCGGGGGGCAGCTGGTCGAGCCGCCCTTCGTGGGCGGGCTCGGGCTGCTGCTCGGCGTCGGGGCGCTCATCTGGCTCGCGGCCCGCTGTGTGCGGCAGCGCCAGCCGCTGCCGCTGCTGGCCTACGGCGGTGCGGTGCTCGTCCTGGCGCTGGCCGCGAAGGGGTACTTCGGCTCCAAGCCCCGGCTGCTGATACCGGCCTTCCCGCTGCTGCTGCCGATCGCGGTCGCCCTGGCCCGGCTGCGCCCGGCGCGCACCGCGCTGGTCCTGGGGTCGGTGGGGCTCGCCTCTGCGGCGTACGGGGCCTTCTGGCTGCATGGCTCCGGGCCGCCCTGATCCGGCCACCGCCGCGATCCGGCCACCCCGACCGGCCCGGCTGAGCCCCGCCGACGATCACCCCCGGCCACCCGGCGACGCCAAGGGAAACTTCGGGGAACGCCATGGCTAATAGGCGATAAACACGCCCTGTAAGAATTCCATAAAGTCCCTGAGACACGCCCATTGGAAGGTGGCGAGCAGAAAAGTCCGGGGCCTCGTGCATTCCTTGGAAAGGGCGCGGCCAAAAGCCGTGGACGAGACGTACTCCACATCACATCGTCATCACAAAGCGACCTGATCGACTGAACCCGCCTGTCACGCAATGTAACGTCGATTAGGTGCGTACCGAAGACAAGCTCCCCGCGACCGAGGAGCGAAGGCCCGATCCCGCGCGACCGCGCATGACCCGAACACGCTTCTGGCTGCTCGGGACCACGCTGGCGGTCTACGCGGCGACCGTGATCGGCGTGCTCACCACCTCATGGCTGGTGAAGCTCGACTGGCAGGTCATGCTCTTCCGGCCCTACAAGCAGTGGCCCGAGTTCCACACCTTCCTGGACTACTTCGTGGTCATGGGCCAGCGCGGGCCCACCGCCGTGGCCGTCGCCGCCTGGCTGGGGTGGTGCTGCCACCGGCAGCGCACCCTGCGCCCGCTGCTGGCGCTGGGCACCTCCCTGCTGCTGCTGAACGCCACCGTGGGCGCGGTGAAGATCGGCTTCGGCCGGCTCGGTCCGCACTACGCGACCACCGTCGGGTCCAATGAGATGTGGGGCACCGGCGATATATTTCCTTCGGGTCACACCGCCAACGCCGTGGTCACCTGGGGCATTCTGGCCTATCTGGCGACCACCCCCGTGGCCCGCAGGGTCGCCTCGCTGATCGCCGCGGGCTTCGCCTTCGGGGTCGGCATGACCACCGTCTACCTCGGCACCCACTGGCTGAGCGATGTGGTGCTGGGCTGGGCCGCCGGGGTGCTGGTGCTGCTGGCGCTGCCCTGGCTGGAGCCCGCCATGGCCCGCGCCGAGGTGCTGCTGCTGACCCTGTGGCATCGGCTGCGCGCGCGCCGGGCGCCCGCTCCGGTGCCGTCCGGACGGCCGGTCGCCGGGACCCCGCTGGCCACCCCGCGCACCGCCCGCGACGACGAGCTGCCCGCCCGCGAGACCGTGGCCGTGGTCCGGCCCGGCACCGCCACCGGCCGGAGCCCCGACGGGCGGCCCCTCCACCCGGTCCGCCAGCACACGGTGCGCTCCGAGCGCACGCCGGTCACCCCGGTCGGCAGCCGCCGGCCGCCGCACGCCGACCGGGTGCCGCGCGCCACGGCGCCCTTCGGCCCGTCCGGCGCCTCCCGGGGCCGTACGGCCACCGGAGGCTGAGCCGCCCACCGGGCCGCGGGGCGGTACGCACCCTCTCCCCGCGCCGACCGGTCGCACCCGCACCACGGCCCCGGAGCGCTCCCACGAGAGCGTTCCGGGGCCGTCGCCGTATCCGCGCCGGGCGCCCCGGCCCATCGCGGCACGCGCCCATTGGCGCGGGCGCGCACCGGCGCGGGCGCGCACCGGCGGCGCGGACACGGGCCGGTCGGCTGTCGGCCCGTCAGCCGCGCTCGGTCAGCCGTGCCCGGTCAGCCGCGCCCGGTCAGCCGCGCCAGCAGCGCTTCACCGTGCCCCCGTCCACCTCGAAGTCGATCCGCCCCCGCAGATACTCCATGGTGATGATCGCGCCCGGCGGAAGCGTCCGTACGGTGCTCCAGCCGCGTGCGCGCGCCCTCTCCTCGGCGGTGCCCGCATCGAGGCCCACATAGCTGTCGAGGTCGTCGTCGGGTTCGGCCGGAAGGTTCGGTACAGGTCCCATGGGAGCCACCGTAGGTGGCTCCCTACGGGTGGCAAACCCAGAGTTGCCTTGGACCGCCAAGGGACTACCACCGCCCCATGCCTCTCACGGCCGCCATTCGTCACACTTGTGTCACAGAAAACACGCCCGGGTTTGTGAACGACTTCGTCACTCTTCCGGGGCTTGTGTTGACGCCTCGAAGATGATTGCGAGTTTCCGTCGATATCCCGCGCCAAACGGCCGGCTCCGGTATGGGCGGGGGCGCGCGGCCGAGATCTGTCGAACAATTCCCGCGGCGACCGGAAAAGCACGGCCCGGACCCCTCCGGAGCGCACAATTCCACCACAAATCGCCGAGGGCCGAAGCCCGGGGTTTACCCCCACCCGGACGCGGTACCCGCCGTCCCGGAGCCAACATGACTGACAGATCCGATGAGACCCCCGAGAAGACGGCGGCCGGCGGTACGAGCCCGCTGGCACTCCTGCGTGCCGCCCGTGAGCAGCTCGCCGAGCTGACGGGCCTGTACCCCGAGTCCCTCCCCCGTCTGGAGCGGACCGACGACGGGTGGCTGCTGGAGGCCGAGGTGACGGAGCTGGTCCGGGTGCCGGAGACGATGAGCCTGATGGCCCTGTACGAGGTGACCCTCGACCCGGACGGCCTGCTGACCGGCTACCGACGCCTGCGCCGCTACGAGCGCGGCCGGAGCGACCGCCGCTGACGCCGGCGGGGGCCCGGACGCCACCGGAAACGAGAGGAACCACCCGACATGACCACTGTTGTCCCAGCACAGCAATCCAGGGGCGGGGGCGGCACCAGCGGCCTGTACGACGTCCTGGAACTCATCCTCGACCGAGGGCTGGTGATCGACGCGTTCATCCGAGTCTCCCTGGTCGGTATCGAAATACTCAAGATCGACGTTCGGATCGTGGTCGCGAGCGTCGACACCTATCTGCGGTTCGCCGAGGCGTGCAACCGACTCGACCTGGAGTCGGGCCCGAACAAGTCGCCCGGACTGCCCGAGGTCGTCGAGGGCATCACCGAGAACGGTGCGCGGTCCAAGACCAAGGGCGCCCTCTCCGGCGCGGGCGACACCGTCTCCAAGGCCGCCCAGTCGGTGGCCGACGCGATCCGTCCGTCGGAGGAGGAAGAGGAGGAGGAGCCGCGCCGGCGCCGTCCGGCCCGTAAGGCGGCGCCACGGAAGTCCGAGGAGTCCTCATGACCACGTATGTCTACGGCATCGCGCGGGGCGAGGTCCCGGACCTGGGCGATCAGCTGCTGGGCATCGGCGACCCCCCGCTGCCGGTCCGGGCGCTGAACGAGGGCGAGCTGGCCGCGATCGTCAGCGACTGCCCGCCCGAGCTCAAGCCCCGGCGCCGCGATCTGCTGGCCCACCAGCATGTGCTGGCCGAGGTCAGCGACTCCCGCGCGGTGCTGCCGATGCGCTTCGGCAGCGTCTCGTCCAGCGACGACGACGTCCGCAGCGTGCTGGCCGAGCACGCCGACCGCTACCAGGACCAGCTGAACCGGCTGTCCGACCGGGTGGAGTACAACGTCAAGGCCGTGCACGACGAGGACTCGGTGCTGCACCAGGTGCTCGCCGAGGAGCCGGAGCTGCGGATGATGGCGGAGGCCAACCGGGCGGCGGGCGGCGGCACCTACGAGGACCGGGTGCGCTTCGGCGAGCTGATGGCGGGCGCGGTACGGGCCCGTGAGGTACGGGACGCGAAGCTCGTGGAGGAGGCGCTGGCGCCGACCGCCGAGGAGGTGCGGCCCGGCCCGGAGAGCGGTGGCTGGTTCGTGAGCCTGTCGCTGCTGCTCGGCAAGGACTCCGCCGATCCGCTGCTGTCGGCCGCCGCCGATCTGGAGCGGTCCCATCCCTGGCTGAAGTTGCGGATCAACGGTCCGCTGCCGCCGTACAGCTTCGTCGAGTCCTGATGCTGATGATCGGCTGGGTGCTGAGGCAGGTCGTCGCCGCGGCGGAGCGGGAGTACTACGACCCGGCCAACATCCAGCGCGCCCTGGCCGAGCTGGAGGCCCAGCTCGACCAGGGCGTGATCGACGAGAAGGAGTTCGAGCGGCAGGAGGACGTGCTGCTCGACCGGTTGGAGGAGGCGCACCAGTGGGCGAACGGGACTCTGTGACCACCCGGGGCGGTGTGGCCCCGACGGCCGGCGCCTACGGCTCACCGGCGTCGTCGCTCGGCTCCTCGGGGTCGTACGGGCTGGCCGGACGGGGTGAGGGCGGGGCGAACCTCGCCGACATCCTGGAGCGGGTGCTCGACAAGGGAGTGGTGATCGCGGGCGATATCCGCATCAATCTGCTCGACATCGAGCTTCTCACGATCAAGCTCCGGCTGATCGTGGCCTCGGTCGATAAGGCGAAGGAGATGGGCATCGACTGGTGGGAGCACGATCCCTCGCTCTCGTCACGCGCCCGGACCGGGGTGGACGGCGGCGAGAAGGCCGAGGTGACCGGCGGGGAGAACCGGGGGACCACCGAATGACCGACGGACTGCGGTACGCCTACGCGGTCGTGCGCGACACCGGTGCGCCGGAGGCCGCCCTGGACGCCCTCACCGCCCTGGAGGGGGTGACCGGCGTCGCGGACGAATCGGTGTACGCCGTACGCCATCTGGGGCTCGCCGTGCTGGCGGGCGCCGTACCGGCCGAGGACTACGCCGAGGGCTCGCTGCGGGAGCGGCTGGAGGACATGGCGTGGCTGGAGAAGATGGCCCGGGCCCATCAGCGGGTGGTCGACACCGCCGGTGCCGAGTCCTGTGTCATACCGGTCCGGCTGGCCACCATATGCCTCGGCGACGAGGGGCTGCGGCGGATGCTCGCCACCGGCCGGGAGCGGTTCGCCTCCGCGCTGGACCGGCTGGAGGGCCGGGTCGAATGGGGCGTCAAGGCGTACGCCACACAGCCCGCCGCCGAGCAGCCGCCCGCCGGGGCCGAACAGCCGCCCGCCGGGGCCGTGGCCGCCCCGAGCACCCCGAACTCCCCTGGCACCATGTCCGGCCGCGACTATCTGCGCCGCCGCAAGGCCCAGCGGCAGGCCGCCGAGCGACGCTGGGGCGATACGGAGGAGGGCGCGCGGCTGGTGCACGACACCCTCAGCGGGCTGGCCGAACAGTCCCGGCTGCATCCGCCGCAGGACCCCCGGCTGTCGGGGATCGCCGACCGCAATGTGCTGAACGCCGCCTATCTGGTGCGGCGCGAGGACAGCGCCGACTTCGCCGAGCGGGTCGGTGAGCTGGCCGGGCGGACGCCCGCGCTGCGGGTCGAGCTGACCGGCCCCT
Source organism: Streptomyces javensis (assembly GCF_039525925.1). NCBI lineage: Bacteria > Bacillati > Actinomycetota > Actinomycetes > Kitasatosporales > Streptomycetaceae > Streptomyces > Streptomyces javensis. Next base: position 44,395 of record NZ_BAAAIF010000059.1, on the reverse strand, counting down.
GGGCACCGTACTCCTTCACCGCCATGGACGAGAACTCCGGCGCGGCAGGGGAGACCGAGAGCGCGGGGGCGGACGGATGACGATGGCCCCCGGGGGTCCCCTGGCCCATCAACAGATCGCCCTGGTGGACGTGTTGGACCGGCTGCTCGCGGGCGGCGTGGTGATCACGGGTGATCTGACCCTGCGGATCGCCGACGTCGATCTGGTCCGTATCGATCTGCGCGCGCTCATCAGCTCGGTCAACGCCAATGTGCCGTCCCCCTGGGAGGAACCGTGAGCCGCAAGCTCGAGCTGGACCAGGACACCGTCGAACGCGACCTGATGAAGCTGGTGCTCACCGTCGTGGAGCTGCTGCGCCAGCTCATGGAGCGGCAGGCGCTGCGCCGGGTGGACCAGGGCGACCTGACGGAGGACCAGGAGGAGCGGATCGGGCTGACGCTGATGCTCCTGGAGGACCGGATGGGCACGCTCTGCGACCGCTACGGCATCGCGCCCTCCGATCTCAATCTGGACCTTGGGCCACTCGGTCCGCTGCTGCCCCCGAGGGAGTGACGCTCGGGGCAGCTCCCCGGATCACGCCGCCCACGGGGCGATCATGGCGTTACCCGCCCAGGACACGGAGGAGTCCCGATGGCGACAGAGACCGCGCGGGCCGCCGGTCCGGTACCGGAAACGCGGCAGGGCAGCGTGCTGGTGGACTGGCTCACCACCACCGACCACAAGAAGATCGGGCATCTGTATCTGATCTCGTCATTCGGCTTCTTCCTGGTCGGCGGCGTGCTGGCGCTGGTGATGCGCGCCGAGCTGGCCCGTCCGGGACTCCAGATCGTCTCGCAGGAGGAGTTCAACCAGGCGTTCACCCTGCATGGCACGATCATGCTGCTGCTGTTCGCGACCCCGGCGTTCGCGGGGTTCGCCAACGAGATCATGCCGCTCCAGATCGGGGCGCCCGATGTGGCCTTCCCGCGTCTCAACATGCTGTCGTACTGGCTGTATCTGTTCGGCGGGCTGATCGTGGTGGCCGGTCTGCTGGTGCCGGGGGGCGCCGCGGACTTCGGCTGGACCGCCTACGCCCCGCTCAACAGCCCGATCCGCTCCCCCGGTATCGGCGCCGATATGTGGATCATGGGGCTGGCGCTGTCGGGGTTCGGGACGATCCTGGGCGCGGTGAACTTCCTGACCACCATCATGGCGATGCGCGCGCCGGGCATGACGATGTTCCGGATGCCGATCTTCACCTGGAACACCCTCTTCACCTCGATCATGATCCTGATGGCGTTCCCGGTGCTGGCGGCGGCGCTGCTGGCGCTGGAGGCGGACCGGCGGTTCGGGGCGGTGGTCTTCGATCCCCGGTACGGCGGGCCGCTGTTGTGGCAGCACCTCTTCTGGTTCTTCGGCCATCCCGAGGTCTACATCATCGCGCTGCCGTTCTTCGGCATCATCTCCGAGATCATCCCGGTCTTCTCGCGCAAGCCGATCTTCGGCTATGTGACGCTGATCGGCGCGACCATGGCCATCACCGGGCTGTCGATGGTCGTCTGGGCGCACCACATGTTCGCCACCGGATCGGTTCTGCTGCCCTTCTTCTCCCTGATGTCGTTTCTGATCGCGGTGCCGACCGGGGTGAAGTTCTTCAACTGGATCGGCACCATGCTGGGCGGCTCGGTGTCCCTGGAGGCGCCGATGCTGTGGGCGGTCGGGTTCCTGGTGAGCTTCCTCTTCGGGGGGCTCACCGGCGTCATCCTGGCCTCACCGCCGCTGGACTTCCACGTCACGGACACCTATTTCGTCGTGGGCCACTTCCACTACGTGGTCTTCGGGACGGTCGTCTTCGCGATGTTCGCCGGGTTCTACTTCTGGTGGCCCAAGTTCACCGGGAAGCTGCTGGACGAGCGGCTGGCCAAGATCCACTTCTGGACGCTGTTCACCGGCTTCCACACCACCTTCCTGGTGCAGCACTGGCTGGGTGTGGAGGGGATGCCGCGCCGCTACGCCGACTATCTGGCGGCGGACGGCTTCACCGCGCTCAACACCGTCTCCACGATCGGCTCCTTCCTGCTGGGCATGTCGACCCTGCCGTTCCTCTACAACGTCTGGAAGACGGCCAAGTACGGCAGGAAGGTGGAGGTCGACGACCCCTGGGGGTTCGGCCGCTCCCTGGAGTGGGCGACCTCCTGTCCCCCGCCCCGGCACAACTTCACCACGCTCCCCCGGATCCGTTCCGAGTCACCGGCCTTCGATCTGAACCACCCCGAGGTGGCGAGCCTGGCGCAGGAGCGGGACCAGCAGCTGAAGCCGCGGGGCTCGGTCAGCCCAGGGCCCGGTCCAGCCGATTCCTGAGCTCCCGGATGTGGTCGTTCAGCTCCACCGGCTCGCGCACCTCGAAGTCGAAGCCGCTCAACGCGATATGGATCACCAGCGCGTCGAGGCTGTGGGCCCCGGTGTGCAGCAGACAGCTGTGCTCGTCCACGGCCTCCAGCACCCCCACCGTGGGCACGAACCGCTCGGCCGCCCGCTCGGCGGGTACCCGCAGCAGCACGGTGGCCCGCTGGGCGTAGACGGAGGTGGTGATTCCCCGGGCCACATAGGCGGCGATGTCGTCTGCGGGCGGGCGGCGCGGGGTGAAGCGGGGGCCGTGCGGCGGGGTCGGGGTGATCCGGTCGACCCGGTACGTACGCCAGTCGGCGCGTTCCACATCCCAGGCGACCAGGTACCAGCGGCGCTGCGCGGCGACCAGCCGGTGCGGTTCGGCGGTGCGGCGGGAGACCGCGCCACCGTGGTCGCGGTACTCGAAGCGCAGCTGATGGCAGTCCCGGCAGGCGGCGGCCAGCTCGGTCAGCACCGCGGGGTCCACCCCGGAGCCGCCGCTCCAGCCGGACAGCGGCACGGTGAAGGCGGTCAGCGCGCCCACCCGGCGGCGCAGCCGGTCCGGCAGCACCTGCTCCAGCTTGGCCAGGGCCCGCACCGAGGTCTCCTCGATGCCCTCGACCCCGCCGCCGGCCGCCTGGCGCAGCCGCACCGCGACCGCCACCGCCTCCTCGTCGTCCAGCAGCAGCGGCGGCAGCTGGGCGCCCGCGCCCAGCTGATAGCCACCGCCGGTGCCCGGCGCGGAGTGCACGGGGTAGCCGAGCTCGCGCAGCCGGTCGACATCGCGGCGCACGGTGCGCGGGGTGACCCCGAGCCGGTCGGCGAGGTCCGCGCCGGACCATTCGCGGTGGGCCTGCAACAGGGAGAGCAGGCGGAGCAGGCGGGCCGAGGTCTCCAGCATGCGCCGAGTCTGTCACCCATCGAGGACAGCCTTCGTCCTCATAGACCCGGGCTCAGGCGAGCGCCTCGATCCGCACCGCGAGATCGTTGTCCATGGTGTAGTACGGCCGGGCCAGTGCCTCCCCGTGCGGACCGGTCACGGTGCGCGGCGGATAGGTGAAGATCTCCTTCTTGTCCGCGACATCGTCCAGTATCCGGGCGAGCCGCGCCGGGGCCATGCTCTGGTCCGCCGGGCGCAGCCACAGATCCCAGACGTCCGCGCCACCACCCCAGGTCCGTGCGAGGTCGGCGTAGGAGAGCGTGAAGGAGAAGTCCGAGCCCTCCACCTCCAGCGGTGCCGTGCGCACCGGGCCCTCGCCCCCGCGGCAGCGGGCCTCCACCACCGCGTCGGCCAGCCACTCGGACGGGTACGCGACGCGGTAGAGCCGCCCCCGCACCGCCATCGTGTCGTCCTCCAGCCGGATCTCCCCGGCCTCGGCGTGGGGCGCCCGCCGCCAGCTGCGCAGCGAGAGGTTGCCGTGCTTGGTGGCGTACGGGATGCGGACGGACAGCGGGGAGGTGCTCGGCCCGGGACGGCGGTCCACGAGCGAGCGCAGATCGTTCAGGCCCGGGGCGAGCCGCCGCGGCTCGGCGTCCCGGTACGCCACATGCACGTCCCAGCGGCCCTCGGCCAGGGCGACATTGCTGGGCAGGGCGGCCTGGAGCCGGCCGTCCGCGGTGGGGCCCAGTGGCAGCCGCACCTCACCGTCGGGGACGTCCTTCCCGCCCCGGCGGACCAGCACCAGCGCACCGCTCCAGTCGTCCTGGCCGCCCGGGGCCGGGCGGGCCCAGTCGGCGATGTGGAAGGTGAGCCCACCGGCGGAGTCCGCCACGCAGTCGGCGCGGGCGGGGGCGGCCTCGGCGGCCTCACTCATTCTGTCCTCCTCGACGTGCTGTGTTGCCTGTGCCGGTGCACTCATGCGACACGCACCTTCCGCAGGGAGTCCTTGGCGGCGAACGCGCCGCCGATCAGGGAGCCGCGGGCCCGGTGCAGGGAGCCCCGCAGACCGCCGCGGCCGATCAGCTCGGAGAACAGCGTCTCGTAACGCCCGGCCACCCGCGAGGGGTCGAAGCGGGCCGAGTCCTTCAGCGCGGCCTGCCCCATCTGCTGGCGCAGCTCGTCGTTGTTGATGAGGTCGAGCAGCGCGGCGGCGATGGCGTCGGTGTCGCCGGTGGGGACGAGACGGCCGTCCACACCATTGTCGATGATCTCCGCGGGCCCGTGCGGGCAGTCGGTGGACACCACGGGAAGGCCGCAGCGCATGGCCTCCACGATGGTCATGCCGAACGACTCCAGGCTGGAGGTGACGGCGGCTATGGAGCCCTTGGCCCACTCGGGGTCGAGCGGATTGGCCGGGCCCATCAGGAAGACGTTGTTGTAGAGGCCGAGCTTGTCGATGAGGGCGCGCAGCTTGGCGTGCTGGGCGCCGCCGCCGTAGATCCGCAGCCGCCAGTCGGGGCGGGCCTCGCTGACCTTCGCGAAGGCGCGGATCAGCAGGTCGTAGCGTTTCACCGGGGCCAGCCGGCCGGCCGCGACCACCCACTTGCCGGTGCCGTCGGCGGGGTCCAGACCGGGCTCGGGCACGCTGTTGGGGACCGCCTCGATCCGCACACCGGGCAGCCGCATCTGGCCGCGGTAGGTCCGGGCGTCGGCCTCGGTCACGGTGGTCACCGCGTCCAGCCGGGGGTAGACGGCGCGCAGGGCCCGCTTCAGTCCCTTGGAGTGGGTGCTGAGCGTCAGATGCTCCTGGCCGACTCGTACCGGACCGCGACGGGCCTCCCGGGCTATGTGGACATTGAGCCCGGGCCGGGTTCCGACGACGATATCGGCCTCGAGCGAGCGCAGATGATCCGCGATACGGCGGTCGGTGAGCGCGCTGTACTGCCTGGAGCGGCCCTCGATCGCGGGGAAGACCTTCGCCGGGCGACCGTGGTCTGGGTCGGCGCCGTCGTAGGAAGGACTGCTCTTCCGGAGGTCCACGAGATGGCTGAGCCGCACCTGCGGACCGGGATCGAAGATCGGCTGGTCGCGGTGGCGGAAGACCGACACGATCTCGACATCGTGCTGCTCCCCCAGGGTGCGGGCGAGGTTGTACGTGGTCCGGATCGTCCCGCCGATCCCGTACGCGTTGTGAATAAGGAAAGAGATGTGCATCCGGCCCCGTATCCCACTGCTTCCCCGCGGACGGGTGTGTCGTCCGCCTACCACGATGTAAGACGGTGAAAAGTGGCACAGGGTTGGGTTTCATCACCTTCTTGTGCTCCAACAGATGTGAAATCGGTAGGGAGTCGGGGGAACCTTTCGACCCGACGGCGCATCAGACCGCGGGGTGGCCAGGCGCGTGACCCACGCCCCGCATGGCCCGTTGTCTACGTATGAGCCGGGAACCACCCGGCCCACCCACCGAGACCGAGGAGCCACCCGTGCCGCGCATGCTCGACGTCAGCGATGACGTACGCGCCGAGATCGGCGACGAAGAAGCCGACCGGCTGCTCGCCGGGGACAACGCCCCGGGCGCTTACGACTGCACGTCCTGCCGCACCCCCGGCAACACCGAGCAGGAGCGGACCAGCACCGTGCTCTTCGTGGGGCAGGAGACGGCGGTGCTGGCCTTCGCGCACGCCACCTGCGTGCCCTCCCAGGTCGTCGCGGTCTCGGAAGACCAGTTGCGCGGTGCGGTGCGCTCCATCACGGGCGAGGACGGCGCGCCGCCGACCGCCGAGGCGTCCCACGCACCGCCCGTACCGGCCGCGTCGCATGCCTCCACGTCGTACTTCCCCGGCCCGGCGGCACCGGCCCCGGACCCGTCGCCCGCCCCGGTCCCGTCACCGGTGTCGCCCGTCGCCGGGTCGCACGCCCCGGCCCCGTCCGGGCACATCCCGGCCCCGTCCGGGCACGCGCCGGTGCCGCAGCAGGCGGTGCTCGGTGTGACCAGCGGGGTGGTGCTGGTCGGTCAGGAGGCGTGCGCGGCGCTGGTGGTGGAGCCGACCGCGCCGATCATCCGCCCCGGTTCGATCGGCCAGGGCGATGAATTCCTCCAGCTCCTCAGCGAGCAGGGGTTCGCCCCGGTGGTCGACCTGGGCCGGCCGCCCGCGCCCAACCCCGGCTGGTCGGTGCTGCTGGCCATGGGACGGCTGCACGCGGTGCTGATGCCGGCGCCGGGCGGCGGCCGCCCGGTGGCCTGGTGGCAGGCGCACAGCCCGATGCCGCTCAGCGAGGGCTGGCGGAGCGCACTGGGCCGCTCCCAGAAGGTGCTGGTCTACGCGGCGGCCGCGGGCACGATCGGCACCCAGCCGCGCGAGGACCAGCTGCGCGCGGCGCTGGACCGGGCCGCCGCGCGCGGCGCCCTGGTCGGCGCTTCGATGCCGCTCGCGGGCACATGACCGCCATGGCCGCCGCCGTCCCGGACTTCCCCCCGGACTTCCCTCCGGACCGCACCGCCCCTTGGCGAGCAGCCCATTCGCCACCGATGCCGCATCCGACGGGCGGCCGGGTCGTTGGCACATACGTGCACGCATACGACCTCTCCTACCGTTCCCCCTCATACGGCTGCATTCCGGCCATGCGCCCCGCGCTGGAGGCAGCGCACGATCCCTGGCGCCACTCCGCCACGCCGATCTACGACGCGTTGTACGCGGAGTACCGCAGGCTGTTCCGGGCGCTGCCCGGCGACCGCTCGGACGAGGAGAACATGGAGTTCGTGGCGTTCGCCGCCATCGGCCAGCCCCGGGGCCTCGTCAGCGGCTACGGCCGCCCGGACGGCCACGGCGGGGCCTGGCACACCGACGAGCTGTACTACCGCGGCTATGTCCCCGCGCTCCCGCCCGGCCGGGGCGAGGAGCCGGGGCACACGTACTGACGCGGTGCCGGGGGCCGGGGCGGCGTGAGCCCCCCGGCGCGGCCCCGCCACGTCCCGCGACCGCGCAGCGCTACCTGGTGCGACCGCGCCATCGCCACTTCTCGCGGTCGCGACCCCGCTACTTCTCGCGGCCGCGTCCCGGCTACTTCTCGCGGTCGTGACCCCGCTACTTCTTGCGGCCGCGCTTCTCGCGCACCCGCACCGAGACCTGGAGCGGCGTCCCCTCGAAGCCGAACTCCTCGCGCAGCCGCCGCTCGATGAAGCGGCGGTAGCCCGCCTCCAGGAAGCCCGAGGCGAAGAGCACGAACCGCGGCGGCCGGGTCCCGGCCTGCGTCCCGAAGAGGATCCGCGGCTGCTTGCCGCCCCGGATCGGATGCGGATGCGAGGCGACGATCTCGCCGAGGAAGGAGTTGAGCCGCCCGGTCGGGACGCGGGTCTCCCAGCCGGCCAGCGCCGTCTCGATCGCCGGGACCAGCTTCTCCATATGGCGGCCGGTGCGGGCCGAGACATTGACCCGCGGCGCCCACTGGATCTGCCCCAGCTCCGTCTCGATCTCGCGCTCGAGGTAGTAGCGGCGCTCCTCGTCCAGGGTGTCCCACTTGTTGTACGCGATGACGAGCGCGCGCCCGGCCTCGACGGCCATCGAGATGATCCGCTGGTCCTGGACGCTGATGGACTCGCTGGAGTCGATCAGCACGACCGCGACCTCCGCCTTCTCCACGGCGGCCGCGGTGCGCAGCGAGGCGTAGTAGTCGGCGCCCTCCTGGAGGTGGACCCGGCGGCGGATACCGGCGGTGTCGACGAACTTCCAGGTGACACCGCCCAGTTGGATCATCTCGTCGACCGGGTCGCGGGTGGTGCCCGCCATCTCGTTGACGACCACCCGCTCCTCGCCCGCGACCTTGTTGAGCAGCGAGGACTTGCCCACGTTCGGCCGGCCGATCAGGGCGATCCGGCGCGGTCCGCCGATCGTCGCCCCGAACGTCTGGGCCGGGGCCTCGGGCAGCGCCTCCAGGACCGCGTCGAGCATGTCGCCGGTGCCGCGGCCGTGCAGCGCGGAGACCGCGTACGGCTCGCCGAGGCCGAGCGACCACAGCATCGCGGCATCGGCCTCGCCGCTGGGCCCGTCGACCTTGTTGGCGCACAGCACCACGGGCTTACCGGCCCGGCGCAGCAGCTTGACCACGGCCTCGTCGGTGTCGGTCGCGCCCACCGTGGCGTCCACGACGAAGACCACCGCGTCGGCGGCCTCGATCGCGAACTCGGCCTGGGCGGCCACGGACGCGTCGATGCCGAGCACGTCCTGCTCCCAGCCGCCGGTGTCGACCACCTTGAAGCGGCGGCCCGACCACTCGGCCTCGTAGGTCACCCGGTCGCGGGTGACGCCCGGGCGGTCCTCCACGACCGCCTCCCGGCGGCCGAGGATCCGGTTCACCAGGGTGGACTTGCCGACGTTGGGGCGGCCGACGACGGCCAGCACCGGCAGCGGGCCATGCCCCGCCGCGGCCAGGTCGCCCTCGACCTCCGCCAGGTCGAAGCCCTCTTGCGCGGCGAGCTCCATGAACTCCGCGTACTCGGCGTCGCCAAGCTCCCCGTGCTCGTCGCCGCCGCTGTGGATCTGGTCGTTCATGAAGATTTCCTCGTCGTCCCTCAGTACCGCGCGCCGCCCCTGGGGGCTCGCGGGTCTATGTCTGTTCCGGGCGGCCGGTGAGCCGCCCGGCGGTGTCCAGATGCGTGGCCAGCCGCTTCTGGATGCGCTCGGTGGCCTGGTCCAGGGCCGCCCGCGTCCGCCTGCCGCTGCCGTCCCCCGCCTCGAACGGGTCGCCGAACACCACGTCGATCCTGCTGCGCAGCCGGGGCAGCGGCCTGGACCGGCCGTCGTCACGCGGGATGGCGGTGCCGAACACCGCCACCGGCACGATCGGCGCGCCGGAGCGCACCGCGAAGTACGCGAGCCCCGAGCGCAGCGAGGCGAAGTCGCCGTCGCCCCGGGTGCCCTCGGGGAAGATTCCCAGCACCCCGCCGCGCTCCAGCACCCCCAGGGCCTGGCCGATCGCGGCGCGGTCGGCGCTCGTACGGTCCACCTTCAGCTGCCCGATACCGCGCAGGAACGGGTCCAGCGGGCCGATGAACGCCTCCTTCTTGACCAGGAAGTGCACCGGCCGCGGCGAGGTGCCGATCAGCATCGGGCCGTCGATGTTGTGGGAGTGGTTCCCCGCGAGGATGACGGGCCCGGCGGACGGGATCCGCCACGCGCCCAGCACCCGCGGCCGCCACAGCCCGTGCATCAGGCCGATGCCGATCCGCCGCCCCACGGCGGCCCCGGCCGCGCTGGGAAGTGTCCCGTCGGTGGTGCTCACGCGACCGTCCGCTTCTCCTCGACGAGGGTGACCACGCACTCGATGACCTGGTCGAGGGTGAGCTCGGAGGTGTCCACCTCGACCGCGTCGTCCGCCTTGGCCAGCGGCGAGGTCTTGCGGCCGGAGTCCAGGGCGTCCCGCTTGGCCAGCGCGGCCTGGGTGGCGGCCAGGTCGGCGGCCTCCTTGCCCTTCAGCTCACCGCTGCGGCGGGCCGCCCGGACCTCCGGGGAGGCGGTCAGGAAGATCTTGAGGTCGGCGTCCGGGAGGACCGTGGTACCGATGTCCCGGCCCTCCACCACGATGCCGCGCGGCGCCTCGGTGGCGATGGTCCGCTGGAGCTCGGTGATCACGGCCCGCACCTCGGGCACCGCGCTCACCGCGCTGACCCGCGAGGTGACCTCCTGGGTGCGGATCGGCCCGGAGACATCGGTGCCGTCGACGGTGATCGTCGGGTTGGCCGGGTCGGTGCCGGAGACGATGGCGGGCTTGCCCGCGGCGTCGGCCACGGCCACGGCGTCCTCGACATCGATGCCGTTGGCCACCATCCACCAGGTGATCGCCCGGTACTGGGCGCCGGTGTCCAGGTAGCCCAGGCCCAGCTTGGCGGCGACGGCCTTCGAGGTACTGGACTTGCCCGTGCCAGCGGGGCCGTCGATCGCGACAATCACTGCTGCCGGGGCGGTCCGGGCGGCGGTTTCCACGGTGACAGACACCTTTCGTGTGCACGGGGCTGAGTTGAACGGGCCGTGTGAGCCTCGGACAAGGTTACTGGCTTCCTCCGGGCGGCTTCGCACCGCTGGGGGACGGCCTCGGGGCCGGGGCCGTGGGCGGTCCGCTCCGCCGCTACTGCCGGATGGACCATCCCCGCTCCCGCAGGGCCTGGGTGAGCCCAGGCGCCGCCGAGGGCTCGACCACCAGCTGGATCAGACCGGCCTGCTGCCCGGTGGCGTGCTCGATCCGGACGTCCTCGATGTTGACGCCCGCCCGGCCCGCGTCGGCGAAGATCCGGGCCAGCTCGCCCGGCTGGTCGCCGATGAGCACCGTCACGGTCTCATAGACGGCCGAGGCGGCGCCGTGCTTGCCCGGCACCCGCTCGCGCCCGGCGTTGCCCCGGCGCAGCACGTCCTCGATCCCGGCCGCGCCGCCGCCGCGCTTGGCCTCGTCGGCGGACTGGAGCGCGCGCAGCGCCCGCACCGTCTCGTCCAGGTCGGCGGCGACGGCGGCGAGCACATCGGCCACCGGGCCGGGGTTGGCGGAGAGGATGTCGATCCACATGGCGGGGTCGGAGGCCGCGATCCGGGTGACGTCGCGGATGCCCTGTCCGCACAGCCGCACCGCCGTCTCATCGGCGTCCTGGAGCCGCGCGGCGACCATGCTGGACAGCAGGTGGGGGGTGTGCGAGACGAGCGCCACCGCCCGGTCGTGGGCCTCGTCCTCCATCACCACGGGCACCGCCCGGCACAGCGCGACCAGCTCGAGCGCGAGGTTGAGCACCTCGGTGTCGGTGCCGCCGGTGGGCGTGAGCACCCAGGGCCGCCCCTCGAAGAGGTCGGCGGTGGCGGCCATCGGCCCGGAGCGCTCCCGGCCCGCCATCGGATGCGTGCCGATGTAGCGGGTCAGATCGCAGCCGAGGGCCTCCAGCTCACGGCGCGGCCCGCCCTTGACGCTCGCGACGTCCAGGACGCCGCGGGCCAGCCCGCGGCGCATGACATCGGCCACCGTGCCCGCCACGTACGCCGGGGGCACGGCGACGATCGCCAGGTCCACGGGGCCCTCGGGCTCGGCCCGCGTCCCGGCCCCGCGCGCCTCGGCGGTGCGCGCCTGGGCCGCGTCGTGGTCGGCGAGGTGCACCTGGACGCCACGGCCGGCCAGGGCCAGCGCGGCGGAGGTGCCGATCAGACCGGTGCCGATGACGAGGGCGGTTCTCATTGGGCGATGTCCTTGCGGAGGGAGCCGGCGGCGCCCAGGTAGACATGGGCGACGTCGGACTTGGCCAGGGGGGTCTCGATATGCGCCAGGATGCGGACGACGCGGGGCATGGCCCCTTGTATGTCCAGCTCCTGGGCGCAGATCAGCGGTACGTCGGTGATGCCCAGCTTGCGGGCGGCGACCGCCGGGAAGTCGCTGTGCAGATCGGGGGTGGCCGTGAACCACACGCTGATCAGGTCGTCCGGGTCGAGGTCGTTCCGCTCCAGGATGGCGGTCAGGAGCGCGGAGACCTGCTCATGCATGTGCTCCGGCTCGTCCCGGTCCAGCTGAACCGCCCCGCGGACTGCTCGTACCGCCACGTCTCGCTCCCCTGTGCGCGCTGTGCCTGTCGTGCCCCGGGCGCGGCCGCGGTGTCCGGCCGCACCCCGATCAGCGTAACGAGCGGGTCGGACAGGCTCCCGGGGCGACCGCTGGGCGAGACGCGTCCGATCAGAGCTCGACCTCGCGCATGAGCATGCCGACCTCGGTGTTGGTCAGCCGGCGCAGCCAGCCGGACTTCTGGTCGCCGAGCGCGATCGGGCCGAAGGCCGTCCGCACCAGCTTGTCGACCGGGAAGCCTGCCTCGGCGAGCATCCGCCGCACGATGTGCTTGCGGCCCTCGTGCAGGCTCACCTCGACGAGGTAGTTCTTGCCGGTGTTCTGCACCACCCGGAAGTGGTCGGCGCGGGCGTAGCCGTCCTCGAGCTCGATGCCGCTCTTGAGCCGCTTGCCCAGGTCGCGCGGGAGCGGGCCCTGGATGGCGGCGAGATAGGTCTTCTTCACGCCGTAGCGGGGGTGGGTGAGGCGGTGGGCCAGCTCACCGTGGTTGGTGAGCAGGATGATGCCCTCGGTCTCGGTGTCGAGGCGGCCGACGTGGAAGAGCCGGGTCTCGCGGTTGGTGACGTAGTCGCCGAGGCACTGGCGACCGTCGGGGTCCTCCATGGTGGAGACGACACCGGCGGGCTTGTTCAGCGCGAAGAAGAGATACGACTGCGTGGCCACGGTCAGCCCGTCGACCTTGATCTCGTCCTTCTCGGGATCGACGCGCAGCCCCTGCTCGGTCACGATCTTGCCGTTGACCTCGACCCGGGCCTGGTCGATCAGGTCCTCGCAGGCGCGGCGCGAGCCCATACCGGCGCGGGCGAGGACCTTCTGGAGCCGCTCGCCCTCCGGCTCGCCGAAGGTCTTGGGCATCTTGACCCGCGGCTTGTCGTGGCGGGCGCGGTTGCGCTCCTCTATCTGCGCCTCGTACTCGCGCGGACGGGCCGGGCCGGGCTTGCGGCCACGGCCCCCGCCACCGCCCTTGGGGCCGCCGCCCTTGGGGCCGCCGCCCTTGGGGCCGCCGCCCTGGCCGCCCTGGGAGCCCTTGGGGCCTCCCTGGGAGCCCTTGGGGCCCGCCTTGGGGCCGCCGCCCACGTCGTAGCGGCGCTCTTCGGGGCGGGGGCGGCCGGCGCGCTGCTGCTGCTCGTCGCGCCTGTTCCCCGCGCCCCGGTAGTTCTTGCCGCTACCGCTGCCCCTGCTGTTCCTGCCGCTGCTTCGCATCAAGTTTCCGTCTGAGAGTGGCCGCTGCCGGCTCGGTGTTCTACGTCGTCGTGCGTTCTGCGTCGTCCTGCGCGTCATCGCCGTCGATGGCGTCCGGATCGAACGACGGCACGCCCTCCTGGGACTCGCCCTCGACCGCGTCCGCCTCGGGGAGGAACGGCGCGAGCTCCGGGAGCTCGTCCAGCCCCCGCAGGCCCATCCGCTCCAGGAAGTAGTTCGTCGTCCTGTACAGGATCGCACCTGTTTCGGGTTCCGTGCCCGCCTCCTCGACCAGGCCCCGCTGGAGGAGGGTCCGCATCACGCCATCGCAGTTGACGCCGCGGACGGCCGAGACGCGGGAACGGCTGACCGGCTGACGGTACGCGACCACCGCGAGGGTTTCCAAAGCGGCCTGGGTGAGCCGGGCCTGCTGGCCGTCCAGGACGAACCCCTCGACGGCGGCGGCGTAGGCCGGGCGCGTGTAGTAGCGCCAGCCGCCCGCGACCAGCCGCAGCTCGAAACCCCGGCCCTGGGTCGCGTACTCGTCGGCCAGCTCGCGCAGCGCGTCCGCGACCGCGCGGCGCGGCCGCTGGAGGACCTTGGCGAGGTTCTCCTCGGTGGCGGGCTCGTCGACGACCATGAGGACGGCCTCCAGGGCGGGCTTGAGGTCCAGCTCGGCGACCTCGGAGAGCCCGGCGGGTGTCCGCTGCTCGCTCAACTCGCTACCTCTTCCTTCTCCTTCTCGGGCGTGGCCGTCTCCTTCTCGGGCGCCTTTTCGGGCTCCTTACGGGGTTTGGCCTCCTGGTCGAACTCGTCGGTGACCAGTGGCCGCTCACCCGCCTCGCCCGTCCAGCGGACCATGAGCGACCCGAGCGCCTCCGGCTGGTCCAGGAGGATCGCGCGCTCGCGGTAGAGCTCCAGGAGCGCCAGGAAGCGCGCGACGACCGTAAGGACGTCGGGAGCGTCCTCGGTGAGCACGGCGAAGGTAGCCTCCCCCAGCTCCCGCAGCCGGGAGACCACCACCTCGGCCTGCTCCCGGACGCTGACCAGCGGAGCGTGGATGTGGTCGACGTAGACCTGCGGCTTGGGCTTGGGCTGCATCGCCTTGACGGCCAGCTTGGCGAAGCCCTCGGGGCCGATGCTGATGACGACGTCGGGGAGCAGCTCGGCGTGGTGCGGCTCCAGGCCGACGGTACGGGGGTGACGGGCGGACTCGGCGGTCAGCCGGTCGTTGAAGATGTCCGCGATCTGTTTGTACGCGCGGTACTGGAGCAGCCGGGCGAAGAGCAGGTCGCGCGCCTCCAGCAGGGCCAGGTCCGCTTCGTCCTCGACCTCGGCGGCGGGCAGCAGCCGGGCCGCCTTGAGGTCCAGCAGGGTCGCCGCGACGACGAGGAACTCGGTGGTCTGGTCGAGGTCCCAGTCCGGCCCCATGGCGCGGATATGGGCCATGAACTCGTCGGTGACCTTGGAGAGGGCGACCTCGGTGACGTCCAGCTTGTGCTTGGAGATCAGCTGGAGCAGGAGGTCGAAGGGCCCCTCGAAGTTGTCCAGCCGCACGGTGAACCGATTGCCGCCGTCCTCGGCCTGCGCCTCGCCCTTACCGTCCCCACCGCTCGCCGCGGGCCCGTCACCCGTCCGGGCCCCGTCGCCCGTCCGGGCCCCACCACTCGCCGCGGCCCCACCACTCGCCTCGGCCTCGTCGCTCCCGGCCCCGGCCGCCGCACGGCCATGCCCGCCCGCGGAGGGCGCCACGTCGAGATCGGCCCGAGCGTGCACCGGCTCCGGCTCGTCCGCCGACGCGTCCTTACGGCCGCGCCCCGCGCCCGCGCCCGACCGCGCGTCCGGGGCAGCGGGGTCGACCGTCGCCGGAGACGGCTCGGGCCCGGCGTCCGGCGCCGTGAGCTCCTCCGAGACGGCCTCGTGCGCCTCGGGCGCGCCCGACGACTCAGCGGTGGCCTCGGGAGCCGTCTGAGCGCCGTCCAGCGGCCCTCCGGCCGCCGAAGGCGAGGCGGGCTCGGCCGTCGCCGTGGCAGGGGCAGGCTCCGACGCCGTGGCGGGGGCGGCCTCCGACGCCGTGCGTGGGCCGGGCTCCGACGCCGTGGCAGGGGCGTTTTCGCTGGGCGGCGCGGCGCGCTCCGCTTCGGCGGTGTCCGCCTGCGGGGCCGGGGCGTCCGAGGCGGGGGGCGGCACGTCGCGGTGGTGCGTGGGCGCGGTGGACCGGTCCGGACCCGTCGTGGCCGGTGCCGCGCCGGGGCCCCGGCCGAGGGTGCGGCGGGAGGGGCGGGGCGGCGGGGCGGGGGTGTCGTTCGTCGGCATCGCGGTCCAGGGTGCTCAGGGCCGGGCGGGGCAGCCCGTACGACCGGGCAGGCTATCGCCCGGCCCGGTCAACGGCCGCGGAGGCGGCGCACCAGGATGCTCGCGTCGCCGCGCGACTCGAGGTCGGCGAGGACGACCGCGACCGCCTCGCGGACGATACGGCCGCGGTCGACGGCGAGCCCGTGCTCGCCGCGGAGCACCAGACGCGCGTGCTCGAGGTCCATCAGCTCCTCGGCGGAGACATAGACCGTGATCTTCTCGTCGTGGCGCTCGCGCCCGCTGGGCCTGCGGTTCGCCGCACGGGCGCGGCGGCGGGCCGGGCCGTTCTGCTCGGCCGCGGCCGAACCGCCCTGGGCTTGGCGGCCCTTGGGCCGGTCCCCGGCGGCGGGGCGCCGCTCGCCGACCGCGTCCTGGGAGGCCGTCTCCCGTCCCGTGTGTTCGCCCGAGCCGGACTGCTCACCGTCCGCGCGCTGCTCCTGCCCTTCGCGCGGTTCGGCGCCCGCGTCGGGTTCGGCGGCGGGCGGCGGGACCCGTGGGCCCTCGCCGTTCGCCTGGCGGCGCCCGGCGGCCGGAGAGGAGGACTGGAGGCCCATCCCCCCGGTGGTGCGGAACAGTTCGTCGGCTCCCGGCAGACTCACTCGGCGTGACACCGGGCGAGCACCTCCCTGGCGAGCTGGCGATAGGCGGCGGCACCGACGGAGTTGGACGCGTACGTGGTGATCGGCTCGCCCGCGACCGTGGTCTCGGGGAAGCGGACCGTACGGCCGATGACCGTGTGGTAGACGTGATCGTCGAACGCCTCGACCACGCGGGCGAGGACCTCACGGCTGTGCACGGTGCGCGAGTCGTACATCGTGGCGAGGATGCCGTCGAGCTCCAGGTCCGGGTTGAGCCGCTCCTGGACCTTCTCGATCGTCTCCGTGAGCAACGCCACACCGCGCAGCGCGAAGAACTCGCACTCCAGCGGCACGATCACCTTGTGCGCGGCGGTCAGCGCGTTGACGGTGAGCAGACCGAGCGAGGGCTGGCAGTCGATGACGATGTAGTCGTAGTCGGCCATCAGCGGCTTGAGCGCGCGCTGGAGGGTCGACTCCCGGGCGACCTCGCTCACCAGCTGCACCTCGGCGGCCGACAAGTCGATATTGCTGGGCAGCAGGTCCATGTTGGGCACGGCCGTCTTCAGCAGCACCTCGTCGGCCGACATGCCCCGCTCCATGAGCAGGTTGTAGACCGTGAGGTCGAGCTCCATCGGGTTGACCCCGAGGCCGACCGACAGGGCGCCCTGCGGGTCGAAGTCGACGAGCAGGACCCGGCGGCCGTATTCGGCCAGGGCCGCGCCCAGGTTGATGGTGGAGGTGGTCTTGCCGACCCCGCCCTTCTGGTTGCACATCGCGATGATCTTCGCGGGACCGTGATCGGTCAGCGGCCCGGGGATCGGGAAGTACGGCAGCGGACGCCCGGTGGGGCCGATCCGCTCGCGGCGCTGGCGGGCAGCGTCGGGCGCGAGCGTGGCCGCGTATTCGGGGTCTGGCTCGTACTCCGCGTCCGGGTCGTAGAAGTGCCCGTCGGGGAGGTCGTCGTAGTCGGCGAAGCGGGCGGGATCCGTGCCCCCCTGGTCGCCGGCCATGGCGTTCACGTGATGGCCGTCCATGCTGTGGCTCTGGTGGGCTGTCGTCGGGCTCTGGCGGGTTGCGAAGGTACGGACAGCGACGGAGCCGACAGCCTCGAGCCCCGAGGGGCCCTGGCCCCGCGCAGCCGGTCCTGGTTGACCACCCCCGGGAGAAAATGTCGACTCATTCACAAGTCGTCCTACCTCCTTGGTGACCAGGAAATTTCTCTATAGGTCAGCGTGACACCATGCCGACGGTTGGCGACTCTATGGCGTGTCACCGGTCCGCAGCAACACAATCCACCGGACACGGCACGATGTGTCGGCAATCGAACACCCCGATGTCAAGGGCGTGTGAACGGTGCCACGGAGATTTCACCACCGCATAAAGCGTCTGAATAGTTGCATTTAGGGCGAGTTGACCGAGCGGTGGTCCGCACTCGATACGGGGCACAGCGGACACACCTTCGGCCGGGCCTCGTCCTTCGACAAGACCCGGCCGGATGCCCGATGTTGACATGTGGTTGACGGTCCGGGTTGACCGTCCGGCAACCGGGGTTAACGGGCCCCCGGCGGCCGGGTCCGGTGAACTCCGGGCGTCATTCAGCCGATCAGCGAGCCCAGTTCGACGACGGGCAGCTCGTGGGCCTCGGCGACCGGGCCGTAGACGACCTGACCCTCATGGGTGTTGAGCCCCTTGGCCAGCGCGGCGTCCCGGCGCAGCGCGTCCCGCCAGCCGCGGTTGGCCAGCTCCACGATGTACGGGAGCGTGGCGTTGGTGAGCGCGTGGGTGGAGGTGTTCGGCACCGCGCCGGGCATGTTGGCCACGCAGTAGAAGACCGAGTCGTGGACCTCGAAGGTCGGCTCGGCGTGGGTGGTGGGACGGGAGTCCTCGAAGCAGCCGCCCTGGTCGATCGCGATGTCGACAAGGACACTTCCCGGCTTCATCCGGGACACCAGCTCGTTGGTGACCAGCTTGGGCGCCTTGGCACCCGGGATGAGCACCGCGCCGATGACCAGGTCGGCGTCGAGGACGGCCTTCTCCAGCTCATAGGCGTTGGAGGCGATGGTCTGCACCCGGTTGCCGAAGATCCGGTCGGCCTCGCGCAGCTTGTTGATGTCCTTGTCCAGCAGGGTGACGTGGAAGCCCATGCCGATGGCGATCTGGGCGGCGTTCCACCCGGAGACGCCACCGCCGATGACCACCGCCCGCCCGGCGGCCACACCCGGCACCCCGCCGGGCAGCACACCGCGGCCGCCGGCCGAGCGCATCAGGTGGTACGCGCCGACCTGCGGCGCGATCCGGCCCGCGACCTCGGACATCGGCGCGAGCAGCGGCAGGGCGCGGTTCGCGGTCTCGACGGTCTCGTAGGCGATGGCGGTGGTGCCGGACTCCAGCAGCGCGTCGGTGCAGGCCCGGGAGGCGGCCAGGTGCAGATAGGTGAAGAGCGTCTGACCCTTGCGCAGCCGGTGGTATTCCTCCGCGATGGGCTCCTTGACCTTCAGCAGCAGGTCGGCCGTGGCCCAGACCTCGTCGGCGGTGCCGAGGATGCGCGCGCCGGCTCCGGTGTACTCCTCGTCCGTGATGGACGAGCCGAGGCCCGCACTCCGCTCGATGACGACCTCATGGCCGCCTCGGACCAGCTCGTGCACACCGGCGGGGGTGATGGCCACACGGAACTCGTTGTTCTTGACCTCGCGGGGGATACCGACCTTCACGTCGATCACGGTCCTTGAATGGGGGGAAAGGAACATATCGCCATAGCCGGTCATGGGTCGCTACACCATCGACCATAGACAGGCAAACCGGCACATGCGTCCGCATGCCGGAGACGGCCGCAACAATCGCGGTACAGCCAGTCTAATGAAGGACGTCGCGCTGTCTAGCCTTGCAATGCATCAATCTTTTGGAAGACCACTACTGATTTCGTAGGTCGACAGGGTTTCAGCCCCCACTCCAGGGTGACGGACCCGTGTCTTCCGCCTCTCCCGCCTCGATCCTCCGGGCGGTGCGCCGCAGCGACCGCGCCGCCGAGGGGTCCCCACCAAGCCGGTCCATCGCGTCCGCCGCATGGCGCGCCAGCTCGGCGTGCAGTCCGGTGTCACCGCAGGTCCGGGCGGCCGCGGCGGTTTCCGCCCAGGTGCGCAGCGCCTCCCTCGGCCGCCCCGAGCGCTCCTGGGCCTCCGCGGTGCCGCCGAGCGCCCGGGCGTACCCCGCCTGGTCGCCCGCCCGGCGGCAGGCGGCCGCGGCGGCACGCCAGTCGCGCAGCGCCTCGCCCCACCGCCCGGCGTAGCCGTGGACGGTGCCGAGCCGCGCGTACAGCCGGGCCGCGGCGGGCGTGTCGCGGCGGCTCAGCCGCAGCTCCAGGGCGCGTCCGAACCAGTCGGCCGCCCGGTGCCAGTCCTCCAGCGCCTGGTAGGTGCCGCCGATCGACTCCAGCGCACGCCCGGTCGTATACGGATCGCCCGAGGCGCGGGCGGCTTCCAGGGCGCTCTTGTAGCGGGCGAGCGCCTTGTCCACCCGGCCCGCCCCGCCGTCCAGATCGCCGAGGTTGAGCAGCGCGGCCGCCCGCTCCACCGGCAGATCGCGGCGCCGGGCCACGTCCAGCACCAGCTGATGCAGCCCGTACAGCTCCACCGCGGCGCCCTCGAAGCCCCGGTGGGCACTCAGGGCGTGGGTCAGCGCGGCCACCAACCGCCGTGCCAGCGTGTCGAGTTGACCCGTCTCCACGGCCATCCGGGCGGCCTCGATCAGCGTGGGCAGCCGCTCCTCCAGCCAGCCGGCGGCCTCCGCCGACGACGAAAACCGCAGCGGCTTCGGCATCCCGGCCAGTTTTTTCCGGCCCGGCGAACCGGCGGGCTCGGCGGCCAGCCGGCAGGCGTGCAGCTGCCGTACGGCACGCTCCAGCATCCGCGCCCGCGCCAGCTCCACCTCGGCCGGGCGCTCCTCGGCCGCCAGCCGCTCCCGCAGCAGCGGATCGAGACAGCCGGGCACCAGGTAGCGGCCGGTGCCGCGCGGGCGCAGCATCCCGTACGCGGCGAAGCCCTCCAGCGCCGCCTCGCCGTCCGCCACCGAGCAGCCGGCCAGCGCGGAGGCGATCTGGGCGTCGGCAGAGCCGCCGGGCGCCAGCACCAGCAGCCGCAGCATCCGGGCGACGGCGGACGGCAGCGCGGCGTAGGCCAGCCGGAAGGCGCGGGTCAGCGGGCGGGCGCCGTGGTCGAGGTCACCCTCGTCCGGCGGCAGTTCGCGCAGCCGGGCCAGGGCGTCGGCCACCGACGCCTGGGGGCGGGCGGCGAGCCAGCCGCCGACCAGGACGAGCGCCGCGGGCTGGCCCGCGCACTCCTCGACCAGGGACTGCGCGGCCACCGGATCGCAGGTGATCCGGGTGGGGCCGGTGTACTGCGCCAGCAGCCCGACCGCCGCGCTCACATCCAGCCCGCCCACCGTGCACGGCCGTACATCCGGCACCCCGGTCAGCGGGCCGCGCGAGACGGCGACCACCAGGCAGTCGGGCTCGTCCGGCAGCAGCGCGTCCACCTGCTCGGCCCCGGCCACGTCGTCGAGCAGCAGCAGCACCCGCTTGCCCTCGAGCGCCTCGCGCAGCGCCTCGCTCAGATCGTCCTCGTCCGCGCCCGGCGGGGCGCTCCCGCCGAGCCGTCCCAGCAGCTCACGGGCGGTGCGCTCGGTGGGCACGGGGTCCCCGGCGGAGGTGGTCAGCCGGGCGCTCAGCACCCCGTCGGGGTAGTCGTCGGCGAGCCGCCGGGCGAGCTCCTCGGCCAGCGCCGTACGGCCCCAGCCGGGGCGGCCCGCGATCAGCAGCACCCGGCTGCGGGCGGCCTTACGGCCGGGGATGGTGTCCAGGCCCGCGCGCTCGATGTCGGCGCGCAGCGAGAGCAGCTCCCGCCGCCGTCCGGCGAACCCCCGCCCCACGGAGGCGGCCGCCGCGAACAGCACCGCCCGGGTGGCTCCGCTCCACACCCCGCCGTCCTGGGCGTCGGCGGCGGAGCGCCGTTGCCGCGGCGGGGTGCCGGAAGGGGAGGTCTCATCTTCCGGCGGACGGCCGGCAGCCGATTCCCGGCGGCCGGGAGCCGACTCCGGCGGGCGGCCCGGGGCGGACGAAGCAGGTGAAGCGGACGCGGCGGGCGGCGGCTGCCGCTCCCCTGGGGCCGCCGGCTCCCCATCGGTGTCGACCGCCTGCTCCGCCACCGGCCCACTCCCGTCCACCTGCGCGTACGAGCCCCTTCGGCTCACTATGAGCGTAGTTCACTCCGCGTCAGGTACCCGGTACTCGCGGCCCACAGCACGGACCGAAAATCACTCCATCGGATCTTCACCGGGGTCGAGCGCGGCCCTTGGGCCCCATCAGTGGGTCAGGCGTCGAAGGGCCGGGCCGGCCAGGAGGCGTCGGCGGGCCGGAGGGCGTCGACGCCGTCGCCGGAGAGCGCCGCCCGCAGCGCCAGCGCGCCCGTCACCAGGCAGTTGTTGTGCAGCTCGCCCGCGAGGGCGCCGCGCACCAGCTCCTCCAGGGACACCCGGGCGAGCTCCATGTCGGCCTCCTCCTCGGAGACCTCGAACCGCTCGCCCTCGGCCGTGGAGATCTCCCTGGCCAGGAAGATCCGCACCGCCTCGTCACTGCCGCCGGGCGAGGTGTAGAGGTCGACGAGGACCCGCCAGTCCTCGGCCTTGACGTGCGCCTCCTCGTACAGCTCCCGCTGGGCGGCGTGCAGCGGGTTCTCACCGGGGATGTCCAGGAGACCGGCCGGGATCTCCCACAGCCGCTGGCGGACCGGGTGCCGGTACTGCCGCAGCACGAGCACGCGGTCGTCCTGGTCCAGGGCGAGGACGGCGACGGAGCCGGGGTGGACCTGGTAGTCACGCTTGGCCCGACTCCCGTCGGGCATCTCCACCTCGTCCGTGCGCACGCTCGTCTTGTTGCCGGTGAACGGCGTGGCGGTGGCGGTGACCGGCCATTCCTCGGGGGTGTCCTGGATGGGCATGCTTGGCTCAGCGTCCTTTCCGCGTGCGGTTGACGGGGCGGTGGGCCGCGCCGGCCGCCCGCCCCTGCCAACCGTAACGGTCAGGCGCGTGCGCCTGGCGTCTGAGCCGCCACCTGTCGCTCGACCGCCGCCTTCACCAGGCCCGCGAAGAGCGGGTGCGGACGGGTCGGGCGGGAGCGCAGCTCGGGGTGGGCCTGGGTGCCGACCAGATAGGGGTGGACCTCGCGCGGGTACTCCACGTACTCCACCAGCTTGTTGTCCGGGGAGGTGCCGGAGAAGACGATCCCGGCCTTCTTCTCCAGCTCACCGCGGTAGGAGTTGTTGACCTCGTAGCGGTGGCGGTGGCGCTCCTCGACATACGGCTGGTTGTCGTAGACCTCGCGGACGATCGAGCCCTCGGCCAGCTTGGCCGGGTACATGCCCAGCCGCATGGTGCCGCCCATGTCGCCCTCGCCGGCGACGATGTCGAGCTGCTCGGCCATGGTGGAGATCACCGGGTCGGTGGTGGCGGGCTCGAACTCGGTGGAGTTGGCGCCCTCGATGCCCGCGAGGTTGCGCGCGGCCTCGATGACGATGCACTGGAGTCCCAGACAGAGGCCCAGCACCGGGATCTTGTTCTCCCGGGCGTAGGTGATCGCGCCGACCTTACCGATGACACCGCGGTCGCCGAAGCCGCCGGGGATGCAGACCGCGTCCACGCCGTCGAGCTGCTCCCGGGCGCCGGCCGCCGTCTTGCAGTCGTCGGAGGTGACCCACTTGATCTTCACGCGGGCGTTGTTGGCGAAGCCGCCGGCGCGCAGCGCCTCGGTGACGGAGAGATAGGCGTCGGGCAGGTCGATGTACTTGCCGACGAGCGCCACGGTGATCTCGTGGTCGGGCTCGTGGACCCGCTTCAGCAGGTCGTCCCACTGGGTCCAGTCCACGTCGCGGAAGGGCAGGTCCAGCTTGCGGACGACATAGGCGTCCAGGCCCTCGGAGTGCAGCACCTTGGGGATGTCGTAGATCGACTTGGCGTCGATGGCGGCGACCACGGCGGCGTCGTCCACGTCACACATCAGCGAGACCTTGCGCTTGATGGAGGTGGGGACCTCGCGGTCGGCTCGCAGCACGATCGCGTCCGGCTGGATGCCGATATTGCGCAGCGCGGCCACCGAGTGCTGGGTGGGCTTGGTCTTCAGCTCGCCGGACGGGCCGATGTAGGGCAGCAGGGAGATGTGCACCACGAACACGTTGTCCCGGCCGACCTCGTGCCGGACCTGGCGGACGGCCTCCAGGAAGGGCAGCGACTCGATGTCGCCGACGGTGCCGCCGACCTCGGTGATGACGACGTCCACGTCATCGGTGGCCATGCGCCGGATGCGGTGCTTGATCTCATTGGTGATGTGCGGGATGACCTGCACCGTGTCCCCGAGGTACTCACCACGCCGCTCCTTGGCGATTACGGTGGAGTAAACCTGTCCGGTGGTCACATTGGCCGAGCCGTCGAGGTCGACGTCGAGGAAGCGCTCGTAGTGGCCGATGTCCAGATCGGTCTCGGCGCCGTCGTTGGTGACGAACACCTCGCCGTGCTGGAAGGGGTTCATCGTGCCCGGGTCGACATTCAGATACGGATCGAGCTTCTGCATGGTGACGCGCAGACCGCGCGCCTTCAGCAGCGCCCCCAGACTGGAGGCGGTAAGACCCTTGCCGAGTGAGGAGGCGACACCCCCGGTGACGAAGAGGTGCTTGGTCGTCATGGGCTTAGCGGCAATGGCCAAGAGGGGGCTCCCGTGGTCGCGTCGTGAGGGTGCGTACGGCAGCCGCTCCAGGGTCCGGGGGCGCCGCCGCTGAGGTTCGGGGGTTTTGTGCCCGCCGCTCCACGGGCTACCAGGGTATCAGCGCCCCGGAGCGGTCGCTGCTGGCCTGGTTCCCGCGTACGGTCTGCGCAACCGCCCGAACACCATGCGTGACCTGGCCACCCGATCGGCCGTGAGATGAGAGCCACGATGTGGACGGGCTCGAGCGGATCACCGTTGTCCGTCGTATCCTCATCGGACGCACGCATGCGAGCCACCCCGGCACGGCACCACCAGCACGCCCCCGGAACAAGAGCTCGTCAGAATTTCCGAGACCGTAGGAAACGCCCTCCGGGGCGATACGGCCGTTCGAATGGGGAATGCACGTGGCCGGGCGTATCGAGGATTACGCACTGATTGGTGATATGCAGACCGCCGCCCTCGTCTGTAGAGACGGGACGGTCGACTGGCTGTGCCTGCCGCGGTTCGACTCCCATGCCGTCTTCGCCGGTCTGCTGGGCACTGAGGAGCACGGCTTCTGGCGGCTGGGGCCCGCCGCCCCCGCGGGAAGCCCGCCGCCCGCCGCCGACCGCCGCCGCTACCGCGGCGACTCCCTGGTCCTGGAGTCGGAGTGGGACACCCCGCGCGGCACGGTCCGTGTGATCGACTTCATGCCGCCCCGTGACGGCGCCCCGCAACTGGTGCGGATCGTCGAGGGGGTCAGCGGCCGGGTGCCGATGCGCTCCGCGCTGCGGATGCGGTTCTCCTACGGCTGGGTCGTGCCCTGGGTGCACCGGGTGGACGGCCGTACGGTCGCCGTCGCGGGTCCGGACTCGGTCTGGCTGGACACCGAGGCCGACACCTACGGCAAGGACCTCACCACCTACTCGGACTTCACGGTGGGCCCCGGCGACCGGATCGCCTTCACCATCAGCTGGCAGCCCTCGCACCGCGAACCGCCCGCCCTGCCCGAGCCGGAGGGCGCGCTGGAGGCCACCGAGGCGTTCTGGCGGGAGTGGGTCGAGCACTGCACGTACCACGGCCCCTACCGGGACGCGGTGGTCCGCTCGCTGATCACGCTCAAGGCGCTGACCTACGCCCCCACCGGCGGCATCGTCGCGGCGCCCACCACCTCGCTGCCCGAGGAGATCGGCGGCGTCCGGAACTGGGACTACCGCTTCACCTGGCTGCGGGACGCGGCGATCACCCTCTCCTCGCTGCTGCGCACCGGCTACCGCGAGGAGGCCCGCGCCTGGCGCGAATGGCTGCTCCGCGCGGTCGCGGGCGACCCGGAGAACCTCCAGATCATGTACGGCATCGCGGGCGAGCGGGAGTTGGCCGAGGCCGAGCTGACCTGGCTGCCCGGCTTCGAGAACTCCCAGCCGGTCCGGATCGGCAACGGCGCCGCGGGCCAGGTCCAGCTCGACGTCTACGGCGAGGTCACCGAGGCGCTGCACCTGGCCCATATGACGGGCCTGGCGCGCAACGACTACGCGAGCGTGCTCCAGCTGAAGCTGATCCGCTACCTCGAGGAGCACTGGGACGAGCCGGACGAGGGCATCTGGGAGGTGCGCGGGCCGCGCCGGCACTTCGTGCACTCCAAGGTGATGGCCTGGGTCGCGGTCGACCGCACCGTGAAGCTGATCGAATCCGGCGATGTGGACGGGCCGTTGGAGCGCTGGCGGGAGCTGCGCGACGAGATCCACCGGGAGGTCTGCGAGAAGGGTTACGACGCCGAGCGCAACACGTTCACCCAGTCCTACGGCTCCAAGGAGCTGGACGCCTCGCTGCTGCTCATCCCGCAGATGGGCTTCCTGCCGCCGGACGACAAGCGGGTCATCGGCACCATCGAGGCGATCCAGCGGGAGCTGTCGACCGAGGACGGCTTCGTGATGCGCTACCCCACCGCGGGCGAGGACGCCGGGGTGGACGGTCTCGAGGGCGACGAAGGGGCCTTCCTGGCCTGCTCGTTCTGGCTCGCCGACGATCTGGCGATGATCGGCCGGGTGGACGAGGCCCGGAAGCTCTTCGAGAAGCTGCTCGCGCTCCGCAACGACCTCGGACTGCTCTCCGAGGAGTGGGACTCGCACAACCAGCGTCTGGTGGGCAACTTCCCGCAGGCGTTCAGCCATGTGCCGCTGATCGACACCGCGCTGCGCCTCACGGCGTCCGGCGCGTACGGAGGCTAGCCCCCGGCCCGGGCCCTGGGGCCCGGGCACCCCACATCCGGGCTCGGCCCGCCGGGCGGTGTCCGCCGGGCAGGCCCAGGCGGGCAGCGCCCCGAAGGGGTGCGGGGCTGTGTCGATATGCGGCTCCGCCGCGTGGGCGCGACCAGCCACGACGCAGCCGCGGACGAACGACCGCACCTCGCGGCACATCCCGCGGAGCGCTTAGCGTGGCGGCATGGAACCGGAACCACAGGGAACGATCACCGTGGCGCGGGCCCTCGGCCTTCCCGCCCTGCGCCGCGGGCTCCCCGAGGTGGTGTCCGGGCAGGAGCTGCTGGACCGCCCGGTGCGCTGGGTGCACGCGGGCGAGGCGCCGAACATCGCCGCGCTGCTCAAGGGCGGTGAGCTGCTGCTGACCACCGGTCTCGGGGTCGGGCCGCGCCCCGCCGAGCAGCGCGC
The DNA here is from genome assembly GCF_039525925.1 of Streptomyces javensis. Taxonomy (NCBI): domain Bacteria; kingdom Bacillati; phylum Actinomycetota; class Actinomycetes; order Kitasatosporales; family Streptomycetaceae; genus Streptomyces; species Streptomyces javensis. Next base: position 18,055 of record NZ_BAAAIF010000059.1, on the reverse strand, counting down.
GTTCGTCCGCAGGCTCGCCGAGCGGGGCATCGCGGCGCTGGTGGTGGAGTTGGGCGCCCGGTTCCGCACCCTGCCGGGGCCGGTCGTGGACACCGCGCGCTCGTGCGGGCTGCCACTGGTGCAGCTCCATCGCGAGGTGCCGTTCGTGACGGTCACCGAGGAGATCCACACCGAGATCGTCAATGAGCACTACGCCCTGCTGCGCCAGGCCGATGTGGTGCACCGGCAGGCCACCGAGGTGCTGCTGCGCGGCGGCGGGGTGCCGGAGATCCTGCGCCACTTCGCCGCCTTCGCGGCCAATCCGGTCTTCCTGGAGACCCCCGGCGGACAGCTGCTGTACGCGGCGGGGCCGGGCGGTACGCCCCCGGCGGGCGCCGCCGATCCGCTCCAGGTGTGGGAGGGGCTGCGGGCGCCGCGCGCGGCCGAGCGGCCCGAGCCGCCGGCCGGCAGCGTCATCGCGGACATCCCGGGCGGCGGGCCCGGCCCCGGTGCCGTACGGGCGCGGCTGACCGTCCTTCCGGTGGCCGGGCCGCTGGGCCCGGTGCACCGGATCGCCGCCGAGCGGACGGCGGATCTGCTGGCGGTGGTGCTGCTGCGGGCGCGTCAGGAGGAGGAACTGGCGGCGCGCGGGCGCGGGGACTTCCTCACCGAGCTCGCCGAGGGCCGGATCGAGGCGTCGGACGCCCCGGCCCAGGCCCGGGTGCTGGGGTTCCGGCCGGGCCCGGGCGGGCCGCTGCTGCCGGTGGTGATGCGGCTGGTGGAGGATCCGCGGCCGCTGGCCGGGGGCGGGGAGAGCTGGGCGGCGCTGGCCCACGCCGTGCAGGAGGAGCTGGCCGGGGTCGGGGTGCCGGTGCTGCTCGGCGTACGGCTTCCGGAGGGGCGGGTTCCGCTGCTGGCGGGGCTGCGCGGCGCGAGCGAGCGGAGCGCGGTGGCCGAGCGGATCGCGGCGGCGCTGCGGGCCGGGGTGGAGCGGGCCTGGCCCGACCGGGCGGGCGCCCGGCCCCCGGTGCTCGTGGCCGGGCTCGCGGTCGGCTGGGACGCGGCCGGAGCCGAGCTGCGGCATGCGGCGGAGGCGGCCAACGCGGCCTGCGGATCGCCGCCCGACCGGGGCTGGTACGACGTACGCAGCCTGGATGTCGACCTGTTGCTGTGGCGACTGCGCGAGCACGGCGATCTGGCCGCCTTCGTGGACCGGGTGATCGGTCCGCTGCTGGCCCATGACCGCACCGCCCGCCCGCCGCTGGTGCCGACGCTGGAGACGTATCTGCGGCATGCGGGGCGCAAGGCGGAGACGGCCCGCGCGCTGCACCTCAACCGCCAGACGCTGTACGACCGGCTGGCCCGGATCGCGTCGCTGCTGGGCAGCGATCTGGAGGATCCCCGGACGGTGCTCGCCCTGGGGGTGGCCCTCCAGGCCCGCCGCCACGTCCGCTGACACGACGGCGGCCCGCCCCGCCCGACGCGGCCGCGGCCCGCCCGGTGTCCCCGGGCCCCCGCCCGGCGTCCCCCCGTGCCGCCGGGCGGGGAGTGGCTCCCTCACCGTCCGCCGCGCAGCCCTCGCCGTGCGCCGCGGACACCTCCCCGCCCGGCTGCTCTGTGCCGACCCAGGCCGGACCGTGCCCGGCCCGGCGGGCCCTCCCCACCCCTTCCCGCGGCACCGATATGCGGCTCCGCCGCGCGGCGGGGACATCGCCCCCGAACCCGGACTCCGGCGCGGAACCCCGCCCACCAGCCCGCCCAGGGGCACCTCCCAGCGGTAGCTGGGGGAGTTTGAGAGCGGGGTCCGGGGGCGGGGAACCCCGCAATCCCAACCAGCCCCTCCAGCACATGAGAACCGGGGCCAGGGCAGAACCCCACCCACCAGCCCCTCCGGCGCTTGAGGAGCGGGACCAGGGGCTGAGCCCCACCCACCAGCCCCTCCGGCACATGAGAAGCGGGGCCAGGGACGGAACCCCCACCCTCCAACCCCTCCGGCACGTGAGAACCGGGGCCAGGGACGGAGCCCCCACTCTCCAACCCCTCCGGCACGTGAGAACCGGGACCAGGGCAGAACCCCACCCACCAGCCCCTCCGGCGCTTGAGGAGCGGGGTCTGGGGCGGAGCCCCAGTTTCGGGAAGGGGCGGGGAGGGGAACAGCCCGCCGCAGGCGACACAGGCCGCCGGATGCCCCCTAGAACGGAGTCAACGTGAGCGTGATCCCCTTCGGCGCCGTGTCCTGGATGTAGGACGCGAACTCGGCCACGTCATCGAAGGCGAAGCCATACGCCTTGCCGTCCTCCGTCGCCGCGTGCATCGCCTTGGCGTAGTGATTGGTGACGTCCTCACCGTAGAAGGCGGCCGGATCGGTCGTCGGCTGAGCGTCGGCATTGTGCAGCGTGGTGCGGTTGAAGCCCGCGCCCAGGATCGCCGCGACCGGGCCCGTGGTCCCGTCGTTGGGCGCGGCCAGGGCGCCGTCGCAGAACAGCACGTCCTTGGTGGAGGGCTTGTCGAAGGAGACCGAGGCCGGGCCGGTGAAGGAGAACTTCCCGCCGCTCACCCGGCCGGTGAAGGTGCCCGCGTTGGTGGTGACCTTGAGGTCCTTCGATCCGTAGGCGTCCCAGACCTGGTCGATGTACGACGCGAAGTAGTCCTCCGCGAACACCCCCGCGCCCATGCCATGACCGGGAGCGATCACCCGCAGATTGTCGCCGACGATCAGCTTCTTGAAGGCGTCGACACCGGCGAGGTCGGAGAAGATCTTGGCGCGGGCGCCGTCCTTGAGGGTGCCGGTCGTCTGGTCCTGGGCGCCGGTGAGGTGGATCGACAGCGGGACGCTGAACATGTCCACCATGGTGGTGTTGCAGAACATGCCAGAGGAGTTGTACGTGAACTCCGCGCAGTCGTGCATGATGTCGTAGTTCGGGTCGCCGGACACCCAGCCCGCCGGGTACTGCAACGCGGCCTTGCCCGCCCCGTCCTCGACCACCTTGAGCTTGAGCTTGGAGCCGAGCGCCACATAGATCCGGCCGGACATCTGAGGCAGGTTCAGCTTGGTCTCGCCGCTTCCGGCCAGCGGGATCGCGTAGTCGGTGAAGCCGTCCGAACCGTTGTCGGAGAGCGCGACGGGAGCGATGTTGCCGTCCGGGGTGACGTGGACCTGCCGATCGCCCTCGTTGCCGACGATGTAGAGCCATACCGACCCGTTGTCGTACTGCCCCGTCTTGTTCACGACGGTCAGGGGCAGGGAGGCGGCGGCCTTCGTGTCCGGTGCTCCGCTGGCGCGGCCGCCGGCGAACGCGAGGCCGGTTCCCGCGGCGGCGGCGGAGGCGGCGATTCCACCCAGCAGCTTCCTGCGACTGATCATGATGATGGTGCTCCTCGGCGTAGTGGGGGTTGCCGGGAAAATGGCGTGGGGGGTGACGGGAGGCGCGAAATTGAGAGCGCTCTCTCGTTCCTCTGCGCAGCACCCTGCCGATCAACGACCGGGCCCGTCAACCCCTTCACGCAGAAAGGTCTGCACCAACTCATCGTAGACGCTGAGGACATGGGCGACGGTGTCGTCCTCCGTCGGCCAGCCCGCCGTCCGCGCCCGCCCCGCCGCCGCGAGCTCCCCCCGGCGCAGCGGATCGGCGAGCAGCCCGGTCACGGCGTCGGCCAGGGCCTCGGGGTCGCCGTACGGGACGAGTTCGGCCGCCTCCCCCACCAGCTCCGGCACCCCGCCGACCGCCGTGGCCACCAGGGGCACCCCCGCGTGCAGCGCCTCCTGGGCCAGCAGCGACCGGGCCTCCCAGCGGCTGGAGAGCACCGCGACATCGGCCGCGGAAAGCAGCTGCGGCACATCCTCGCGGCGACCGAGCAGCCGCACCGGCAGCCCCTCGGAGTCGATCCGGCGCTGGAGCACCGCACGGTCCGGCCCCTCCCCCGCCACCACCAGCAGCGGCCGCGGATCGAGCACCCGCCAGCGCCGCGCCGCGTCCAGCAGCGGGCCGTGTCCCGCCATCGCCTCCAGCCGCCCCGCCGTGACCAGCAACGGACGCTCCACCACGCCCAGTTCGGCGGCCCGCTGCTGACGGCGGCCGTCGGCGGCCTCCGGCGGTCGCCGCGGGGCGGGCACCGCGACCGGGGCCAGCCGGGCGTCGCGCGCACCGCGGGCCCTGGCCCGGGCCACCAGGTCCGAGGAGGCCCCGAGCACGATCGCGGCGGCCCGGGCCACCCGACGCTCCATCAGCCGGACCAGCCGGGCCCGCGCGCCCTCGGCGTCCACACGGGTGTGCCAGGTGACGATCAGGGGTACGTTCCGGCCACGCAGCGCCACCGCCGCCAGCAGCCCCGAGCGCAGCCCGTGGGCGTGCACCAGGGCCGCGCCCTGGGTGGCCCGGCGCAGCGACGCCATGCTTCCGGCGTCCGTCATGGCGTCGAGCCCGGTGAACCGCGCTCCGGTCTGGGTGAAGCCGTAGCCCTGCTCGGCGCTCCAGGGCCCGCACACGGTCACCCGCAGTCCGCGCGCCACCAGCCCGGCCGACAGCGACCGCACATGCACTCCGCTGCCCGAACTCCCGGCGCCCAGCACCTGGACCGCGTGCAGCGACGACTGCCCGTGCGGCGGGACCGGGGTGTTGCTCACGGTACTGCTCACGCGGGCGGAGCTCCTGAGGCGGTGTCGGGGCGATGGAGGGACGGTGCGGACGCGCTCCGCCCAAGAATGCCAGCACTCGCCGAACCCTCGTCGCAACGCTCCCAGGTGACGCCTGCCCCGAACTCGCCCCCACGTCCGCGGTACCACCCGTTCGGGTGAAGGATAAGGGAGCGTAGCGTGACGGTTCGGGGAAGCGTCGCGTAAGGGATCGCGGGAAGCGTCGTGTGAAGGAACGCGCGAAGGGTCAGCGTCCCGCGCGGGCCGCCTCCAGGAGCTCTTCCGCGTGCGCCCGCGCGAGTTCGGAGTCCTCCTGGCCCGCGAGCATCCGCGACAGCTCCCGTACGCGGTCCTCGCCCTCCATGGCCTTCACACCGCTTCGGGTGACCGACCCGTCGTTGGTCTTCTCGACCACCAGATGGCGGTCGGCGAAGGCCGCGACCTGCGGCAGATGGGTGACCACCACGACCTGCGCGGAGCGGGCGAGCTTGGCCAGCCGGCGGCCCACCTCGACCGCCGCCTTACCGCCGACACCCGCGTCCACCTCGTCGAAGAGATATGTCGGTACGGGGTCGGAGCCCGCGAAGACGACCTCGACCGCGAGCATCACCCGGGACAGCTCACCTCCGGAGGCGCCCTTGGCGATCGGCCGGGGCGGGGCGCCCGGATGGGGCGCGAGCAGCAGCTCGACCTCATCGGCGCCATGCGGCCCGAAGACCACCGGGCGGCCGCCCACCTCGATGCCGTCCGCCTCCGTCTCGGTCTGGCGGATCGCGAACGTGACCCGGGCGTGCGGCATCGCCAGGGAGGCCAGCTCTGCGGTGACCGCCTCCGCGAACCGCCCCGCGGCCTCCGTACGGGCGTCGGTGAGCGTCTGCGCCAGCCCGCCCAGTTCGGTGCGGAGCGCGTCGTGCTCGGCGGTCAGCTCGCCGATGCGGTCGTCGTCGCCGTCGAGTTCGGCGAGCCGCGCGGCGCCCTGCTCGGCCCACGCCAGCACGTCCGCGATGGTCTCGCCGTACTTACGGGTCAGCTGGGTCAGCGCGGCGCGGCGCTCCTCGACGGCCGACAGACGGATCGGGTCGGCGTCCAGGTTGTCGGCGTACCCCGCGAGGTCCCCGGCCACGTCGGACAGCAGGATGCCGACCTCGCCGATCCGGTCGGCCAGCCCGGCGAGGGCCTGGTCGTGGGAGCGTACGGCCTCCACGGCGCGATGGGCGCCGGCGACCAGGGTGGCCGCGTCCACGCCCTCCGGGTCCTCCGGGTTCCCGGCGAGGGCGGCGTGCGCGACGGCGGCGGCGGACGCCAGGGCCTCGGCGTGCCCCAGCCGTTCGGCCTCGGCCGCGAGCTCCTCGTCCTCCCCGGGGCGGGGTTCGGCGGCCGCGACCTCCTCGAGGCCGAAGCGCAGCAGGTCCGCCTCCTGCGCCCGCTCGCGGGCCCGTGTGGTGAGCTCCTCGAGCTCGGCCGAGACGGCGCGCAGCCGGCGGTAGGCCCCCGCGTACTTCTCCAGGGGCCCGGCCACCGCGTCGCCCGCGTACCGGTCCAGCGCCTGCCGCTGCCGGGCGGGCCGCAGCAGTCCCTGCTGATCGGTCTGGCCGTGCACGGCCACGAGTTCGTCGGCCAGCTCGCCCAGCAGGCCCACGGGGACGGAACGGCCGCCCAGATGGGCGCGCGACCGCCCTTCGGCGGAGAGCGTACGGCTGATCAACAGCACGCCGTCGTCGAGCTCGGCCCCCGCTTCCTCCGCCCTTACGGCCGCCGCCGAGCGGGCGTCGACCGTAAGGCGGCCCTCGACGACCGCCGCCTTGGCCCCGATCCGCACCAGAGCGGCGTCGGCGCGGCCGCCCAGCAGCAGCCCGAGGCTGGTGACGACCATGGTCTTGCCCGCGCCGGTCTCACCGGTCACCGCGGTGAAGCCGGGCGACAGCTCGACGACCGCGTCGTCGATGACGCCCAGCGCACGTATCCGCATCTCCTCCAGCACGTGCACGACCATACGAGGTTTGGTCGGTGCGATGCGACGAAGGGGCGCCACTTATGGGGTCTGCCCGCACATCTGCTCGGGGTGGGTGGGGTGCGGGCGCCTCCGGCGGAGAGCCAGCCCCCACCCCACCCCTTCCCGAACCTGGGGGCTCCGCCCCCAGCCCCCCGCCGCGGCTCCGCCCCTGGGTTCCGGGCTTGGGGCGGAGCCCTGCCTTCCAGCCCCTCCGGCGCTTGAGGAGCGGGGTCTGGGGCGGAGCCCCAGGTTCGGGAAGGAGCGGCTCGCCGCAGGCGGCAGGAGCCATCGGACATGCCCTAGTGCGGTGCCCCCCGCCACCCCGCGACCGGCAGGGCGAACTTGGCGACCAAGCGGTCCGTGAACGACGCGTGGTGCAGTCGGGCCAGCCGAACCGGCACCGCACCCCGCCGCACCTCCACCCGCGCCCCCGCCGGAAGCTCCACCGTGCGGCGGCCGTCGCACCACAGCACCCCGTGCGGGGTCTGCGGCTGCACCTCGACCGCGAGCACCGACTTCGGCGACGTCACCAGCGGCTTGGCGAACAGCGCATGGGCGCTGATCGGCACCATCAGCAGGGCCTCCACCTCGGGCCACACCACCGGTCCGCCCGCCGAGAAGGCGTACGCCGTCGAGCCGGTCGGGGTCGCGCAGACCACGCCGTCGCCGCCGAACCGGGAGACCGGGCGGTTGTCGACCTCCGTGACCACCTCGAGCAGCCGCTCCCGCGCGGCCTTCTCGACCGACGCCTCGTTCAGCGCCCAGTCCGTGTGCACGATGTGCCCGTCGTTGCGGACCAGCACATCGATCGTCATCCGCTCCTCGACCTCGTACTGCCGGGTCACCACCCGGTCCACGACCTTGTCGAGGTCGTCCCGCTCGGCCTCGGCCAGGAAGCCCACCCGGCCGAGGTTCACGCCGAGCATCGGCACGCCCGAGACCCGGGCGAACTCCGCGCCGCGCAGCAGCGTCCCGTCCCCGCCGAGGACGACCAGCAGCTCACAGCCGTTCAGCACGTCACGGCCCGCGTCGACGCGCTCGACAGCGGGGGGCAGCGGCAGGTCCGCCGCCTCGGCGGCGAGCACCCGTACCCCGATTCCGCTGCGCAGCAGCCCCTGGACGACCAGTTCGGCGCTGCGGATGGCCGCGGGGCGGCCGGTGTGCGCGAGGAGGAAGACGGTGCGGTCCGCCGTCGCCTCGGCCGTCGGCGACATCGGCTCGGCGGTCGGTGCCGTCACCGCGTCCCCGGCTCCGGCTCCGGCTCCGGTTCCGGCTCCGGTTCCGGCTCCGGCCTCGGGCACTGCTTCCTTCTGCTGCGCTGCTTCTGAAGTGGTCAACTGGGCCCCTCCGCCACTGCACGGTCAACATCCGCCGGGTCCAGTGCCGGCGCCCCGGCGCGCATCCACAAAAAGTACTCGACGTTACCCGACGGCCCCGGGAGCGGGCTGGCCGTTACACCCAGCACACCCAGTCCCAGCTCCGCCGCCCGCCCGGCCACCGTGCGCACCGCCTCGGCGCGCAGTTCGGCGCTGCGGACCACTCCCCCGCTGCCCAGCCGCTCCTTGCCCACCTCGAACTGGGGTTTGACCATCAGCACCAGATCGGCATCGGACGCGGCGCACCGTACGAGGGCGGGCAGGACGAGCCCGAGCGGAATGAAGGAGAGATCACCGACCACCAGGTCCACCGGTTTCCCACCAATCCGCTCAAGTGTCAGCTCGCGTACGTTTGTACGGTCATAAACGCTGACGCGTTCATCGCTCTGGAGCGACCAGGCGAGCTGCCCGTAGCCGACGTCGACGGCGAGCACCTCCGCGGCGCCCGCGCGCAGCAGGACGTCCGTGAAGCCTCCGGTGGACGCGCCCGCGTCCAGCACCCGCCGCCCGGCGACCCTCAGCCCCGCCCCGGCTCCCGTGGCCGGGCGGACCCCCGGGTCCTGCCCCGCGCCCGCGCCCTTCCGGTACTCCTCGCTGAAGGCGTACAGCGCGCCCGCCAGCTTGTGGCCACCGCGCGAGACATAGTCCGGATCGCTGTCGTCCTCGATCACGACGACCGCCGCGCTGGTCTCCACCTGGGTGGCCGGTTTGGTCGCCACCGCCCCGCCGACGGTGACCCGGCCCGCCGCGATCAGCTGGCTGGCATGCTCACGCGAACGCGCCAGCTTGCGGCGCACCAGCTCCGCGTCGAGTCGTGCGCGTCGTGGACGGGTCACTGCCACGGGTGGTTCAGCTCCTGAGGTCGTTTACGTAGCGGACGGGGGCCGCGGACCGGGCGCAGGGGGGCCGGGCCGCCGGTCGAGTGCGGTCAGCGTGTCGCGCAGGCCCTGGTGGACATCCTCGTACACCTCCAGATGTCCGCTCGTCCCGAGGTGGTCGGCGTCGGCCAGCCGGGCCAGCCGGACGTCCACCTCGGCGACGCCGGTGGGCGTGCGGTCCACGCCGAGCGGGGCCGGATCGGCGGGGCCGGGCGGCTCCGGCACGGCCTCGGGCACCGGCTCCGGCACGACGTCCACCCGCTCCGGCGCGACGTCCTGGGCCCCGTCCGCCCCTTCGGGCACCGGCTCCGGCACGGCGTCCTGGGCCCCGTCCGCCCCTTCGGCCACCCGCTCCGGCGCGACGTCCTCGGCCCCGTCCGCCCCTTCGGCCACCCGCTCCGGCACGGCCTCCCGGGCCTCCTCGGCCGCCGGACCGGGCTGGAGGCCGGGCCACCCGGCCGGCATCGGCTCACTCATGGCCCCGACGCTACCGCGAATCCCTCGTTCTCCGACGTACGAGACCTGGGGTAACGTCGTGCGCGATGGCGACCTTGGAGCAGTGCCGCAGCGCACTCGACAAACTGGCGGAGAACCTCGCGACCGCGAACGGGGACCTTCGTAGCGCTGCCGCGCTCGATCGCTCGGTCAGCTGCTGGATCACCGACCTGGACACCACTTTCGTCGGCCGTCTCGTGGACAGCCGGATCGAGGATGTGACGACCGAGCCGGGCCCCCCGGCCGAGCGTGCGCAGATCCGGCTGGCGATGACCGGCGACGACCTGGTGGCCCTGGTCGACGGCGAACTGCACTTCGCAAGGGCGTGGGGCGCCGGGCGGATCAAGCTCGAGGCCGGGCTGCGCGATCTGCTGCGGCTGCGGAAGCTGATCTAGCCGAGCGCCGCGCCCCGACTCGGTCGTCAGGACTCGCTCACCGCGGCACCCGCCAGAGGCGCCGCCACCCGTGCCGTACGGGACCGGCGGGCGGCCGGGATGACCAGTGGCGTCCCCGTCTCCGGGTCGTCGATCACCTGGCAGCTCAACCCGAAGACCCGCTCCACCAGCTCTGCCGTGACCACGTCCCCCGGCGCCCCCTCCGCGACGACCTGCCCGCCCCGCATCGCGATCAGATGGGTGGCGTAGCGGGCGGCGTGGTTCAGGTCGTGCAGCACCGCGACCAGGGTGCGGCCCTGCTCCTCGTGGAGCTGGGCGCACAGGTCCAGCACATCGATCTGGTGCTGGATGTCCAGATAGGTCGTGGGCTCGTCGAGGAGCAGCAGCGGGGTCTGCTGGGCGATGGCCATCGCGATCCACACCCGCTGACGCTGGCCGCCGGACAATTCGTCGACATAGCGATCCGCGAGCTCGGCCACCCCGGTCGCCGCCATCGATTCGTCGACGATCCGCTCGTCCGTCTCCGACCACTGCCGCAGCAGCCCCTGGTGCGGATAGCGGCCGCGGGCGACCAGGTCGGCGACGGTGATCCCGTCCGGGGCGATCGAGGACTGGGGCAGCAGCCCGAGGGTACGGGCGACCTTCTTGGCGGGCAGCGAGCCGATCGACTGCCCGTCCAGCAGCACCGATCCGGCCGTCGGCTTGAGCATCCGGGACAGGGCGCGCAGCAGGGTCGACTTCCCGCAGGCGTTGGGCCCGACGATGACTGTGAAGGAGTGGTCGGGGACGGTCACGGACAGCTCCTCGGCGACCGTGCGCCGGTCGTAGGCGAGGGTCAGCCCCTCCGCCATGAGCCGCTGCCGCTGGTCCTGGGTGCCGCTCGTGCTGGAAGCCACGGTCTGCCGGGTGTCCTTGTCCATGTCGTCTTCCGTCCGGGTCGTGTCCGCAGTTTCCGTCCGGGTCGTGTCCACAGTTTCCGTCCGGGTCGTGTCCACAGTTTCCGTCCGGGTCGTGTCCGCACTCGTCATATCCGCCCCGCCCTGCGCTCGGTCACCAGCAGCCACAGCAGATAGGCGCCGCCCAGCATCCCGGTGAGCACCCCCACCGGCAGCTGATCGGCCCCGAAGGCGCGCTGGGCGGCCCAGTCGGCGGTGACCAGCAGCGCGGCGCCCATCCAGGCCGCGGGGAGCAGGTTCGGACCGGGCGAGCGGGTGAGCCTGCGGGCCAGCTGCGGGGCGACGAGCGACACGAAGGCGACGGGCCCGGCGGCGGCCGTGGCGGACGCGACCAGCAGCACGGCGGCGCCCATCAGCACCATCCGGGTCCGCTCCACCCGCACCCCGAGGGCGTAGGCGCTGTCGTCGCCCATCTCCAGCATCCGCAGGTTCCGCGACTGCCCGAGGGCCACGGGCATGAGCACCGCGCAGGCGGCCAGCAGCGGCCAGACCTGGTCCCAGTCGCGGCCGTTCAGCGAGCCGGTCAGCCACATCACCGCACGGGCCGCGTCCTCCTGCTGGGCCTGGGTGAGCAGATAGCCGTTGACGGCGGTGAACGTCGCGGAGGTGCCGATGCCCACGAGGACCAGCCGATAGCCGTGGACGCCCTGCCGCCAGGCCAGCGCGTAGACGGCCAGTCCGGTCAGCACCCCACCGAGGACGGCCCCGGTGGCGACCACGTTCGGATCGCCCTTGACCAGCACGATGGCCGTGAGCGCCCCGGCCGCCGCCCCCTGGCCGAGGCCGATCACATCCGGACTGCCCAGTGGATTGCGGGAGATGGACTGGAAGATCGCCCCGCCCAGCCCCAAGGCCGCGCCGACCAGCAGTCCCACCAGCACCCGCGGCAGCCGCAGTTCGTTGACGATGAAGTCCTGGGCCACGGTGCCGTCGCCGAACAGCGTGCGCACCACATCGGCGGGGGCGATGGGGAAGTCGCCGGTGCCGATCAGTACGACACCCATCACCAGCGCCACGGCGATCAGCAGCAACCCCACGACCGCGCCGCGGACGTCCAGGCGCAGCGAGAGACCGGCGGTGCGCAGCGTGACCCCGCGCGTCCCGGACCTGACGGTGCGCTTGCTCGCGTTCACAGTTGGGCCATCCTTCGGCGACGTACGAGGTAGATGAAGAGGGGCCCGCCGATGAAGGTGGTGACGACGCCGACCTGGAGCTCCGCGGGCCGGGTGACCAACCGCCCGATCACATCGGCGCCCAGCAGCAGAACGGGCGAGAGCACCGCGGCGTACGGCAGGATCCAGCGCATATCGGGCCCGGTGAGCGCGCGGACCAGATGCGGCACGATCAGCCCGACGAACGCGATCGGCCCGCAGGCGGCGGTCGCGGCCCCGCACAGCAGGGTGACCGCGATCATCGAGAGCGCCCGGGTGCGGTTGAGGTTGCTGCCGAGCGCACGGGCGGTGTCGTCGCCGAGCGCCACGGCGTTCAGCGAACGGCCCAGCAGCACCGCCAGCACGACGCCGATCAGGAGGAACGGGGCCACCTGCCGGACCACCGTCATATTGGCGGAGGCGAGCGAACCCACCGTCCAGAAGCGCATCTTGTCGAGCGCCGCGGTGTCCAGCAGTTCCACGGCGTTGACGTATCCGTAGAGCGCCGCGTACACCGCCATCCCCGCGAGCGCGAGCCGCACCGGGGTGGCGCTCCGGCTGCCGCCGAGCGCGTACACCAGCACGGACACGACGGCGGTGCCGAGGAAGGCGAACCACACATAGCCGGTGAGGGAGGTGACACCGAGGAAGCTGATGGCCGAGACGACGGCGGCGGACGCGCCGGCGTTCAGCCCCAGCAGCCCGGGGTCGGCGAGCGGGTTGCGGGTGAGGGCCTGGATGACCGCGCCCGCGAGGCCGAGGCCGACGCCGACGAGCAGCCCGAGGACGGTGCGCGGCAGCCGTACGTCCCGGATCACCACATCGGTGTCACTGCCGGTGTAGTGGAACAGCCCGTGCCACACCTGGTCCAGCGGAATCGGTTTGGCGCCGATCGCGATGGACGCCGCGGCGATCGCCAGCAGCACGCCCAGGGAGACGACCAATCCCGTCGCACGGCGCGCGGTGCGCCGCCGGGGCGGCGCGCTCGCTGTCTCGGTCCCGGCTTTCGCCGGACTGACCAGGGTCACGCGGAACTCCACCTCACAGCACGGCCGATCAGGACTCAGGTTAAGTTAGGTTACCCTAAGTCCCGCTGGTCGCACCCATGCGGGCCACCCGGAGCGCGAGTTCGGCCGCGCAGCCCCGGTCGGCTCGGCCCCTCAGCCCCTCAGCCGCGTCCGCCGGCTCACAACCCCAGCCGGGCCAGAGCCTTCCCCGCGTCCGCGCCGCTCACACCGTCCCCCGCCTCGGACCACGCCGCCGCGCACAGCGCCCGCAGCCCGTCCAGCGGCTCCTCGCCCCCGCCCGCCAGCAGCAGCGCGCCGTGCTCGACCCGCGCCGTCCAGCCCCCGCACCGGAAGCCGCCCGACTCACCGTCCCGCTCCACCTCCGGCTGCGAGGTGAGCAGCCCCCGCAAGTCCCGGTCCACATACGTCGGCCGGTGCCCGGGCTCGGCGGCCAGCAGCTGTGCGGGCGTGGTCACCCCGGTCAGCACCAGCAGCGAGTCCACCCCGCCCGCGTACGCGCCCTCGATATCGGTGTCCAGCCGGTCCCCGACCACCAGCGGCCGCCGGGCGCCGGTCCGCAGGATCGTCTCCCGGTGCATCGGCGGCAGCGGCTTCCCGGCGGCCTGCGGGGACGTGCCCGCCACGATCCGTACGACCTCCACCGCCGCGCCGTTGCCCGGGGCGATGCCCCGCCCGCTGGGGATCGTCAGGTCCAGGTTGGAGGCGAACCACGGCACCCCGCGCGCCACCGCGTACCCCGCCTCCATCAGCCGCGCCCAGGGCATGTCCGGCCCGCCGTAACCCTGCGCCACGGCCGCCGGGTCGTCGTCGGCCGAGTCCACCGGCGTCAGCCCGCGCTCGCGCAGCGCCACCCGCAGCCCCTCTCCGCCGATCACCAGCACCCGCGCCCCCTTCGGCAGCTGCTCGGAGATCAGCCGGGCGACCGCCTGGGCGGAGGTGATCACATCGTCGGGGGTGGCGGGCATCCCGAGCCGGGTCAGATGCTCGGCCACCGCCTCCGGCGTCCGCAGCGCGTTATTGGTCACATACGCCAACCGCATCCCGCCGTCCCGCGCGGTGACCAGCGACTCCACGGCATGATCAATGGCCTCGCCGCCCGCGTACACCACCCCGTCGAGGTCCAGCAGAGCCGTGTCGTACGCCTCGTTCAGCGACTGCCGGCTCGACTCGGGCCGGGTGCGGACGGGCTGGTTCATGGGGGCCACTCCTCGCAGATCTGTGCGCTTCTCCCCCGATCATCGCGTATCGCCGCGCGGGGCATAACATTCACTGATGAGCATTCCAGGGCCTGGCGGACAAGGTCTTCAGCTCACCCCCTTCCGGGGGCTGCGCTATGTCGCGGAGCGGGTCGGCAGTCTCGCGGCCGTCACCTCACCGCCCTACGACGTGGTGGTCAGGCCCGAGGGCCTGCGCGAGCTCGAGACGGCGGACCCGTACAACATCGTCCGGCTGATCCTGCCGCAGGCCGGAACCCCGGAGGCCCGCAACCGTCAGGCGGCCGAGACACTGCGCCGCTGGCAGGCGGACGGGGTGCTCGCCCCGGACCCCGAACCCGCGCTCTACGTCTACGAGCAGCGCGACGGCCCGACCCTCCAGCGCGGGCTGATCGGCGCGCTGCGGCTGAGCCCCCGCGAGGAGGGCATCGTCCTCCCCCACGAGGAGGTCATGCCGCATGTCGTCGAGGACCGAGCCGATCTGATGCGCGCCACCGCCGCCCACCTGGAGCCGCTGCTGCTCGCGTACCGCGGCAACGGGAACGGGAACGGGACCTCGGAAAGCGGCGCTTCGGAAAGCGGGGCTCAGGGAAACGGGGGCTCAGGGAACGGAGCCGCCGGGCAGGGCACCGGCGGCGCGGCGCGGGTCATCGAACGGACCATCCTGCGCGAGCCGTTGCTCTCCACGACCACCGAGGACGGCGTCGACCACCATCTGTGGCGGGTCACGAACCCCTCCGACCTCGTGGAGGTCGCCACCGACCTCCGCCACCATCAGGCCCTCATCGCCGACGGCCACCACCGCTGGGCCACCTATCTGCGGCTGCGCGAGGAGCGACGGGAGCCCGGCCCCTGGGACTTCGGGCTCGTCCTGCTCGTCGACACCGCCCGCTATCCGCTCCGGGTCCGGGCCATCCACCGGCTGCTCCGCCGACTGCCCCCGGAGCAGGCGCTTCCGGCGGTGCGGCAAGCCTTCCGGGTGCGGACGGTCGACGGCCCGCTGCCGCGCGCCCTGGAGACGCTCGCCGAGGCCGCCGAGGCGGCGCGCGCCGAGCCCGGCACGCCGAACGCCTTCCTGCTGGCCGGGGACGGCCGTTTCCACCTCCTGGACCGGCCGGATCCGGAGCTGCTGGCCCGTACGGTCCCCGACGAACGACCCGAGGCATGGCGGACGCTGGACGCGACGGTGCTCCACCACACCCTGCTCGACCAGCTGTGGAACGTACCGGACACGCCCGAGCACATCGGCTACCTCCACGACTCGGCGGCGGCCGTCGAGCAGGCGGAGCGGCTGGGCGGCACGGCGGTGCTGATGCATCCGGTGCGCGAGGACGTCGTGCACGAGCTGGCACGGCAGGGCATCGCGATGCCGCACAAGTCGACGTCCTTCGGGCCGAAACCGGCGACGGGGCTGGTGCTGCGGAGCCTGACGCTGGGCTGAGCGGCTCGCGGGCGGACATGCGAAGGGGGCGGGATCCCGGTCCGGGATCCCGCCCCCTTCATGTCATGGCTTCATGTCATGGCATCAGCGGTTGTCGCCGTCCTCGTCGGGCCCGGCTGCCCGGTCCTCGGACGTGGCCTCGGCCACCGGCTCGACGTCCTCGACGTCGTCGGCCTCGGGCTCGACCATGTCCTCGTCGGACGGCTCGTCGGCCTCCGGCTCGTCGGCCGTCGGCTCCTCGGCAGTCGGCTCTTCGGCCTCCGGCTCTTCGTCCTCCGACTCCTCGGCAGTCGGCTCCTCGACGGGCTGGGAGACATCGCCGTCCGCCGCCTCCTCGGGGTCGAGGGCGTCCACGAACTCGACCCCGTCCAGCTCAGCGAGCCGGTCCGACGCGTCCGTGCTCCCGCTCTGATCCGCCTCGAGCGCCTTGGCGAACCACTCACGGGCCTCGTCCTCGCGGCCGACCGCCAGCAGCGCGTCAGCGTACGCGTAGCGCAGCCGGGCGGTCCAGGGCTGGATGGAGTTCGAGGCCAACTCCGGGCTCTGCAAGGTGACCACGGCGGCGTCGGCCTGGCCCATGTCGCGCCGGGCTCCGGCGGCCACCATCCGCATCTCGACCTGACCGGCCCGGTCCAGCTTCTGCACCTCCGGCTCACCGGCCATGGCCAGCGCCCGCTCGGGACGGCCCATCCCGCGCTCGCAGTCGGCCATCACCGGCCACAGCTCGGAGTTGCCGGTCATCCGGCGCGCGGCACGGAACTCCGCGAGCGCCTCGGCGTACTTCCCGACGGCGTACGAGGCGAAGCCCGCCGCCTCGCGCACGGCGGCCACCCGGGAGGCGAGCCGCAGGGCGACGCGCGAGTACTGGTACGCCCGCTCGGGCTCGTCGTCCAGCAGCTTGGCCACCATGACGAGGTTCCTCGCGACGTCCTCGGCGAGGGTCTTCGGCAGGCTCATCAGCTCCTGCCGCACGCCCTTGTCGATCTCCTCGCCGGTGACGTCCTCAGGGATCGGCAGCCGCTTGATCGGCTCGCGGTCGCGGTCCCTGCCACGCTCTTCGCGGCGCCCATAGCCGCCGCTGCGGTCGTCACGGCGCTGGAACCCACCGCCGCCGGAGCGCCGGTCGTCGCGGCCCCGTCCCTGACCGTACGGACGACGCGGCCCGCGGTCGTCCCGACCGCCCCGGAAACCACCGTCGCGGTCATCACGGCGCGGCCCACGCGACCGGTCATCCCGGCGATCGTCACGACGCTCATCACGACGGTCGTCCCGGCGGAACCCACCACGGTCATCGTCACGACGGTACGAAGGCCGCTCATCACGACGGTCATCGCGCCGGAACCCACCACGGTCGTCATCACGACGGTACGAAGGCCGCTCATCACGACGCTCGTAGCCGCCGCCCCGGCCACCGCGGTCACGGTCGCGGTCATCGCGACGGAAACCGCCACGGTCGTCACGACGATCGTCGCGGCGCTCTCCCCGACGCTCATCGCGCCGATAGCCACCACGGTCATCGTCCCGGCGGAAGCCAGGCCGATCGTCACGGTCCCGGCGGAAACCGCCCTGACGGAAACCACCGTCGCGGTCATCACGGCGAGGCCCACGCGGCCGCTCGTCACGACGATCGTCGCGGCGCTCTCCCCGACGCTCATCGCGCCGATAGCCACCACGGTCATCGTCCCGGCGGAAGCCAGGCCGATCGTCACGGT
>NZ_BAAAIF010000059.1:0-704 GCF_039525925.1 Streptomyces javensis | reverse complement strand
CCCGGCGGAAACCGCCCTGACGGAAACCACCGTCGCGGTCATCACGGCGAGGCCCACGCGGCCGCTCGTCACGACGATCGTCCCGGCGATCATCACGGCGGTCGTCCCGCCGGTCGTCCCGGCGCTCGTATCGCCCGGCGGGGCGGCCACCCCGGTCATCGCGGCGCCCATAGCCGCCGGGGCGACCTCCGCGCTCATCGTCCCGACGCGGACCACGCGACCGGTCGTCCCGGCGATCATCACGGCGGTCGTCCCGCCGGTCATCGCGACGGAAGCCACCACGGTCGTCATCGCGGCGGAACCCGCCACGGTCATCATCGCGACGCGGCCCGCGCGGCCGCTCGTCGCGGCGGTCGTCACGCCGGAAACCACCACGACCGCCGTCGCGGCGCGGCCCGGAGCCGCGGGCCTCCCGCCGGTCGCCGGCATCCTGGCGCCGCGGCTCGCGGCCCGACCGGTCGTCGGGAGAGTTGGGGGACATCGGCGTGACTCCTGTCTTCATGTACTTCAGCCATTCTCCCGCACCGGTCACACCGATGCGGGCCCAGCAAAAACAAAAGGACCCTTGGTCCCAGCATGCACGCTGGGACCAAGGGTCCTTCAAAGATTGTTCGGCGGCGTCCTACTCTCCCACAGGGTCCCCCCTGCAGTACCATCGGCGCTGAAAGGCTTAGCTTCCGGGTTCGGAATGTAACCGGGCGTTT
>NZ_BAAAIF010000058.1:0-65056 GCF_039525925.1 Streptomyces javensis | reverse complement strand
GGCGCCCGCCGCGACCGCGCCCGCCGCGCCTGCCGCGCCCGCGGCCGTCGCCGAGCTCCGCGCGTCCGACGCGGACCGCGACCGGATCGCGGACATCCTGCGGGAGGCCCTCGCCGAGGGGCGGCTCCAGCCGGAGGAGCACGCCGAGCGGATCGACGCGGTCTATCGCGCCAAGACCCTCGGCGAGCTGGAGCCCCTGGTGCGCGATCTGCCCACCGCCCCCGCGCGCGGCGCCGCCACCGCCTCCGCGCGCGACGCGGAGTCGGAGTGGCCGCGCTCCCTACCCGAGTCGGAAAACCTGGTGGCGGTCTTCGGCGGTTCGACGCGCAAGGGCCGCTGGCGGGTCAGGCGCCGTACGAACGCCCTGGCGGTCTTCGGCGGCGTCGAGATCGATCTGACCGAGGCGGTCTTCGAGCAGCAGGAGATCGTCATCCATGTCGTGGCCGCCTTCGGCGGGGTGGAGATCAAGGTCCCGGAGAACGTCTCGCTGCGCGGTTCGGGCGCGGGCATCCTCGGCGGTTTCGACGTCACGACATACGAGGCGCAGGACCCCGACGCACCGGTGATCCACGTCACCGGGTTCGCCGTCTTCGGCAGTGTGGAGGCCAAGCCCAAGCGCGGTAAGCGGCTCAAGAACCTGCGAGCATAAGCCCTGAAGAAGGGGTGTGCACGGGGAAGTTCCGGGTGGGACAACGGTGTGCATAAGCGCGCGCACAGCGGGTAAGGCTTGGTGCATCGTCTCTCGTACGGCTGATGGGGGTGCTAACGGGGCCGTACACCTCGAGGCGGGCAAGGGTGACCACCGGAGCCGTCGTCAGGAGTAGACCGTGCTGCAACCGCATCAGCCCCTGCTGGAAGCCGCCGTGCCCCCGCAGCGCGTCCCCGCGCGGGATCAGGCCGGCCCCTGGCACTCGGAGGCGGTGTGCCGACGGGACGAGGCCGGGCTGTTCTTCGCTCCTTCAAAGGAGCCCACGGCTGCCAGGCTGTCGCGGGAGGAGGCCGCCAAGCGCGTCTGCGCGCGCTGCCCGGTCATGGTCGAGTGCCGGGAGCACGCACTGCTTCAGCCGGAGCCGTACGGAGTGTGGGGCGGGCTGACCGCGGCCGAGCGCCGGGTCGTGCTGGCCCGCCGCCGGCGCCGGGAGGCGGAGCTACAGCGCGCGGTGCGGGTCGCCGCCGCCGGCTGAACTCTTCGGGACCTGGGCCGGGCGCCGCCGGGAGGCGGGACCCGGCCCTTGTCATGCGGCGTCTGTCATGCGGCGTCTGTCATGCGGGGCCCGTCACGCTGGGCCCGTCACGCGGTGGCTGAACGCCGCCGTCACCTCGCTCAGCTCGGCCGCTCGAAGTCGACCGAGGCGTAGGCGCGCAGCTTGGCCAGCCGGTGGGTGGAGTCGATCTGCCGGATCGTCCCGGACTTGGACCGCATCACCAGCGACTGGGTGGTGGCGGTCTCCGCGCGGTACCGCACCCCGCGCAGCAGATCCCCGTCGGTGATGCCGGTCGCGACGAAGAACACATTGTCGCCGCTGACCAGGTCGTCCGTCTCCAGCACCTGGTCGAGGTCGTGGCCCGCGTCGAGGGCGCGCTGCCGCTCCTCGTCGTCCTTGGGCCACAGCTTGGCCTGGATGGTGCCGCCGAGGCACTTGATCGCACAGGCCGCGATGATGCCCTCCGGCGTACCGCCGACGCCCAGCAGCAGATCCACACCGGTGCTCTCGCGCGCGGCCATGATCGCGCCGGCCACATCGCCGTCGGAGATGAACTTGATCCGGGCGCCCGCCTCGCGGATCTCCTTGACGATGCCCTCGTGGCGGGGGCGGTCCAGGACCACCACGGTGACGTCCTCGGGGCTGGACTTCTTCGCCTTGGCGATCCGGCGGATGTTCACGCCGGGGGGCGCGGTGATGTCGACGAACTCGGCGGCGTCGGGGCCGGTGACCAGCTTGTCCATGTAGAACACGGCCGAGGGGTCGAACATGGTGCCGCGCTCGGCGACCGCGAGCACGGAGACGGCGTTGGCCATGCCCTTCGCGGTGAGCGTGGTGCCGTCCACCGGGTCCACGGCCACATCGCACTCCGGGCCGGTGCCGTCGCCCACGCGCTCACCGTTGAAGAGCATCGGCGCCTCGTCCTTCTCCCCCTCTCCGATGACGACGACGCCGTTCATCGAGACGGTGTGCACGAGGGAGCGCATGGCCTTGACGGCGGCGCCGTCGGCGCCGTTCTTGTCGCCGCGGCCCACCCAGCGTCCGGAGGCCATGGCACCCGCCTCGGTGACCCGGACGAGTTCCAGGGCGAGGTTGCGATCGGGAGCCTCGGGGCTGACCTCGAGCTGGGACGGGAGATGATGCTCGGTCATCGGAGCGCACCTTTCTGTACGGCGACGGACCGTGAGGGCCCCTCCGCCCCGCGAGGGGGATCAGGAGGGTGAGGGTGTTCATGACTTTATCCGCTGATTGGCTAAGTGAGCAGATAGCCCCACGCATGAGCACGGCCCTGTTGCGAGGTGCGGCGACCCGATGAGGGACGATAGGGGGCGTGGCAGGTATGCGTGGCAAAGAGACGGTCCGGGACATGGTGCTGTCGCTGGCGGCGATCGGCGTCGTCGCGGCGGCCATCTACCTCTTCGGTATCCCGCATGACGAGGGCCCCAAGGGCTCCGGGGTGAAGACGGTGAACTACCGCGTGGAACTGGCCACGGCCCGCCGCGCCGCCCCGTACCCGGTGGCCGCCCCCGACCCCGGAAGCCTGCCCAAGGGCTGGCGCGCGACCTCGGTGACCTACCGCCCGGCCGCCGCGGAGGACGGCGCGCTCTGGCACCTCGGCTTCCTCGACCAGAACGAGGACTACATCGCGGTCGAGCAGAGCGACGGCAAGCCCGTGCCGTTCGTGGAGGAGGTCACCCAGCAGGCGCGGGAGACCAAGCGGACGCAGCGGATCGACGGCGAGGACTGGGTCCGCTACGACGGCGACAAGTACGACGCGCTGGTGCGCGCGGAGCCGGGCGTGACCACGGTGGTCACCGGGACGGCGTCGTACGGGCAGCTGACGAAGATGGCCGAGGCGCTCACCGAGAAGAAGGGCTGAGCGGGCCGGCCCATATGACGGCTCGGGCCCTCGGCCCGGACCGTGCGCGGTCCGGGCCGAGGGCCCGAGGTTGATCAAGCGCGATAGAGCGTGCTCGAGTGCGATCGAGTGGTCGATCAGACCGTGGTGATGACGTCGTCGTAGCCCAGGCGGGGACCACGCGGGAACCAGGCGTCCTCGCCCGGCTTGCCGATGTTGATCACCATCAGCGGGGTGTGGTCGTCGTCCAGGAACTCCTTCTGGACCCCGGCCGGGTCGAAGCCGGTCATCGGGCCGGCGGCGAGACCGGCGGCGCGGATGCCCAGGATGAAGTAACCGGCCTGAAGCGAGGCATTGAGCGCCGCGGCCTGCTCACGGGCGGCGCGCTCGGAAAAGAAGACGTCCTTGGCCTGCGGGAAGTGCGGGAAGAGCGCGGGCAGCTCCTCGTGGAACTCGTTGTCCGCGGCGAGGATCGCGACCAGCGGGGCGGTGGAGGTCTTGGGCTGGTTGCCCTCGGCCATGTGCTGGACCAGCCGCTCACGGGCCTCGGGCGAGCGGACCAGCACGATACGCAGCGGCGACTGGTTGAACGCGGTCGGCGCGTACTTGATCAGGTCGTAGATCGCCTGCACCTGCTCCTCGGTCACCGGCTCATCGGTGAACGTGTTGGCGGTGCGGGCCTCGCGGAAGAGCAGGTCCTGGGCGGCGGCGTCGAGAACGAGTGCCATGGAAGAAACCTCTGCATAAGCGGGGATATCGCTGACGGGCTCCACTGTACGGCACTTAGATTAACGTTCAACTAAAAAGATGGCGTGAGGTGGGGGAGGTGCTCTGAATCACACTGTGCATGGAGCGGAGACCAGACACGGCGGGTGCAGCGGGTCGGCCGTGGCCGGTGCGCGGCCGATCGGCCGGGGCGGCCCGAGTACCGGGAGCAGCCGATTGTGGCCGCCGGTGGGCGGCGGTTGACCGAAGCCGGTCGACGCCGGGCGCCGGTCGACCGCGACCGGTCGGCGGTTTGCGATGAGCGGCGGCCGTAAGCCTTCGGCGGGGCTCCGCGCGCCCTCGGCGGACGGGGGCACCGACTGTGGCCGGTCGGCGCTCGGGCGCCGGTCGAGCGTGGCTGTCCGGCGGTTTGCGATGAGCGGCGGCCGTAAGCCTTCGGCGGGGCTCCGCGCGCCCTCGGTGGACGGGGGCACCGACTGCGGCCGGTCGGCGCTCGGGCGCCGGTCGAGCGTGGCTGTTCGGCGGTTTGCGATGAGCGGCGGCCGGTCGGCCCTCGGCGGGGCTCTTCGTGCCCTCGGCGCCGGGCACCGGACGGTGGGCGGTCAGCCCTCCCCGGCGCTCTCCGCTTCCTCGGCGCCTCCGGCGCCCTCCGCGCCTTCGTCCTCCGCCAGCGCCGCGTCCAGCCGGGCCCGCGCGCCCTCCAGCCAGTGGCGGCAGACCTTTGCCAGCTCCTCGCCGCGCTCCCACAGCGCCAGCGACTCCTCCAGACTGGTGCCGCCCGCCTCCAGCCGGCGGACCACCTCGACCAGCTCGTCCCGCGCCTGCTCATAGCCGAGCGTGGTCTCCGCCCGCGCGCTCTGCCCGGCCTGCTCGTCCGTCTGCCCGGCCTGCCCGTCCGTCTGCCCGGTCTGCTCGTCCGTCTTCGCCATACCCCTCACCCTATTCAGCGGGTCCGACAGCGACCCGCACCCGGAACTCGCCCTCGGAGACCCGCGCCCGCAGCTCCTCGCCCTCCGCGACCTCCTCGGCCGCCCGCACCACCGAGCCGTCGGGGTGCTGGAGCACCGCATAGCCGCGGCGCAGCGTCGCGGCGGGGGAGAGCGCCACCACCCGGGCCTGGGTGTGGGTCAGCTCGGAGTCGGCCCGGTCCAGCAGATGGCCCAGGCAGCGGCGGGCGCGCTCCAGCACCGCCGTGATCCGCTCCTCGCGCTCGTCCACCATGCGGTGCGGCTCCCGCATGCAGGGCCGGGCCAGCGCGGCGGCCAGCCCCCGCTCCTCCCGGTCCAGCAGCCCGTGCACACTGCGCAGCGCCCGCTCCCGCAGCTGCTGGACGCGCATCAGCTCCTCGCCCACATCGGGCACGATCTTCTTCGCCGCGTCCGTGGGCGTGGAGGCGCGCAGATCGGCGACCAGGTCCAGCAGCGGCGAGTCCGGCTCATGGCCGATCGCGGAGACCACCGGTGTACGGCACGCGGCCACCGCCCGGACCAGCTGCTCGTCCGAGAACGGCAGCAGGTCCTCCACACTGCCGCCGCCACGCGCCACCACGATCACATCCACCTCGGGCAGCGCGTCGAGCTCCTTGACCGCCTCGATCACCTGCGGCACCGCGTGCACCCCCTGCACGGCCACATTGCGCACCTCGAAGCGGACGGCGGGCCAGCGCAGCCGCGCGTTCTCCAGCACATCGCGCTCGGCGGCCGAGGCGCGGCCGCAGACCAGCCCTATCAGCTGCGGCAGAAACGGCAGCGCCTTCTTGCGGTCGGCGGCGAACAGCCCCTCCGCCGCCAGCGCCTTCTTCAACTGCTCCAGCCGCGCCAGCAGTTCGCCCACGCCCACCGGGCGGATCTCGGCGGCCCGCAGGGACAGCTGGCCCCGCGGCGCGTACCACTCCGGCTTGGCGTGCACCACGACCCGCGCGCCCTCGGTGACCGTGTCCGCGATCTTGTCGAAGACGGCGCGGAAGCAGGTGACGGTCAGCGAGATGTCGTAACTGGGATCGCGCAGGGTCAGGAACACCACACCGGCGCCCGGGCGCCGGGACAGCTGGGTGATCTGCCCCTCGACCCAGACCGCGCCGAGCCGGTCGATCCAGCCCCCGATCAGCCGGGACACCTCGCCGACCGGGATCGGCGCCTCCGCGGACGTGTTGACAGCCATGACCGCGAGGGTATCGGCCACCACCGACAGCGGCGGGGGTCATCGCCCCCACCAAGGCGGTCGTCGCCCCCACCATCCGGCGGACCCCGCGGCCATCGCCCCTACCATGGGGGACATGACTGCAACCTCCGCCCGCCGGGTCCTGCTCGCGGCCCCCCGTGGCTACTGTGCCGGTGTCGACCGTGCCGTGATCGCCGTCGAGAAGGCCCTGGAGCAGTACGGCGCGCCGATCTATGTGCGCAAGGAGATCGTCCACAACAAGTACGTCGTCCAGACCCTGGAGAAGAAGGGCGCCATCTTCGTCGACGAGACGGAGGAGGTCCCCGAGGGCTCCATCGTGATCTTCTCGGCGCACGGTGTCGCGCCGGTGGTCCACGAGGAGGCCGCAGCGCGCAAGCTGGCCACCATCGACGCCACCTGTCCCCTGGTCACCAAGGTCCACAAGGAAGCAGTCCGGTTCGCCAAGGAGGACTACGACATCCTCCTGATCGGCCATGAAGGCCATGAAGAGGTCATCGGCACCAGCGGTGAGGCCCCCGAGCACATCACCCTGGTCGACGGCCCCGACGATGTGAAGAACGTCGAGGTGCGGGACGAGTCCAAGGTCGTCTGGCTCTCCCAGACCACCCTCTCGGTCGACGAGACCATGGAGACCGTGGACGCGCTCAAGGAGCGCTTCCCGCAGCTCATCAGCCCGCCCAGCGACGACATCTGCTACGCCACGCAGAACCGCCAGACCGCCATCAAGCAGGTGGCCGCCGAGTCCGACCTGGTGATCGTGGTCGGCTCCAAGAACTCCTCCAACTCGGTGCGGCTGGTGGAGGTCGCCCTCGGCGCGGGCGCCAAGGCGGGCCACCTGGTCGACTACGCGAGCGAGATCGACGAGGCATGGCTGGAGGGCGTCACCACGGTCGGCGTGACCTCGGGCGCCTCCGTTCCCGACGTGCTCGTCGAGGGCGTTCTGGAGTGGCTGGCCGAGCGTGGCTTCGGCGATGTCGAGGTCGTCCAGCCCATGCAGGAGTCGCTGACCTTCTCGCTGCCCAAGGAGTTGCGCCGGGACCTGCGGGCCGAGGCCGCCGCGGTCTCCGGCGAGCCCGAGGCGTCGGCGGTCGCCGGTCGGTCCGAGGGGTCGCGGCGGTGACGTACGGCCAGGGGGGCACGGGGGCGGCCGCGGCGAAGGTGTTCGGCATCGACATCGGCGGTTCGGGCATCAAGGGCGCCCCGGTCGACCTGGACCGGGGTGAGCTCGCCGAAGAGCGCCATAAGGTGCTCACTCCGCATCCGTCCACGCCCGAGGCGGTCCTGGACGGTGTGGTGGAGGTCGTCCGGCACTTCGACTGGTCCGGGCGGCCGGTCGGGGTGACCTTCCCGGGCGTGGTGAAGGACGGTGTCACCCTCACCGCCGCGAATGTCGACAAGAGCTGGATCGGCACCGATCTGGCGTCGCGCCTCGCCGAGCGGCTGGACTGCCCGGTCACGGTGTTGAACGACGCGGACGCGGCCGGGGTCGCGGAGGTGACGTTCGGCGCCGCCCGCGGCGTCAGGGGCACCGTGATCGTGCTCACCCTCGGCACCGGCATCGGCAGCGCGGTCTTCACCGACGGGCATCTGCTCACCAACACCGAGCTGGGCCATCTGGAGCTGGACGGCCACGAGGCGGAGAAGCGGGCCTCGACCAAGGTCAAGGACGACCACGACCTCAGTTGGTCGCACTGGGCGCGCCGGGTGCAGAAGTACCTCCACCACCTGGAGATGCTCTTCTCACCCGAGCTCTTCGTGCTGGGCGGCGGGGTGAGCCGTAAGGCGGACAAGTTCCTGCCGCTGATCGAGGGCGTCAGGGCCGAGATCGTGCCGGCGCAGCTTCAGAACAACGCGGGGATCGTGGGTGCCGGGATGGCCGCGGCCGCTGCTGCCGACGACGCCGGGTGACCTGTACGGCCCGCCGTACGAGCACGATCACCACGGTCAGCAGCGTCCCCGCGTAGAGCCAGCCGGCTTGCAGCGACAGCGCGGTGAACACCCCCACCGCCTGTCCGCTGAACCCCGCCGAACCCTCGTTGATCGGCAGCAGCCCTACCGTGTACGCCAGCGGCGCCGTCACCGGCGCCGCCAGCAGATCGGCGGGCCGCACCCACAGCGCGCAGGCCGCGCAGGCGGGCAGGAAGAGCACGCTGTAGACGGCGGGGGAGCCGGAGAGCAGCAGGGCGTCCAGACAGCCGATGCCGAGCATGGTGAGCGTGGTCAGCAGCCCCGCGCCCAGCCCGGTCAGCCGGGGGTCAGGGAGGGACAGTCCCCGGGCCCGCCGCAGGACGGCGGGCAGCGCCGCGGCCGCTCCGGACGGCCCCGTACGGCGTGCGGCGGGCCGCGGCGCCCGGGCCGCGCCGCCGGACCGCCCCCGGCCCTGACCCGTGCCTCTGCCCCGTCCCGGATATGTGTCGTCCGCGGCCGGACGGGGCGACGGTGCCGCCGCGCGGCGGGGCGTACGCGTGCTGTAATGCTCCACCTGACCAACGTAGGTCGCCGGAGGGCGAGAATCCGGTCTTGGACACGCCCTTCGCAGGACCTTGGCAGTGTGTTCGACCGATTGTCAGCCCGGCCGGGTGATCGAGGGCGGGCCCGTAGACTGGTGGACCGGCCCCGGCTCCACCGGGGCCCGTCATCGGTACTCACATCCCCGCCACGGGAAGCTACGGGAAGTCGTCAACGTGTCGCTCACGATCGGAATCGTCGGTCTGCCGAATGTCGGCAAGTCGACCCTGTTCAACGCCCTCACCAAGAACGACGTGCTGGCGGCCAACTACCCGTTCGCCACCATCGAGCCCAACGTCGGCGTGGTCGGCGTCCCCGACCCCCGCCTGGACAGGCTCGCCGAGATCTTCGGCTCGGCCCGCAAGCTGCCCGCCACCGTCGACTTCGTCGACATCGCGGGCATCGTCAAGGGCGCCTCGGAGGGCGAGGGCCTGGGCAACAAGTTCCTGGCGAACATCCGTGAGTCGGACGCCATCTGCCAGGTCATCCGCGCCTTCAAGGACGAGAACGTCGTCCACGTCGACGGCAAGATCTCGCCGAAGAGCGACATCGAGACGATCAACACCGAGCTGATCCTCGCCGACCTCCAGACCATCGAGAAGGTGCTGCCGCGCCTGGTCAAGGAGTCCCGGATCAAGAAGGACAAGCAGCCCCAGGTCAAGGCCGTCGAGGAGGCCAAGGCCATCCTCGACGAGGGCCGCACCCTCTTCTCCGCCGGCATCGTCCAGGGCAGCGAGCGCGCCGCCCTCCTCCACGAGCTGCACCTGCTCACCACCAAGCCCTTCCTCTACGTCTTCAACGTCGACGAGGACGAGCTCACCGACGACGCCTTCAAGGCCGAGCAGCGCGCCCTCGTCGCCCCCGCCGAGGCGATCTTCCTCAACGCCAAGCTGGAGGCCGACCTCGCCGAACTCGACGAGGACGAGGCCCTGGAACTCCTCCAGTCCGTGGGCCAGGACGAGCCCGGCCTCGCCACCCTCGCCCACGTCGGCTTCAACACCCTGGGCCTCCAGACCTACCTCACCGCCGGTCCCAAGGAGTCCCGCGCCTGGACCATCAAGAAGGGCGCCACGGCCCCGGAGGCGGCCGGTGTCATCCACACCGACTTCCAGAAGGGCTTCATCAAGGCCGAGGTCATCTCCTACGAGGACCTGGTCGAGACGGGCTCCGTCGCCGAGGCCCGCGCGGCCGGTAAGGCGCGCATGGAGGGCAAGGACTATGTGATGCGAGACGGGGACGTGGTGGAGTTCCGCTTCAACGTCTGACCTCCACCACGTCGCTGACCTGGGGAGATTTCCGCGGTAAGTGCGGCTGGCGACGCCGGGTCGGTCGGTTTGGCCCGGCGCCGACCGTTCACAGTCGCTCTTCTTCGCCTCGACGGCGCTTGCGAACGGCGGGGCCGGACATGCCGGTGTCGGACGCGGGACAGCGCCCCTTCCGTGCCGCGGCGCCGACTGTGCCCGGAAGGGCTCATGGGGAGTCGTCGTGCCGTTCGGCCGCGGCGCGGCGGAACTCCGCGTTGATGCGCTGAGCTTCCTCGAGCTGGTCCTCGAGGATGACGATGCGGCAGGCGGCCTCGACCGGCATGCCCTGGTCGACGAGCTCGCGGGCGCGGGCGGCGATCCGCAGTTGGTAGCGGGAGTACCGGCGGTGCCCGCCCTCCGAGCGGAGCGGGGTGATGAGGCGGGCCTCACCGATGGCGCGGAGAAAGCCGGGGGTGGTGCCGAGCATCTCTGCTGCCCGTCCCATGGTGTAGGCGGGGTAGTCGTCGTCGTCCAGACGACCACCGAGCGAATTGTCTGCTGTCATTCTCACCTCGTTGAGGAACGCGTCGAGGGGCCCTGGTGCCGTACGCACCAGGGCCCCGAAGGAAATTCAACACCATCTGTCGGCCCTACCGCTGTGCCGACCTTCTGTCTTCCGCTACGCCGCCCGAGGAGGGCGGGATCGCGGGGATCGCGGATGCGTGACCGGGGACCACCTTCCATTCCGGGGTCTTGCGGTACCCGGGCCGGTTCTCCCTACCCGGGCGATCCTGATGGCGTCCGCTTCCTCCGTTCCTTGCTCAGTCATCCACTCCGGGCTGCCCGGTGCGGCTGCCGGTCCCGTCGCCTTCCTGCGAACAACCTGGCTTCGCGACTCCACAGCCGCACCGATCTGGGAACTTCGTGTACTTCTACCCGCCAGTTCGTGTCTGCCGGGTCTCGTTGACCTTGTCTACGAGAAGAACCTTAACCGTGCCACCCCCCAATGTCTACTCTGGCAAGCATAGATTTTGTCGTGCATCGGGCCTGGATAGTCTGCGGCCCGTAACGGCGGGCGTGCGGCTGGGCGCCCGCCCGGCTCAGGGGTCGCACCCCGGCGGGAGACGTCGGTCCGTTCGCCGCTGCGTCCAGTGGGGTACAGCCGGCCGGACCGATGAATAAAATCGGCTCTCATGTCGAACGCTGACGAACTGCTCGTTGACGTGGCCGCCGTAGTGGAGTCCGAGCAGAGCAACCAGATGTCCTTGACCGTGGTCACCGGCGGCGCTGTCATCACCGGACGGTTGGCTCCCGAAGCCGTGTGGAGGCAGCGTGTGTCGGAGATCCTGAGGGACTCGGACCGCCTCGGCCCCTTCGCCGGCGTCTTCACCGCCGACGAGACGCGGGACCGGCCCGACCGCGGCAAGCGGCCCACGCATCTGCACTTTCACGTCGCACGGATCCTGCAAGGCAGCATGGGGATCCCCGAAACGGGCGGGATGTACCGCGTCGCGATCAAGGACGTCAGCGGTTGGACCGTTGGCGACTTCAGCTACTCCGACTCATGAGTCACGGACCCCTGGTCGGCCCTGGAGGCGCTGTCTTGCCGACCGGACACTAGAACGCGTTGAGGGCTCGACCGGCGCGCGCCGGTCGAGCCCTCAACGCTGTCCTGGTCTCGGCTTTCGCCTGCCGAGCTGAGACGTTCCCCTGTTGCTTTCGCATCCAACGACCTCTATGCGGGCCTTTTGTCGAAAGTGTGCCGCGGAAGGCCGCGATCGGGCCTCGGGCCCGCCCGCGTCTAGGCGCGGATACCGTAGCGATCGAGGAACATCGCGATTCCCTCTTCGACGACCACGTCGAACGGCGGGATGTTCATGACGTCCGGCCCGATCGCCATGACCTGCGGCCAGATGATGAATTCCTGGATGAGTCCCAGGAACTGATGGGCCGCCAGTCCCGGGGACGGGCAGTTGAGCTTCCCCGTCTCGTGCAGCCGCTGT
Organism: Streptomyces javensis; assembly: GCF_039525925.1. Classification (NCBI taxonomy): domain Bacteria; kingdom Bacillati; phylum Actinomycetota; class Actinomycetes; order Kitasatosporales; family Streptomycetaceae; genus Streptomyces; species Streptomyces javensis. Next base: position 53,331 of record NZ_BAAAIF010000058.1, on the reverse strand, counting down.
AGGCACTCGGTGAGCGCCTTGGTCAGCGGCTCCTTGCCGACCCGGTAGAACTCCTCGGCGATCCAGGGGCTCCGGCGGGACTCGGCGATCACCAGCCGGGTGAAGGCGACCTGGTCCGTGTCGTCGATGAAGGTCAGCAGGAGCTCGGAGAACTGGCGCAGGAATCCTGCCGGGTCGCCGTCGCCCCCCAGGCTCTGTTCGAGGCGTGTGGAGAGGTCTCCGAGCGGCAGGCTGGACCAGTGGTGCTCCATCACCGCGCGGAAGACGGCCTCCTTGCTGCCGAACTGGTTGTAGACCGTCTGCCGGGCGACCTCGGCTTGGGTGGCGACCCGTTCGAGGTTCACGCCGTCGTAGCCGTCCCGCAGGAAGAGCGCCTTCGCCGCCGCGAGGATCTTCACTCGGTTGCGGGAGCGGCCCTTGCCTTGCCGGGCGGGCTGGGAGGGCGCGGGGATCACCGTCAGGCACCTCTTTCTGTACTGGACGCACCAGTCTAGTGCGGCGGGATATGCGGACCCGGGCTCTGGCCGGGACCCTTGTCAACCTCAAAGTTGGACTGTACTGTCCAGTCAAATTCTGGGGGGTGGATAAGCGGTTCGGCCCGGAAGGAGAAGAATGCGAACTTTCTCGAGGGCGACTGACCCCTCCGTGGCGGCACGGCTCGACCGGCTGCCGATCACCAAGCTCCACAAGCGCTTCGCCGGTGTCATGGCGCTGGGCAACTTCTTCGAGATCTACGAGCTCTTCCTCGCCGGGGTCCTGGCGACCACGCTGAAGACGACCTTCGACCTGGCCGGCTTCGAGCTGTCGCTCGTCCTGGCCTCCGCGTTCGTCGGGGCCTTCGTCGGGGCCGTGGTGATCGGGCGGCTCGCGGACCGGATCGGTCGGCGGACCGCGTACATGGTCACGCTGACCCTGTACTCCGCGGCCACGCTCGGCTGCGCCCTGTCCCCGGACCTGTGGACGCTCGTGGTCTTCCGCTTCGTGGCCGGTGTCGGCCTGGGTGGGGAGCTGCCGGTGACGGACTCGTTCCTGGGCGACATCCTCCCGCCGGCCCGGCGCGGCTACTACGTGGCGTGGGCCTTCACGGGCGCCTATCTCGCCGTACCCGCCGTCGGCTTCCTGGGCCTGGTGCTGGTGGACGGCGCTCCGCTCGATGTCGCGGGATGGCGCTGGATGTTCGCCATCGGGTCGCTCGGGGCCCTGCTGACGTTCCTGGTGCGCAGAGGTCTGCCCGAGTCACCTCGCTGGCTGGAGTCGGTCGGACGCACGGTGGAGGCCGACGCCGTCACCAGCCGCTTCGAGAAGGCCGCCGAGGCCGAGGGCTGGACGCCGCCCGCGGGCTCCGGCGAGGCCGGGCAGTCACCGGACGCCGGGTCTCCGGTCGGGCCGGTGCCGGTCCGGGCCATCTTCCGCCGGCCCCTGGCCCGTCGCACGGTGATCATGGCGATCCTGTGGATCCTCGCGCCCATCGGCTTCTACGGCTTCGGCAACCTCGCCACGCTCGTCCTCGCCGACAAGGGATTCGACCTCGACACCTCCCTCGCCTATCTGACCTTCTCGTTCATCGGCTATCCGCTCGGCTCCTATCTGTCCATGCTGATCATGGAGAGGGCGGAACGGAAATGGATCCTGTCCGCGTCGCTGATGGGCATGGCGGTCTTCGGGCTCATGTACGGAAGCGCCCGCTCGGCGGCCATGATCATCGCTTCGGGTTTCTGCTTCACCGTGGTGGCCAATGTCATGTCGAATTCCGGCCATATCTACCAGTTGGAACAGTTCCCCACGAGTGTGCGTACCACCGCCACCGGCTGGCTGTACTCACTGAGCCGGCTCTCGACGGCGGCCGCCCCCTTCTACCTGGTCCCCCTCCTGGACGCCTACGGAGCGGCGGTCGCCTTCACCGTTGTCGCCGTGGCGATGCTGCTGGCCGCGGTCGCGATCCTCTTCGGCGTACGGACCACCGGGCTCGGGCTGGAAGCCATCTCGTCGGCCCCGGCCCGTGCCGCCATCGCCCGGCCGGGCGACCCGGGAGGGATGCCGTCTCCCGTCGGGCCCGCATCCCCCGTCATCGCCGAGAACACGCACTGACCTCCGCCAGGCCGCCAAGCCGTCAGGCCGTCAAGCCGTCAAGCCGCCACACCCGCCAGGGACGCACCACGCCCGCCAGGAACACGAACACGAACACGAACAGGAAAGGGAAACACCCCCATGCCGGAGATCCTCTGGAACCGCATGACCGCTCGCGCCCTCAAGGAGCTGGCCGCCCAGGACGCACCGGTGCTGCTCCCCGTGGGCTCCACCGAGCAGCACGGCCCGCACCTGCCCACCGGCGTTGACGATTTCCTCAGCGCGGAGGCATGCCGCCGGGCAGCCAGGATCCTGGTCGCTCAGGGCAGGCCCGTGGCCGTCGCCCCGTCCCTCTGGTGCGGGCTGGCGGACCATCATGTCGAGTTCGGCGGCACCTTCACCCTCACGCTGGCGACGTACCACGCGCTGTTGCGCGATGTGTGCCGCTCCATCCTCTTGGCCGGGTTCGGCAAGATCCTGATCGTCAACGGCCACGGCGGCAATATCACGGCCTTGAACGCCATCAGCGGTGAGCTCTCCCGGGAACTGTCCGCGCCCATCGCCGTCACCAGCTACTTCATGGCCGGGCAGGCGCGGATCGCGGAGATCCTGGAGGACCAGGACACCCTGATGCACGCCTGCGAGGGCGAGACATCCATGGCGATGGCGATCGCGCCGGACCTCGTCGACCAGGGGCGGCTCGCCGAGGCGGTCGGTCCGGAGATCGCGCTCCAGTCGGATCCGAGCGAGGCGATCCACGTACCGCGGCCGTTCCACGCGGTCACGTCGTCGGGTGTGGCGGGTGACGCGCGCAGGGCGTCCGCCGAGAAGGGCGAAGCCATTTTGGACGCATGTGCGGAAGCCATCGCCGAATGGCTGATGAAATGACCCTGGCGTCCGGCGGGTAGATCCGCTGGGCTGACCCCGGTGCCTCCCGTGCGCACGCCCGCAGGCCCGTATGTACGGGACGTGCGCGAGCGGGGGACCCGCTGGCACGGCGCGGGCGGAACGAGGAACGCGGAAGAACGAGGAACGCGGAAGAACGAGGAAAGCGGAACGAGGGAAGGGCATCGACATGACGCAGGCGCCGAAGCAGGACGGCTATGCGGCTGAGTACCGGCGCAGTCTGGAGGATCCGGAAGGCTTCTGGCTGGACGCCGCCCGTGCCATCGACTGGACCGTCGCCCCGACCCGGGCCCTCGACACGTCGGAGGCCCCGCTGTACCGGTGGTTCCCGGACGGGCGGTTGAACACCTGCCACAACGCTCTGGACCGCCATGTCGACGATGGGCGCGGCGAGCAACTCGCGCTGGTCTACGACAGCCCGGTCACCGGCCGCAAGGCGGCGTTCACCTACCGGGAGCTGCGTGATGAGGTCGCGCGGTTCGCCGGAGTGCTGACCGGGCTCGGGGCGGCCCAGGGCGACCGCGTCGTGATCTATATGCCGATGATCCCCGAGGCGGTCGTCGCCATGCTGGCCTGCGCCCGCATCGGCGCCGTCCACTCCGTCGTCTTCGGCGGATTCGCCGCGCGTGAGCTCGCCGTGCGCATCGACGACGCCCGGCCCAAGCTCGTCATCGCCGCCTCGTGCGGCATCGAACCGGCCCGTGTCGTGCCGTACAAGCCGCTGCTGGACGATGCCCTCGCGCTGGCCGAACACCAGCCGGAGCACTGTGTCATCCGCCAGCGGCCGCAGTGCACGGCGGAGATGACCGACCGTGACCTCGACTGGGACCAGGCCATGGAGACCGCCGAGCCGGTCGGCTGCGTCCCGGTGGCCGCCACCGACCCGCTGTACATCCTCTACACCTCCGGCACCACCGGTCGGCCCAAGGGCGTGGTGCGCGACAACGGCGGCCACGCGGTCGCGCTGCGCTGGTCCCTGGAGAACGTGTACGACACCCACCCCGGTGAGGTCTTCTGGGCGGCCTCGGACGTCGGCTGGGTCGTCGGCCACTCCTACATCGTCTACGCGCCGCTGCTCACCGGCTGCACCACCGTGCTCTACGAGGGCAAGCCCGTCGGCACTCCGGACGCCGGTGCGCTGTGGCGGGTGATCGCCGAACACCGTGTGACGGCACTGTTCACCGCGCCGACGGCGATCCGCGCGGTGAAGAAGGAGGACCCGCGCGGAGCGCTGCTGGACGCCCACGACATCGGATCGCTGCGCCATCTGTTCCTGGCCGGCGAGCGCCTGGACCCGGAGACCTACCGCTGGGCCACCGATCTGCTCGGCGTTCCGGTGGTCGACAACTGGTGGCAGACCGAGACCGGCTGGCCGATCGTCGCCAACCCGATGGGCCTGGAGCCGCACCCGCTCAAGGCCGGTTCACCCACCGTGCCCATGCCCGGCTACGACGTGCGCATCCTCGACGCGACGGGCCGCGACGCGCCACCGGGCGCCGACGGCGCGGTGGCGATCCGGCTGCCGCTGCCGCCCGGCACGCTGCTCACCGTGTGGCAGGACGACGCCCGGTATGTGCGCTCGTATCTCTCCGCCTACAGCGGCTACTACCTCACCGGCGACGGCGGCCGTAAGGACGACGACGGCTACGTCTACGTCATGGGCCGCATCGACGACGTGATCAACGTGGCCGGGCACCGGCTGTCCACCGGCGCGATGGAGGAGGTGCTCGCCGCTCACCCGGATGTCGCCGAGTGCGCCGTCGTCGGCGTCACCGACCCGCTCAAGGGGCAGGTGCCGCGCGGCCTCGTCGTGCTCAAGGCGGGTCTCGACCGCGATCCGCGGGACATCGCCACGGAACTCGTCGCCGCCGTCCGGGAGACGATCGGCCCCGTGGCGGCGCTGCGCCGGGTCGACGTGGTCGCCGCCCTGCCCAAGACCCGCTCGGGAAAGATCCTGCGCCGCACCATGCGCGACATCGCCGACGGCCGGGACACCGAGCTGCCCTCCACGATCGACGATCCCGCGGTGATCGAGGCGCTGCGACCGGTGCTACGCGACGACGTCCAGTCCGTCTAGCCCGGACTTGATCACTGGTGGATCCCCCGACCTCACCGCGCATGCATGATCCGCCGGGTGCCGGTAACCCGCCGGGGGTCCACCACAGACGAGGAGGGGAGCAACGCCGTGCGCATCGGAATCATCGGAGCGGGCCACATCGGCTCGACGCTGGCCCGCCACTTCGCCTCGATCGGCTACGAGGTGGTGATCGCCAACTCCCGCGGCCCGGACACCCTGGCCGACCTGGTCGCCGACATCGGCGGCCCGATCCGCGCCGTGACCGCCGAGGAGGCGGCCCGGACCGGCGAGGCGGTGGTCGTGTCCATCCCCTACGGCCGCTACCGGGAGCTGCCGACCGAGCCGCTGCGCGGCAAGGTCGTCATCGACACCTGCAACTACTACCCGGGGCGGGACGGACACGACCCGGAGCTCGACTCCGACGCCACCACCTCGAGCGAGAAGATCCAGGCCCACACCGGCGCCAACCTGGTCAAGGCGTTCAACGCGATCTACTGGGAGAACCTCCGCGACCACGCCCGCCCCCACGGCGCCACCGACCGCGTGGCCATCCCGCTGTCCGGCGACGACGAGGAGGCCAAGGCCGCCGTGGCCGGACTGATCCGCGACATCGGCTTCGCCCCCGTGGACGCCGGCCACCTGGGCGAGGGCGGCCGCAAGCACCAGCCGGGCAGCCGCGTCTACGCCACCGAGCTGTCCTCCGCCGAAACCAGCGCCCTCCTGAGCGTCGCCTGAGCCCAGCGCTGACGCCCATGGGCGCACCTCGTCAGCTCTTCCGGTTCGGTACGAGCCTGCTCAGGTCGATCTTGATTTTGAACGGGACGGGGCGCTCCAGGACCTGCCGGAAAATGCCTGCCGGAGCGTAGGCACCCGTCGGCTCGTCGAGTTCGTACGCATGCACGACTGGCGCGCCGTCCTGTTCCTCCACACACCAGTAGTGCTGGATCCCGGCCTCCGCGTACTTGCGCAGCTTGACCGTACGGTCGCGGTGCGCGGACTCGGGCGAGACAACCTCCACCACCAGCTGTACGTCCTCCGGGGCGTACCAGGTGCGATCGGGATCGAACGGTTTCGTGGTCACCAGGAGATCGGGCTCCGGGCGATTGCGGGCGTCGAGCCGTACGGTCATCTCTCGTTCGATGTCGAAGCCGTCCGATGCCTGCTCCATCAGCGTGGTGGTCAGGGCGGTGACGAGACGGCCATGCCATGACCGCTGGGGCGACATCATGAAAACGAGTGCTCCGTCGATGAGCTCGGTGTGGCGCGGTGCCTCGGGGAGGCGGTCCAGGTCCTCCGCGAACCAGCCTTCCGCGCGCGGCGGGCGCATCCAGTCGGGCAGTGCGGTCATGGCTCAACGGTAGCGGTTTCGGGCGGTGGGAGGGCGCCGCCTTCCCCGCCGTCAGGGCTTCTTCGGCTTGCCCTCGCCGTAGAGCCACACGTCGAAGAGACGGGTCAGGTCCTTGCCGGACTTCCGCTCGCACAGCTCGATGAACTGCTTGGTGTCGGCGTTGCCGTGGCGGTGGTCCCTGAGCCAGGTGCGGAGGATGGTGAAGAAGGTCTTGTCGCCGACGGCCCGGCGGAGCTGGTGGAGGACCATCGCGCCGCGGCCGTAGACGGGCGGGTCGGAGACGCTGGCGACGCTCGGGGGGTCGGCGGGTGGGAAGTCCCAGATGCCCTCGCTCTCGTCGTCGGTGCCGTCGTAGAAGTCGTCGAAGATCTGCTGGGCGCTACGGCCGTCGTGGTCCTCCTCCCACAGCCACTCGGCGTAGGTCGCGAAGCCCTCGTTGAGCCACATGTCCTTCCAGACCCGGGGCGTGACCGAATTGCCGAACCACTGGTGGGCGAGTTCGTGGACGACGAGGGCCTGGTCCGGGGCCGCGTCGAAGAACGGCTTGGTCTGGGTCTCCAGGGCGTAGCCGAGGCCGGGGAGGTGGCCGACGACGGCCCCGGTGGAGGAGAAGGGGTACGGGCCGAAGGTGCGGCTCTCCCAGGTGATGACGTCGTCGACCTGCTCGGCGATGTCCGTGGCGCCGGCGGCCTCGGTGGGGTCGACGGCCAGGTACGCGGGCAGGCCCTTGCCGGTGGTCGCCGTACGGACGCCGAAGCGGCCGATGGCGACCGTGGCCAGATAGCTCGCCATGGGCTCGCCGGTGTGCCACCGGAAGGTGGTGCGGCGGTCCCGGGTCTCCTGGCCCTTCAGCTCGCCGTTGGAGACCGCGGTGTAGCCCTGGGGAACGGTGACGGCGATGTCGTAGGCGGCCTTGTCGGAGGGGTGGTGGTTGCCGGGGAACCAGGTCATCGAGCCGGTCGGCTCGCCGAGGGCCGCCGCGCCGTCGTGGGTGCTGATCCAGCCCTCCTTCCCGGTGTCCTCGCCGGTGAGGGTCTTCGGCCTGCCGTCGTAGACGACGGTGGCCGTGAAGGTGCGGCCCTTGGGGAGGGCCGCGGCGGGGGTCAGCACCAGCTCGGTGCCGCTGCGGGCGGCCTTGGCGGGGCGGCCGTTCACCGTGGCCCTCCGCACCCGCAGCCCGGTGAGGTCGAGGTGGAAGGAGCTCAGGGCGCGGTCCGCGCGGGCGGTGATCCGGGCGGTGCCCTCGAGGTGGCGGGAGCCGGGGGTGTAGTCGAGGGCGAGGCGGTAGCGCCGCACGTCGTAGCCGCCGTTGCCGAGCCGAGGGAAGAGCGCGTCGCCGACCCCCGCGCCACCCGCCGTGGCGCGGGACGCCCCGCCCGCACCCTGCGCCCCGGCACCACCGGTGCACCCCGCGCACAGGGCGATGAGCAGCAGCCCGGGCAGCACCCGCGAGAAGCGGCCGGTCGCCATGGCCGCCGCGCGTGACCTGGTCATCCCCGCTCCGGCCGGGGCGCCGGGGGTTCGGCCCACTCCGGCAGCGGTTCGTCGTCCATCTCACGTCCCTACGCTTGGGCGGCTGAACCTCAGGAGCGTAATGCGCCCGGGGGGCCGAGACGTGCGGGACCGCCGACGGCACCACACCGCGTCACGGTCGCAAAGGGCGGTGCGGTGTCCGGCGTCGGGCCGCTCACCGACTTTGGACGACTTAAACGTCTCTGAGCTGGCATTCACCACTTCTAGTGAAGCTATGGCCTTCAGTTGCCATCGACAACCCTGAGTTGCCAAGCTGTTGCTGACTGTCAACCCAGGGAGTGCACGTGGCCTTTGGTGACCAGCCCGCATACCTCCGCGTCGCCGACGATCTGCGGAAGAAGATCGCCGCGGGTGAGCTGCCGCCGCATGCGCGTCTCCCCTCCCAGGCCAGGATCCGCGAGGAGTACGGGGTTTCGGACACCGTCGCGCTCGAGGCGCGCAAGGTGCTGATGGCCGAGGGGCTGGTCGAGGGGCGTTCCGGGTCGGGGACGTATGTGCGGGCACAGCCGGTGCCGCGGCGGGTGGTCCGGGCCGGGTTCCACACCGCCGGGGAGACCACGCCGTTCCGGCAGGAGCAGGCCGACGAACGGATCACCGGCACCTGGGAGGCCGAGAGCGAGCAGGAGGAGGCCGGGGGCGAGATCGCCGGGCGGCTGGGGGTCGCGGTGGGGGAGCGGGTGATGCGCACCCGCTATGTGTTCCGGTCGCAGGGGGAGGTGGTGATGCTCTCCACCTCCTGGGAGCCGCTCGAGCTCACCGGCCGTACGCCCGTGATGCTGCCCGAGGAGGGCCCGCTGGCCGGGCGCGGGGTCGTCGACCGGATGGCCGCCCTCGACCTGGTGGTGGACAACATGGCGGAGGAGGTCGGCGCGCGCCCCGGCCGGGCCGAGGAGGTGCTGGCGCTGGGCGGGGTGCCGGGCCACTGGGTGATGGTCACCTCGCGTACGTACTTCGCGGGCGGCCGCCCGGTGGAGACCGCCGATGTGGTGGTGCTGGCCGAGCGCTATCGGATCGCGTACCGGCTGCCGGTGAAGTGATCGCGCGGCTCCTGGCCGCGGTTCCCTCGCCCTCTGTTGCAAAACTCACATCAGCCCAGGTGAAAGGGGTTACTGGAAGGGGATCATCCATTTCGCTCTTACGATGGATCGGTTTGTGTCCGGTCGTTGGGGGGCGAAGGGAGTGCCAGGAACTTGAGCACGGAGCAGGGTTCCCACTCGCATTATCGAAGGTCACTCGGACCGGTGGCCCTCACCGCCGTGGGCCTCGGGTCGATCATCGGCTCCGGCTGGCTGTTCGGCGCCGAGCGCGCCGCCGCGCTGGCCGGGCCCGCCGCCATTCTGGCCTGGGTGATCGGCGCCGCCGTCGCCCTGACCATCGCCCTGACCTACTCCGAGCTGGGTTCGATGTTCCCCAAGGCCGGGGGCATGGTCCGGTACGGCCAGTACTCCCACGGCTCGCTGGCCGGATATCTGGCCGCCTGGGCCAATTGGATCGCCATCGTCTCGGTGATCCCCGGTGAGGCCACCGCCTCCGTGCAGTACATGTCCTCCTGGGACTTCGGCTGGGCGAAGGCGCTGTACGACGGGAAGGAGCTGACCGGCAGCGGTGTCGCGCTCGCGTCCGTGCTGCTGCTCTTCTACTTCTTCCTCAACTGGTTCGCGATCACCCTCTTCGCCAAGACCAACACCGCGATCACCGTCTTCAAGGTGGTCGTGCCGACCCTGACCGCCGGGGCTCTGCTGCTGTCGCACTTCGACACCGGCAATGTCACCGGCAACGGCGGCTTCACCCCCAACGGCTGGAGCTCCGTGTTCACCGCGGTCGCCGTCTCCGGCATCGTCTGGGCCTACAACGGCTTCCAGTCGCCGCTCAACATGGCGGGCGAGGCCCGTGATCCGGGGAAGTCGCTGCCCAAGGCCGTCATCAGCTCGATCCTCATCGCGCTGGTGATCTACGTCGCGCTCCAGATCGCCTTCCTGACCGCCGTGCCCGCCGCCGATCTGACCCACGGCGGCTGGTCCGGGCTCTCCTTCAACTCCCCGCTCGCCGATCTCTCCCTGGCCTGGGGCCTGAACTGGCTGGCGATGCTGCTGTACGCGGACGCCTTCATCTCCCCGTCCGGCACCGGCATGATCTACGCGGCCACCACCTCCCGCATGATCCAGGGCGTCCAGGAGAACGGCCATCTGCCGGGGATCTTCGGCAAGGTCGACCCCAAGACCGGCATTCCGCGCCCGGCGCTGCTGCTCAACCTGGGGATCGCCTTCATCTTCCTCGCGGTCTTCCGCGGCTGGGGCTCGCTCGCCGAGATCGTCTCCGTCGCGACCGTGATCTCGTACATCACCGGTCCGGTGGCCGTGATGTCGCTGCGCCGCCTCTCGCCGGAGCTGCCGCGCCCGGTGCAGCTGCGTGCGATGCCGGTGATCGCGCCCATCGCGATGGTCTTCGGCTCGCTGGTGCTGTACTGGGCCCGCTGGCCGCTCACCGGCAAGGTCATCTTCATCATGGCGATCGGGCTGCCGATCTGGGCCTGGTACGAGCTGCGCAAGCCGTGGGCGGAGCTGCGGCCGCATCTGGCCGCCGGCGCCTGGATGGTCACGTATCTGCTCGTCATGGCGGCGGTGTCGTGGGCCGGCGGCAAGGAGTTCGGCGGCCGCGGCTATCTGCCGGGCGGCTGGGACATCGTGATCGTCGCGCTGATCGGGCTGGCCTTCTACTTCTGGGGCGTACGCAGCGCATGGCGCAATCCGACGCTGCTGGAGGCCGAGCGCGAGCTGGGCGCCACCCGGGCCGACGAGGCGGGCGAGGGCGGCGACGGCGACCGGGTGAAGGCCGGAGTCGGCGTCTGAGACATGGCCGGATGAGTGCCTCCTGGTAAGAACACGTATCCGCTGCGTGAAGGTAGGGCGTAGGCTCGGGCATATGCGGATCGGGATTTCCTTAACGGTGTCGCGGGGTCGTGCGCCCGGGCGCGCCACAGCGGAGGGGGCGGGGAGATGAGTGACGGGAACGCTGTGCTGCCCTGGCTCGTGATCCGCCAGGACAACAACGGCAACCGCTACCGCGTCGGGCGCTACGCCACCAGGACGGAGGCCCAGGAGGTGGCCGACCGGCTGGAGGGCGAGGGCCAGGAGCAGCTGTACGTGGTCGAGCGGACCGCCGCGTCCCGTCAGTCCGGTTAGCCCGAGTCCGGTCGGCTTTCTGAGCCCCGGGGCGCTCCCGCCCCGGGGCTCCGGTGTGCTTCCGCGCAGGCTAGGGTGCGGATCATGAGCGTGCGTGTGGTGGTGGGCGGAGCGGTGTTCGACCGGGGACGGCTGCTGGCCGCACGGCGCAGCGCCCCGCCCGAGCTCGCGGGCCGCTGGGAGCTGCCCGGCGGCAAGACCGAGCCCGGGGAGACCCCGCGGGCGGCGCTCGTCCGCGAACTGCGCGAGGAGCTCGGGGTCGAGGTCGAGCCGCTCGAACCGCTGCCGGGGGAGTGGCCCCTCAAGCCCGGCTATGTGCTGCGGGTATGGACCGCGGCCCTGCGCTCCGGTGAGCCGCGCCCGCTCCAGGACCACGACGAGCTGCGCTGGCTTCCCCCGGACCGGGTGGACGAGGTCGACTGGCTGGACGAGGACCGCCCCGCGGTGGCGGAGGCCGTCCGCCGCCTGCGCGCGTCCGCTGCCGGGGCGGCTGATGCCGCGTCCGCTGCCGGGGTGGCTGATGCCGGGGTGTCCGACGCCGGGTCGGCCGAGCCCACCGAGGGGATCCGTCCACGCAGTTCTTGAGAACGTCCCGCGCGGGAAAATCCATGGGGTTCGAGCCGCCTCCGTCTGGTTAGGAGTGAGGGGGAGCGCTGATCATGAGCGCTTCACCAAAAGCCGGGACGGACTCTGATGGCGGGCTGAGATAGTGCTGTGATCGTGAAGACCGTACTCGGGATGGCCGAAGTGCTGGATACTCGGCTATCTGAAGCCGGTCGGAGCACCTGAGCCGGAGGGGACGGGCGCATGAGCGAGAAGCCAGCGGGAGCTGATATGCCCGAGGAGATGGTGGGTTCGCAGGTGTCGCCGATGTCACAGGGGTCCTCGATGTCGGACATGTCGTCCATGTCCTCGATGTCGGCGGTGTGGCAGAGCAGTCCTCCCGGCTCGATCTATGACTACATCCGGGTCGCCTCCTTCGCGCTCGGACCCGACGGCCGGATCGCGCAGTGGAGCGAACGGGCCGCGGAATTGCTGGGGCTGACGGCGAGCCAGGCCATCGGCAAGGACCCGGTGGAGGCGTTCGTACCGCCGGAGTACCAGGAGACGGGCCAGCGCGCGGTGGCCGACATCCTCGACGGCCGGGAGTGGACCGGGCTGGTTCCCTACCGTAACCCCCGGACGCCGAGCGGGCATGGCATCGCCGAGGTCTATGTGATGCCCGCTCAGGACGAGCACGGGAAGCGGGCCGCGCTCTGTATCGCGGTGGACGTCAGCGCGTTGCGCGGGCTGGAAACCGATCTTGCTTCTTCACAGGCCGTTTTCGGTCAATCTCCGCTCGGCTTCTTCCTCTTCGGGACCGATCTGCGGATCCTGCGCGTCAATGAGCGCTTCGCCAAGGTTTTCGGCCGCCCCACCGAGGAGTACCGCGGTACGACCCCGCACGATCTGCTGCCGCGTGGCGAGGCCGACCGGCTGGCCGCCGCGCTGCGCCAGGTCCTGGACTCCGGGCAGTCGCTGACCGATATGCCCATCATGGGCCAGGCGCCGGGCAGCCCCGACCGCCGCCGCTGGTCGGTCTCGCTCTACCGGCTGCACAGCGGCTCCGGCCGCCCCATCGGCGTCGCCGGGCTCGCCACGGATGTCACCGGCCGCCGCCGCGCCGAACAGGAGGCCGCGGGCGTACGGCGCAATCTGGCGCTGCTGAACGAGGCCGGGGCCCGAATAGGCACCTCGCTCGACCTGGAGACCACCGCCCGCGAGCTGCTGGACGTGGCCGTACCGCAGTTCTGCGACCTGGCCTCGGTCGACCTCTACCAGGGGCTGCTCTCCGGCGACGAGACCCCGCCCGGGCTCGCCGACGGCAGCGCCGAGCTGCGCCGCGTCGCCTTCGCCAGCGCGGTCTCGGACGGCCCGGTCGCCTTCGGCGACATCTGCCGCGTCAACACCGTGGAGGACCCCAAGCCCATCCAAGTCGGCGAGGTGCACCGCTACCCCTTCAACTCGCTGTGCGCCCACGCCCTGCGCACCGCCCAGGTCCGCGTCGTCCCCGGGCGGGACGGCAGTGAGGCCCTGGAGCTCGGGGCCATGCTCCAGTCCACCCTCGTGGTGCCGATGGTCGCGCGGGACACCGTCGTCGGCCTGGCCCAGTTCTCCCGCACCAAGGGCAGCGAGCCGTTCGGCGAACGGGACCGCGCGCTCGCGGTCGAGCTGGCCGCCCGCGCCGCCGTGAGCATCGACAACGCCCGGCTGTACCGCAGAGAGCATGAACGCGCGCTGATACTCCAGCGCAGCCTGCTCCCGCCCGGCGACCCGGAGGCCGCCGGGCTCGATATCGCCTGCCGCTATCTGCCGGGGAACGCCGCGACCGAGGTGGGCGGCGACTGGTTCGACGTGATCGAGCTGCCCGGGCACCGCACCGCGCTGGTGGTCGGCGATGTCATGGGGCGGGGGCTGCGCGCCGCCGTGGCCATGGGCGAGCTGCGCACCGCCGTACGCACCCTCGCCCTGCTCGACCTGGAGCCGGCCGAGGTGCTCTCCGCGCTGGACGAGATCGCCAGGGGCCTCGGCACACCGGGCGGCTCGCACGCCGGCGGGCGGCCCGGCTCGCGCGCCCTCGTACGCGACGGCAAGGCCGCCGAGGACTCCTCCGATCTGACCGAGGTCTACCTCGCCACCTGCGTCTACGCCGTCTACGACCCGGTCACCCGGCGCTGTACGTTCGCCAACGCCGGGCATCCGCCCCCCGTCCTCGTGGAGCCGGGTGAGGACGCCCTGCTGATGGAGGTCCCGCCCGGATTGCCGCTCGGCGTGGGCGGTGAGCCGTTCGAGGAGATCGAGGTCGAGCTCCCCGACGGCGCGTTGCTGGCCCTCTACACCGACGGTCTGGTCGAGTCCCGCGACCACACCCTCGACGAGGGGCTCCACGCCCTGCGTGCGGCCCTCAACACCCCGGACGGCGCCGAGGGCGGGAACGCCGCGGCCGGATCCCTCGAGGACGTCTGCGACCACGTTCTGAGCACTCTCGACACCCACCACGGCGAGGACGACATCGCCCTGCTGATGGCCCGGGTGCAGGGCCTGTCGGCCGAGTCGGTCGGCGACTGGCACCTCCCCAGCGCCCCGCAGTCCGTGGGCCGGGCCCGCGAACTGGCCCGGGAGCAGCTGGAGTCCTGGGGCATGGACGATCTGGTGGACACCACCGAGCTGCTGGTCAGCGAGTTGGTGACCAACGCCCTGCGGTACGGCGAGGGCGAGATCAGGCTGCGGCTGCTGCTGGACCGCACGCTGGTGTGCGAGGTCTGGGACGGGGGTCTGGTGCAGCCCCGACGGCGGCGCGCCCGGGACACCGACGAGGGCGGGCGCGGGCTCCAGCTGGTCGGGCTGCTCAGCGCGGGCTGGGGCAGCCGCAGGACCCCGCTCGGCAAGACCGTCTGGTTCGAGCTGGCCCTTCCGGACGGCCAGCCCTCGGGTCCGGACTCGGTGGAGGCGCTGCTCAGCCTGTGGTGACGGCCGGTTGCGGCAGCGGGTCGTTACGGCAGTGGGCCCGCGGTGGTGGCGGGCCCGCGACACGCAGCGGGGGGAGCGCTACTGCTCCCGGCGGCTCTTTCCCCACCCCGCCCCTTCCCGAACCGGGGCTTCGCCCCAGACCCCGGGGCTTCGCCCCAGACCCCGCCGGGGCTTCGCCCCAGACCCCGCCGGGGCTTCGCCCCAGACCCCGCCGGGGCTTCGCCCCAGACCCCGGGGCTTCGCCCCAGACCCCGGGGCTTCGCCCCAGACCCCGGGGCTTCGCCCCAGACCCCGGGGCTTCGCCCCAGACCCCGGGCCGGGGCTTCGCCCCTTACCGCAGTATCGATGTGCGGCTCCGCCGCGTGGCCGGGGCTTTGCCGCTGGGCTTCGGGGTCTGGGGCGGAGCCCCAGTTGTGGGAAGGGGCGGGGAGGGGAACAGCCCGCCGCAGGCGTCACTCCCCCCGGCGGCGGATCTTGTTGCCGAGCCAGACCAGCGGATCGTACTTACGGTCCGCCGCCCGCTCCTTGAGCGGGATCAGCGCATTGTCGGTGATCTTGATCTGCTCGGGGCAGACCTCCGTGCAGCACTTGGTGATGTTGCAGTAGCCCAGCCCGTGCTCCTCCTGCGCGGTGCTCTTGCGGTCAAGACCGGTCTCGGCCGCCGCGTCCAGCGGATGCATGTCCAGCTCCGCGACCCGCATCAGGAACCGCGGCCCGGCGAACGCCTCCTTGTTCTCCTCGAAGTCCCGCACCACATGGCAGGTGTCCTGGCACAGGAAGCACTCGATGCACTTGCGGAACTCTTGCGAACGCCCAACGTCCTCCTGCCACATCCGGTACTCGCCCGGACCCAGCCCCTCCGGGGGCACGAAGGACGGCACCTCACGGGCCTTGGTGTAGTTGAACGACACATCCGTCACCAGGTCCCGCACCACCGGGAAGGCCCGCAGCGGGGTGATGGTGATCGTCTCGTTCCGTTCGAACACCGACATCCGGGTCATGCACAGCAGCCGGGGCCGGCCGTTGACCTCGGCGCTGCACGAACCGCATTTGCCCGCCTTGCAGTTCCAGCGGACCGCCAGGTCGGGGGCCTGGGTGGCCTGGAGCCGGTGGACGATGTCGAGCACGACCTCGCCGTCGTTGACCTCGACGTGGAAGTCCTTCAGACCGCCGCCGTCCTGGTCGCCCCGCCACACCCGGAAGTGGGCCTCGTACGCACTCACTGGGTCAGCTCCTCGTCCGTCAGGTACTTCACCAGCTCGTCCTTCTCGAACAGGTTCAGCAGGTCGGGCCGGATGGGCGGCATCTCACGCCGCTCGAGCCGGATCTGGCCGTGCCCGGTGTCGGGGGCCGCGAGACCGCCCGAGGGGTCGGAGAGCCGGCAGACCAGATTGAGCCGCCGCCATTCGCGGTCCATCTCCGGGCAGTCGTCGCGGGTGTGCCCGCCGCGGCTCTCGGTCCGCTCCAGCGCGGCGCGCGCCACGCACTCGCTGACCAGCAGCATGTTCCGCAGATCGATCGCCAGGTGCCAGCCGGGGTTGAACTGCCGGTGGCCCTCGACCCCGGCGCGGCGCGCCCGGACCCGCAGACTGGCCAGCCGGTGCAGCGCCTCCTCCATCTCCTCGGCCTTGCGGATGATCCCCACCAGGTCGTTCATCGACTGCTGGAGCTCCTGGTGGAGGGTGTACGGGTTCTCCGGCGGCCCGGCCGGGCCCGCGGTCTCGTCCGGCTCACCGGCCTCCGCGCTGAACGGGCGCAGCGCCTCGGCCGCCGCCAGGTCCAGCTGCGCCTCGTCCGGCACCGGACGGGTGCCCGAGTCCGCGATCTCCTGGGCATAGCGGGCCGCGTACAGCCCGGCGCGGCGCCCGAAGACCAGCAGGTCGGAGAGGGAGTTGCCGCCGAGCCGGTTGGAGCCGTGCATCCCGCCCGCGACCTCGCCCGCGGCGAAGAGACCGGGCACGCCGGTGGCGGCCGCGGTGTCCGGGTCGACGTCCACACCGCCCATCACGTAGTGGCAGGTGGGGCCCACCTCCATGGGCTCGGCGGTGATGTCGACGTCCGCGAGCTCCTTGAACTGGTGGTGCATGGAGGGCAGCCGCCGCTTGATGACCTCGGCGGGCATCCGGGTGGAGACGTCGAGGAAGACCCCGCCGTGCGGGGAGCCCCGGCCCGCCTTCACCTCGGCGTTGATGGCGCGGGCCACCTCGTCGCGGGGGAGCAGCTCGGGCGGGCGGCGGTTGTGGTCCGGGTCCTCGTACCAGCGGTCGGCCTCGTCCTCGGACTGGGCGTACTTCTCCTTGAAGACGTCCGGGATGTAGTCGAACATGAACCGCTTGCCCTCGCTGTTGCGCAGCACCCCGCCGTCGCCGCGCACCGACTCGGTGACCAGGATCCCCTTCACCGAGGGCGGCCAGACCATACCGGTCGGGTGGAACTGCACGAACTCCATGTTGATCAGCGGGGCGCCCGCGAGCAGCGCCAGCGAGTGGCCGTCGCCGGTGTACTCCCAGGAGTTGGAGGTCACCTTGAAGGACTTGCCGATACCGCCGGTGGCCAGCACCACGGCCGGGGCCTCCAGGGCGAAGAAACGGCCCGATTCGCGCTCGTAGCCGAAGACCCCGGCGACCCGGTCGCCGTCCTTGACGATCCGGGTGACCGTGCACTCCTGGAAGATCTTCAGCCGGGACTCGTAGTCGCCGGTGGCGGCCTTGTCCTCCTGCTGGAGGGAGACGATCTTCTGCTGGAGGGTGCGGATCAGCTCCAGGCCGGTGCGGTCCCCGACATGGGCGAGGCGGGGGTACTCATGGCCGCCGAAGTTCCGCTGGGAGATCTTGCCCTCCGGGGTGCGGTCGAAGAGCGCGCCCCAGGTCTCCAGCTCCCAGACCCGGTCCGGGGCCTCCTGGGCGTGCAGCTCGGCCATCCGCCAGTGGTTGAGGAACTTGCCCCCGCGCATGGTGTCGCGGAAGTGCACCTGCCAGTTGTCGCGCTCGTTGACGTTGCCCATGCTGGCGGCGATGCCGCCCTCGGCCATCACCGTATGGGCCTTGCCGAACAGCGACTTGCAGATGACGGCGCAGCGCATGCCCTGCTCGCGGGCCTCGATCGCGGCACGCAGCCCGGCGCCGCCCGCGCCGATCACGACCACGTCCCACGCCTGCCGCTCGACTTGCGTCATCGGATGAGCACCTCTCCTAGAAAAAGCGGGGATCGTCGAAGGCGCCGCTCGCCACCAGATAGACGTAGAAGTCCGCGACGGCGACGCTGATGAGAGAGGCCCAGGCCAGCTGCATATGGCGTGCGTTGAGCCCGCTCACCCAGCCCCAGAGCCGATAGCGCACCGGATGCCGGGAGAAGTGCTTCAGCCGGCCGCCGACGATATGGCGGCAGGAGTGGCAGGAGAGGGTGTACGCCCAGATCAGCGCGATGTTGGCGAGCAGCACCAGGGTGCCCAGGCCCATATGGCCCCAGCGGCCGTGCTCGTCCCGGAAGCCGAGCACCGTGTCATAGGTGAGGATCCCCGCGACGATCACCGCGAAGTAGAAGAAGTAGCGGTGGATGTTCTGAAGGATCAGCGGGAAGCGGGTCTCGCCGGTGTACTTGGCGCGCGGCTCGGCGACCGCGCAGGCGGGCGGCGAGGCCCAGAAGCCCCGGTAATACGCCTTGCGGTAGTAGTAGCAGGTGAGCCGGAACCCCAGCGGGAAGATCAGGATCAGCAGCGCCGGGGACAGGCCCCACCACGCGCCGAAGATCTCCCAGTTGGCGCCGCCCTTCATGGGTACGCAGTTCTGGGCGACGCAGGGTGAGTAGAAGGGGGAGACATACGGCTCGGCGTAGTAGTCGTCCCCCGCGAAGGCCCGCCAGGTCGAGTAGACGATGAACGCGAACAGTCCGGCGGCGGTGATGGCGGGGGAGAGCCACCAGCGGTCGCTGCGCAGATGGCGGCCGGGGATGGCGGCGCGCGAGGCGCTGTGCACGCCGTGCGGGGCCGTTCCGGAGCCTGCGGGCGCGGGCGGGGTGGCTTGGGGGTCGGTGCCTGTGGCCAAGGGGAACTCCGCGGTGGAGTGGTATGGGGGGACGGTGGGGATGCGCCCCGTGACGGGAGGCGCTCCGGCCCGTCCCTAGGGCGCGTGGCGATCTCGTGCGCCGAGGCCCTCGTCGTCGACGTCCGACCACAGCGCGCTGTCGTACGGGGCGTCGGGGACCGGAACCATTTCGGGGCGTGATCGCTCCACGGGAGCCGTCTCGCGCAGCAGGGCGAGGCTCTCGCGCAGGTGGTCCGCGTCGGTGCGGACCCGGCGTATCTCCAGCCCGCCGGCGCCCACCCGCTGCTCGAGCCGGGAGACGGAACGGACCAGGTCATCGAGACAGCGCTGGACGGCCGTCAAGTCGTCGTTCAAGGACATGACTTGCCCTCACTTCCGCGGTTGCGGTTGGCGACGCTCATGCGACAGCGAGTGTTACGCGCCACGGTCCTGGTTGTGAAGGGATCTGTCGGGATTGGCGCCGTCACCGGCGGGATTCCGCCGCCGCGCGCCGGAGTGCGCGCCCGCCGCGTTGATCCGAGCGGGTGATCCTTTCCCCTCATGGCCGTCTCCATGGCCCTCTCGGCGTGCTGTCCCATGAACCGTCGCTTTGAGTGAGGAGTATATGCGATCAGCGTCACACTATGCCAAATGCGCATATATCCGTCACCCTGCGGAGGTACGAGCCATGCCCATCACCAGGAGCCGCCGCGCCATGCTGCTCGCCGCGGGAGTGATGCTGCCGCTGCCCGTACTGACCGGGTGCAGTTCCGAAGACGACGGCCCGCCGCCGCGCGCCGCCTGGGACATCGCCTCCGCGCCCCGCTCCGGGACCGCCGGCACCGGCACCCTGCGCTGGGCCCTGGATGCGGCGCCCACCACGCTCAACGCTTTCCAGAAGACCGCGGACACGGGCACCCAGCGGATCGCGGGCGCCGTGCTGCCCTCCCTCTACACCCTCGACGCCCGCGGCCGCCCCCAGCGCAACGGCGACTATCTGGCCTCCGCCGACGTCACCTCGACCGATCCGAAGCAGGTCGTGGTCTTCAAGCTCAACCCCAAGGCGGTGTGGAGCGACGGGCGCCCGATCGGCGCGGAGGACTTCCAGGCCCAGTGGAAGGCGCTGCGCGGCACCGACGAGAAGTACGGGACGGCGCGCAACGCCGGATACGACCGGATCGCCAAGGTCGAACCGGGGGACAAGGAACACGAGGTCAAGGTCACCTTCGCCAAGCCGTACACCGACTGGCGCTCGCTGTTCACGCCGCTGTACCCGAAGAGCGTGATGGGCAACCCGGCGGTCTTCACGGCGGCGGCGAGCAAGGGGCTCGCGGTCGGCGCCGGGCCCTTCATGGTCCACCGGGTCACGGACTCCGAGGTCACCCTCGTCCGCAATCCCCGCTGGTGGGGCGACCGGGCGCGGCTGAGCCGGATGGTCTTCCAGGCGGTACCGGCGGAGAAGCGGGCCGAGGCGCTGATCGGCGGGCGGCTGGACCTGGCCGAGGTGGACCGGACCACCGCCCGGCGCATCCAGGCCACCGCCCCGGACAAGCAGGCCGCGGGCGCCAGGCGCGGCTCCTCGTCCGCCCCGGGCAAGGCGGGTGCGCCGGAGGCGTCCACGGGCGGGCGGGAGGCGGGGTCCAGCGGGGCGGCGCGGGGAGAGGCGGGAGCCCACGGAGCGGCCACCGACGACACCGACAAGAACCGGTCGCGGACCCGGGCGCTGAGCAGGTTCACCCTGCGCAAGGCCCTGGACCCGGGCTACACCCAACTCGCCCTCAACGGCACCAAGGGTCCGCTCGCCGATGAGCGGGTGCGCCGCGCGGTGGCCCGCGCGATCGACCGGAAGGCCCTGGCGAAGCTGGTGCTCAAGCCGATGGGGCTGCCGTCCGAGCCGCTCGGCAACCATCTGCTGATGGCGGGCCAGCCGGGCTACAAGGACCACAGCGGCGCCCTCGGCGACCCGGACACCAACGCCGCGCAGTCGCTGCTCGCCGACGCGGGCTGGCGGGCGGGCGGCACCGGCCGTCAGAAGGCGCTGGACGGCAAGACGGACGACCGGGGCAGCCGGCAGGGCGCGCCGACCGCCACGGAGAGCGCCTCCGGCGCCCCGCCCGCGGCCGGTGACGCCGGGCGGTCCGGACGGCTCCGGGAGACGGCGGTCGTACGGAAGAAGGGACGGCCGCTGGTGCTGCGCTTCGTCCTCCCCGACGACCGGACCGGCGCCAAGCTGGGCACGGTCGGCGAGCGCATCGCGCGGATGCTGGAGAAGATCGGCGTACGGACCGAGATCACCAAGGTCTCCGGCGAGAGCTACTTCCGGGACCACATCGCCACCGGCGACTACGATCTGGCCCTCTACTCCTGGCCCGCCTCCGCGTACCCGGCCACCGACGCCCGCCCCATCTACGCCAAGCCGCAGCCCGCGGCCGACGGCTCCCTGGTCGTCGAGCAGAACTACACCCGGGTGGGCACCGACCAGATCGACCAGCTCTTCGACCAGGCGCTCTCCGAACTGGACGGCGGCGCCTCGCGCTCGCTGGTCAGCCGGGCGGACGCGCGGATCTGGGCGGCTGCCGGATCGATTCCGCTCTATCAGCGGCCGCAGTTGGTCGCGATGCGCAAGGGTCTGGTCAACGCGGGCGCCTTCGGCTTCGCCACCCCTCGCTACCAGGACATCGGCTTCCGCCGCTAAGGGGTGCCCGCCGAGCCGCAACGCCTGCGGCAGGCTGTCCCCTCCCCGCCCCTTCCCACTACCAGGGCCCCGCCCTGGTAGTGGGAAGGGAGGGAAAGACCCGCCGGGCACCCTCCCCATGGCTGCGAGATGGGGCGCGGGATGGGCTGCGGCATTCGTCCGCGTGCGGTCCCCGTACCATGGGGGTGAGGCCGAGGCGTGATCAGCCCGGCGGAAGGCGCGCCGCTTAAGGAGCGCGCCGCCACCCAACAACCGGGAGAAGCGCGCTTTCATGCCCACGCGCCACGACATTCGTAACGTCGCCATCGTCGCCCACGTCGACCACGGCAAGACGACCCTCGTCGACGCCATGCTCAAGCAGGCGGGCGCGTTCGCCGCCCACCAGCAGGTGGACGACCGGGTCATGGACTCCAACGACCTGGAGCGCGAGAAGGGCATCACCATTCTCGCGAAGAACACCGCCGTGAAGTACCACCCGGCGGACGGCGGCGACCCCGTCACCATCAACATCATCGACACCCCCGGCCACGCCGACTTCGGCGGTGAGGTCGAGCGCGGCCTGTCCATGGTCGACGCGGTGGTCCTGCTGGTGGACGCCTCCGAGGGGCCACTGCCGCAGACCCGCTTCGTGCTGCGCAAGGCGCTCCAGGCCAAGCTGCCGGTGATCCTGTGCATCAACAAGACGGACCGCCCGGACTCCCGGATCGACGAGGTCGTCAACGAGGCGTACGACCTCTTCCTGGACCTGGACGCGACCGAGGAGCAGATCGAGTTCCCGATCGTCTACGCGTGCGCCCGTGACGGTGTGGCCTCGCTGACCAAGCCGGAGGACGGCACCGTCCCGGCCGACAGCGACAACCTCCAGCCGTTCTTCTCCGCCCTGCTGGAGACCGTCCCGGCGCCGGAGTACGACGCGGCCGCGCCGCTCCAGGCCCATGTCACCAACCTGGACGCGGACAACTTCCTCGGCCGTATCGCGCTGCTCCGGGTCGAGCAGGGCGAGCTGAAGAAGGGGCAGACGGTCGCGTGGATCAAGCGCGACGGCACCATCTCCAACGTCCGGATCACCGAGCTGCTGATGACCGAGGCGCTCACCCGCAAGCCCGCCGAGGTGGCGGGCCCCGGTGACATCTGCGCGGTCGCGGGCATCCCGGACATCATGATCGGCGAGACCCTGGCCGACCCGGAGAACCCGATCGCGCTGCCGCTCATCACCGTGGACGAGCCCGCGATCTCGATGACCATCGGCACCAACACCTCCCCGCTGGTCGGCCGCGGCCCCGGCGGCAAGGGCGCAGACAAGTCCGCCGTGAAGGACCGCAAGGTCACCGCGCGGCTGGTCAAGGACCGGCTCGAGCGCGAGCTGATCGGTAACGTCTCGCTGCGCGTGCTGCCCACCGACCGCCCGGACGCCTGGGAGGTGCAGGGCCGCGGCGAGCTGGCGCTGGCGATCCTGGTGGAGACCATGCGCCGGGAGGGCTTCGAGCTCACCGTCGGCAAGCCGCAGGTGGTCACCCGGGAGGTCGACGGCAAGGTCCACGAGCCGATCGAGCGCATCACCATCGATGTGCCGGAGGAGCACATGGGCGCGGTCACCCAGCTCATGGGCACCCGCAAGGGCCGGATGGACAACATGTCCAACCACGGCTCCGGCTGGGTCCGCATGGAGTTCATCGTCCCCTCCCGCGGTCTGATCGGCTTCCGCACCGAGTTCCTGACCGCGACCCGCGGCACCGGTATCGCCCACTCCATCCACGAGGGCCACGAGCCGTGGTTCGGCGAGCTGAAGACCCGTAACAACGGCTCGCTGGTGGCCGACCGCTCGGGCGCGGTGACCGCCTTCGCGATGACCAACCTCCAGGAGCGCGGGGTGCTGTTCGTCTCGCCGGGCACCGAGGTGTACGAGGGCATGATCGTCGGCGAGAACTCCCGCTCCGACGACATGGACGTCAACATCACCAAGGAGAAGAAGCTCACCAACATGCGGTCCTCCACCGCGGATGTGACCGAGTCCCTGGTCCCGCCGCGGCTGCTCTCGCTCGAGCAGTCCCTGGAGTTCTGCCGTGACGACGAGTGCGTCGAGGTGACGCCGGAGACGGTGCGGATCCGCAAGGTGGTGCTGGACCAGAAGGAGCGCGCCCGCACCGCCGCCCGCGCCAAGCGCTGACGCACACCCGCCCGCGCCAAGCACACCCGCCCGCGCCAAGCGCTGACGCGCGCGCCCGGGCGCGGGGGCGCCGGGGCTCACGCCCTGGCGCCGTGCGCACTACGGCGCCGATCACGGAGCGTAGGCGCCCCACCGTGCCTCGGTGAGCCGCTCACGGCCCGGACCCCTCGCCTCCACGGCGTGGGTCCGGGCTGTTCCCATGTCAGCAATGTGCCAGTCAAGCGGTTATCCGGATCTCTGTGTCCGAATATCGGCGTCCGAGCTCCGCATGATGTGTTAACAGTCCGTTTCGCGTGTGTCTGTCTGGGGCAGTTTTGTCCGGATTTCGAAGCTCCGCGCGTAGATGCTGTGACCAAAGCGAGACCCATAAGGTGTGGTTTAAGGGCCGGGCGTGCTCAATCATGGGGTCCATTGAGCTCGGGTCAATGGGTCACACGCTGTGGGGAGCGCGGACCTACGAGCGCATCTGGGGGGTTCCGGTCCCTTTCGCTGTCAGGGGTGTCAGCGTGTCTCCGGGCGCCCCCTCTCGTAGTGACAGTGGACTCCTGAGGAGGCAAACCCATGCGCGGTGCCAAGAGCGCCAAGTGGGTCGCGTTGGCAGCGGTCGTGGCGCTGGCCGCGACCGCCTGCGGTGGTAACGACAGCGACAGCGGCAGCAATGACATGAACAAGGGCTCGGCGGACCCGAACGGGATACTCACCGCCCAGCTGAGCGAGCCGCAGAACCCGCTGCAACCGGCGAACGCCAAGGAGAGCCAGGGTAGCCGGGTGCTCCGCACGATCTTCGCGGGCCTGGTGGACTACGAGCCCGGCACCGGCAAGCTGGTGTACGTCAACGCCGAGTCCGTCACCCCCAACAAGGACTCCTCCGTCTGGACCGTCAAGCTCAAGCCGGGCTGGAAGTTCCACAACGGCGAGGCCGTGACCGCCAAGTCCTACGTGGACTCCTGGAACTGGTCCGCCAACGTCGCGAACAACCAGACCAACTCCAGCTGGTTCCAGGACATCAAGGGCTACGAGGACGTCCACCCGGAGAAGGGCAAGCCCAAGGCCGACAAGATGTCCGGGCTGAAGGTCGTCAACGACAACGAGTTCAAGATCGAGCTCAACAGCTCGGTCTCGTACTTCGCCTACAAGCTGGGCTACGACGTCTGGGCCCCGCTGCCCAGCGGCTTCTTCAAGGACCCCAAGGGCTACGGCGAGAAGCCGGTCGGCAACGGTCCCTACAAGTTCGTCTCCTGGGACCACAAGAAGATGATCAAGGTCCGTAAGTTCGACGGCTACAAGGGACCGAACAAGGCCAAGAACGGCGGCATCGACTTCAAGAACTACACCACCGCCGACGCCGCCTACTCGGACCTGCGCTCCAACAACCTCGACTGGATCGAGCAGGTTCCGACCACCGCGCTGACCAACTACAAGTCCGACCTGGGCAAGCGCGCGATCGACGAGGAGTACTCGGCGGTCCAGTCGGTCGTCCCGGCCTTCTACACCAAGCAGTTCAAGAACATCGACCCCAAGGTCATCCAGGGTCTGTCCATGGCGATCGACCGTGACACGATCACCAAGACCGTGCTCCACGGCTCCCGCACCCCGGCCGACAGCTATGTCGCCCGCGGCGTGATCGGCTACAAGGCCGGCGCGCTCAAGGAGCAGGTCACCTACGACCCGGCCAAGGCCAAGGCCCTCATCAAGGAGGGCGGCGGGGTCCCGGGCAACAAGATCTCGATCCAGTACAACGCCGACCAGGACCACAAGCCCTGGGTGGACGCGGTCTGCAACAGCATCCGCAAGGCCACCGGTGTCGACTGCGTCGGCGACTCCAAGCCCGACTTCCAGGCCGACCTGAACGCGCGTGACAAGCACCAGGTCAAGTCCATGTACCGGGGTGGCTGGGTGCTCGACTACCCGGTCAACTCGAACTTCATGAGGGACCTCTACGGCTCCAAGGCGGCCGGTAACACCAGCGGTTACGCCAACAAGGAGTTCGACGAGCTCGCCAACAAGGCCGACAAGGCCGCGACCCTCGACGAGACCGTGAAGCTCTACCAGCAGGCGGAGCAGGTCCTCGCGAAGGACATGCCGGCGATCCCGCTGTGGTTCTACAAGGTCAACAGCGGCCAGTCCAACAAGGTCCTCGGGAAGATCCCCTACGGCCAGGACGGCGACCCCATCTTCACCGACGTCCAGGTGAAGAAGAAGTAATCACAGGGACCGCCGGCCGGTGCCGCCGCTTCTCCCAACCGGGTAGCGGTGGCACCGGCCCGCAGGCGTGAGGCCCGCAGCTCATCCCCCCACCCGCGTGGCGCAGACGAGACGTGGCCTCCGCCGCCCCCCAACGGCATGGAGGCATAATGGGGCGCTACGTCGCCAGGCGACTGCTCCAGATGATCCCGGTCTTCATCGGGACCACACTGTTGATTTTCCTCATGGTCCACGTCCTTCCCGGCGACCCCATCAGAGCGATGTGGGGGGAGAAGGCCGCGGACCCCGCGCAGGTCGCGTCCCTGCGCCATGAGTTCGGGCTGGACCAGCCCCTGTGGAAGCAGTACATCGACTACATGGCCGACCTCTTCCAGGGAGACTTCGGCAAGACCTTCGGCGGCCGTCCGGTCTCCGAGGAAATGGGGATGGCCTTCCCGGTGACCCTCCGCCTCGCGGCGGTGGCCCTCACCATCGAAATCATCGTCGGCATCGGGCTCGGCGCCTGGGCAGGTCTCAAGGCGGGCCGCGCCGCCGACACCGGCGTGCTGATCTTCACGCTGATCGTCATCTCGATGCCGGTCTTCGTGCTCGGCTACCTCGCCCGGTTCATCTTCGCCGACGAGCTCGGCTGGCTGCCACCGAACGTCCAGGACTCGATGGACCTCCAGCAGCTCCTGCTGCCGGGGTTCGTCCTCGCGATGCTCTCCATGGCGTATGTGGCCCGGCTGACCCGAACCACCTTCGCGGAGAACCTGCGCGCCGACTACATGCGCACCGCGCTCGCCAAGGGGCTGCCGCGACGCCGGATCGTCGGCGTCCACCTGCTGCGCAACTCGCTGATCCCGGTGGTCACCTTCCTCGGCACCGACGTCGGCGCACTGGTCGGCGGCGCGGTGGTCACCGAGGGCATCTTCAACGTCCAGGGTGTCGGCAACCTGCTCTTCAAGGCGCTCGGGCAGCGTGAGGGCTCCACCATCGTCGGGGTCGTGACCGTCTTCGTCCTCGTCATTCTGCTGATCAACCTGCTCGTCGACCTGCTGTACGCGGTCCTGGACCCGAGGATCCGGTATGCCTGACATGACCAAATCCCAGTCCGGCGGCACGGCGGTCGACACGGCGGCCGAGGACGGGCCCTTGCAGGCCGCCGCGGACGCCGTCCTGGCCCCCGGCGGCGTCTCCCAGGGCAAGCCCCGCTCGCTGTGGGGCGACGCCTGGTACGAGCTGCGCCACCGGCCGCTGTTCTGGGTCTCGGCGGTGCTGCTGGTGCTGCTGCTGGCCATCGCGGCGTTCCCCGGGATGTTCACCGGCGCCGACCCGCGCAACGGCGATCTGACCAACCACTTCCTGACCAAGCCCGAGCTGACCCACTTCTTCCAGGCCGACTGGTTCGGCTATGACGGCCAGGGCCGCTCGATCTACGCCCGGGTCATCTACGGCACCCGCGCCTCGATCATGGTCGGCGTCGGCGTGACCGCGGTGGTGACCCTCGTCGGCGGTCTGCTGGGCATGGCGGCCGGGTACTTCGGCGGCTGGATCGACTCGATCATCTCCCGGATCGTCGACATCTTCTTCGGCCTGCCGTTCCTGCTCGGCTCGATGGTCGTCCTGAACGCGTTCACCGAGCGCAAGGTGTACGTGGTCATCGCGGCCCTCGCGTTCCTCGGCTGGACCACCATCGCCCGGGTGATGCGCAGTTCGGTGATCACCGCCAAGCAGGCGGACTACGTCACCGCGGCGCGGGCGCTCGGCGCCGGAACCGGCCGGATCCTCTTCCGGCACGTCCTGCCGAACGCGCTGGCCCCCACCATCGTGGTCGCGACCATCGCGCTCGGCGCCTACATCTCCGCCGAGGCCACGCTGTCCTTCCTCGGCCTCGGCCTCGCCGACCCCACCATCTCGTGGGGCATCGACATCTCCGACGCCAAGGACGCCATCCGGGACAACCCGCATGTGATGCTGTTCCCGGCCGGAATGCTGAGCCTCACGGTCTTCGCATTCATCACGCTCGGCGACGCGGTGCGCGACGCCCTCGACCCCAAGCTGCGCTGAGGAGGGCGTACGTGACCACCATCGAGAAGACCGCGGACGACGCCGTCCGCGAGGGCGCCGGAGACGACGGCACCCCGCTGCTTGAAGTCCGCGACCTGCATGTGGAGTTCCACACCCGGGACGGTGTCGCCAAGGCCGTCAACGGCGTCAATTACAGCGTCCGCGCCGGTGAGACGCTCGCCGTCCTCGGCGAGTCCGGCTCCGGCAAGTCGGTGACCGCCCAGGCGATCATGGGCATCCTCGACATGCCGCCCGGGAAGATCCCGCAGGGGCAGATCCTGTTCCGGGGCGAGGACATGCTCACCATGGCGGGCGAGGAGCGCCGGAAGATCCGTGGCCGCAAGATCGCCATGATCTTCCAGGACGCGCTCTCGGCGCTGAACCCGGTGCTCTCCGTGGGCTATCAGCTCGGCGAAATGTTCCGGGTCCACCAGGGCCTGTCCAAGAAGGAGGCCAAGGCCAAGGCCATCGAGTTGATGGACCGGGTCCGCATCCCGGCGGCCAAGGAGCGGGTGAGCGACTATCCGCACCAGTTCTCCGGCGGTATGCGCCAGCGCATCATGATTGCCATGGCGATGGCGCTGGAGCCGGACCTGATCATCGCCGACGAGCCGACCACGGCGCTCGACGTGACCGTCCAGGCCCAGGTGATGGACCTGCTCGCGGAGCTCCAGCGCGAGTACCACATGGGTCTGATCCTGATCACCCACGACCTGGGCGTGGTCGCGGACGTCGCCGACAAGATCGCCGTGATGTACGCGGGCCGGATCGTCGAGACCGCCCCCGTGCACGAGCTCTACAAGCGCCCGGCCCATCCCTACACCCGCGGTCTGCTGGACTCCATCCCGCGCCTGGACCGCAAGGGGCAGGAGCTCTACGCGATCAAGGGGCTGCCGCCCAACCTGCTCAAGATCCCCACGGGCTGTGCCTTCAACCCGCGCTGCCCCAAGGCGGAGGACATCTGCCGCCGGGACGTCCCCGCCCTGGTGCCGGTCACCGAGCAGGACGGCACGGAGCTGCCGGGCCGCGGCAGCGCCTGCCACTTCTGGAAGGAGACCCTCCATGGCTGACGCCGAGAAGAACGAGAAGGCTATGGAACCGGCCGCGGACGCCACCCCCAACGTCACGGAGGTGGAGACGGTCGACGCGGCCACCGAGGACGAGGCGGTCGCCGCGCTCGAGGCCAAGGTCGACCGGGGCGAGCCGATCCTCCAGGTGCGCAATCTGGTCAAGCACTTCCCGCTGACCCAGGGCATCCTCTTCAAGCGGCAGATCGGCGCGGTCAAGGCGGTCGACGGCATCTCCTTCGACCTCTACCAGGGCGAGACCCTCGGCATCGTCGGCGAGTCCGGCTGCGGCAAGTCCACCGTCGCCAAGCTGCTGATGACCCTGGAGACCGCCACCGCGGGCGAGGTCTTCTACAAGGGCCAGGACATCACCCGGCTGTCGGGCCGTGCGCTGCGCGCCGTACGCCGCAACATCCAGATGGTGTTCCAGGACCCCTACACCTCGCTCAACCCCCGGATGACGGTGGGCGACATCATCGGGGAGCCCTTCGAGATCCACCCCGAGGTGGCCCCGAAGGGCGACCGGCGCCGCAAGGTCCAGGAGCTCCTGGACGTCGTGGGCCTCAACCCCGAGTACATCAACCGCTATCCGCACCAGTTCTCCGGCGGCCAGCGCCAGCGCATCGGCATCGCGCGCGGCCTCGCCCTCAACCCGGAGATCATCATCTGCGACGAGCCGGTCTCCGCGCTCGACGTGTCCGTCCAGGCACAGGTCATCAACCTGATGGAGGGACTCCAGAACGAGTTCAACCTGTCCTACATCTTCATCGCCCACGACCTGTCCATCGTCCGGCACATCTCCGACCGGGTCGGCGTGATGTACCTGGGCAAGATGGCCGAGATCGGCTCCGACACCGAGATCTACGACCACCCGACGCACCCCTACACCCAGGCGCTGCTGTCGGCCGTCCCGGTCCCGGACCCGGAGTCGCGCGAGGGCCGCGAACGCATCATCCTCACCGGCGACGTCCCCTCCCCGGCCAACCCGCCCTCCGGCTGCCGCTTCCGCACCCGATGCTGGAAGGCCGAGGACAAGTGCGCCAAGGAGGTCCCCCTCCTGGCCATCCCCGAGCGCTTCGCCGGCACGGACTCGCCCGCGGCGCATGAGTCGGCGTGTCACTTCGCGGAGGAGAAGGACGTGGTCCACGCCTAGCGCCACCGCGCGGGCCGCAGTTCGAACGACGAGGGCCGGCCGGACCGTGACCACCACGGCCGGGCGGCCCTCCTCGTCGTTCAGGATCCGTCTGACTCGGGCCAATGCTGTACCCGGACGATGAAGACGGTGGTGAAGCGACGATGCTCCTGATACCAGACGATCAGTCGACCCTCTGCATGGTCGAGTAATCGGGACACCCCGGACTCATGGATCGGCGGGTCGCCGAGGTACTTGACGGCGGCGGCGTCGGCCAGCCGCTGGGCGAGCCGCTCCACGTCGTGCTTGATCTGCGGATTCAGGCCCCCGACCACGTTCTCGGCATCGGGTAGGTATTCCCAGGTCCAATCGCTCACGCTGCGACCTCGCGACGCGCGGCGTCCAACAGCAGTCCGATCTCGGCTGAGGCCCGCCGGGCGTCCTCGATGTTGGGCGCCTCGGCGACGGCCGCCTCCAACTCGTGGAGCCGTCGGGCCCGCCCGGGATAGCGCCGCAGAGCCACGAACACGCCCCAGCGGTGGAGGAAGGTGTGCATGGGGACGGTGCTGTCGGTCTGCACCGCCTCCTGCCAGGCGCTGTGGAACTCCTCCTCGAACCGGACAGCCGCGCTGAGGTCCAGGGAGCGTACGGCGACTCGCAGCGCCTGTTCGGTCAGCGGCGGCATGGGGAACAGCGGCTCGTCGTGGGAGTCCTCTATGGGCTGTGTGCTCACGGCGCTGTCTCCTCCGATGTGCCGTAGGTCGTTCACGTAAGGCGATCGCTGGGGGCCGATGTCCATCCAGTTTGCCCCATCGTGGGTGGCGGCGGGTTCAGCGTGAACCATACGGCCTTGCCGGTGACGCCCGAGTCCTTGTCGGTGTAGTCGTGCACGCCCCAGGTGTCGGAACACGACTCCACGAGCGTGAGCCCGCGACCGCTCTCGTCCTCGGCGTTCGCCGCCACGGGATGCGGCAGCCCGCAGCCGGAGTCCCACACGGTGACCCGGAAGTCGGGTGGCGTCGGCTCCCAGTCCATGCTGACGTACGCGTCGGTGGTGGTGTTCCGGTACGCGTTGGTGACCAGCTCCGACACGAGCAGTTCGGCCCTGTCGATGATGCAGTCGAGCCGGGCCGCCCTGAGGACGTGGCGGATAGTGGCCCGTGCGACGCCCACGGCGCGTGGGTCGTGGGGGATGAACAGGCCGTAGGACCAGGGCTCTTCGGGCGTGCGCATGGGGCAGCCTCCGGTTGAGTGCCTATTGTGACTGGCGCCATACGTAAGGTAGCGGCTAGGGGATTACAACTACAACCTGTGGCCTGAGGTGTGATAGCGGAGTGGACGCGTCCAGGCACGGTACGCAACACTCGCCTCCCGGAGAGGGGAGTTCACATGGGGCTGAGAGCGAATCCCACCTACCGGCAGCGCCGGTTCGGCGCGGAAGTGCGCAAGCTGCGCGAGCGAGCCGGGCTGACGGTCGGGGAAGCGGCGCGCCTGATGGAGATGCACAGTCCGCATCTGAGCAACGTCGAGGCGGGGCGCACGAGTCTGTCGCCCGAACGGCTCGGCATGCTCGCGCACGCAGTGGAGGGTACAACTGCAACCTTCTTGGCCGCCTTGCAGGCGATGGGGCAGGAGTCCGGACGCGGTTGGTGGAGTGACTACCGCAAGGTGCTCGGGGCGTCTCATGTGGACCTCGCCGAGCAGGAGTCCGGGGCTCAGGCCCTGTGCAATTACGAGCTGCTGTTCATTCCCGGGCTCCTCCAGACACGGGAATACGCCACGGCGGTCCACGGCAGCGGCTTCTCGGAAGCCGTACGCGAAGTGCAGGACCGGGCGATCGAGTTCAGGCTGCGGCGCCAGCTGGTTCTGTCGGGCGAGCGGCCTCCCCGCTTTCACGCCATCGTCCACGAGGCGGCGTTGCGCGTCCTTTATGGAGGCCGCGCCGTGATGCGCGATCAGCTGCTGCGGCTCATTCAGCTGTCGCGGCTGCCCAACGTCACCATCCAGATCGTGCCCATCGACAACGAGGGAAGCGCGGCCTTCAGCCACCCCTTCATGGTGATCGAACCGAGCGTGGCGGAGTTGAGTACAGTGCTCGTAGACCAGTTCGGCGGATCGGAGTTCCTCGACGACCTGGATGCGGTCACCGACTACCGGCAGTCCTTCCAACGGCTGAGCGAGCTGGCCCTGCCATCTATCGACGCCGAAGCCGCGCCGGAGGCCCGGACCGGGAAAGATTCGCTCGGACTCCTCCAGCACATCCTGTATCCCCTGCTCTAGGAGAAGGCCCGAATGTCTCCCCTTCAGTGGTGCAAGTCCAGCTTCAGCACCGGCGACGCAGCCAACTGCGTCGAACTCGCGGCTGACTCCGTCGGCACCTCCCACCTCCGCGAGAGCGACGACCCGGAGGTCGTCATATCCACGACCCCCGCCGCGCTCCAAGCGTTCCTGCGGGCCGCGAAGTCGGGGGAGTTCGACCGCATCGAAGGGTGATGCCCACCCCTCCCGGTACCCCTCTCGAAAGTGCTTGATCTCGCGCAACTAATTTGTCAAACGTTTTCCAGAGGGGTACCCCACCCCCGGCGGTCCGGCAACGGCCCTGGCTCCCGAGCACGGGCGCCGCCACGGCGCGCACTCCCGGCAGCCCGGCGCCCGGCGACGGCGCTTCGCCCCCACCCCCCGACCCATGCTCAATTGCGCCGAAGGCGCGAGACGGCGCCGCGCCGTACCTCGTAGGGTCGTGGCATGACTGCCCCTCACCCACCGGTCTATCAGGCGTACTACACCCGCATGCCCTGGCAGCTCTTCTCGGGCGTCGGCTGGAAGCGGCTGGTGGCCTTCCGGGCCGATGAGTCGGGCGTCACCCTGGGCGGCCCCGTGACGCGCTACCGCCGGTTCACGGCCCTCGTGCCGTGGCGGGACATCGAAGCCGTCGTCGTATGGGCCACGAAAAAGCCCATGAAGAGGCCGATACGGCGGATAGGTCTGAAGTTGCGGCAGGGCGTGCCGGACGTTCCCGGCCCGGACTCGACGATCAGCCCGCAGGCCGCCGTGAGTGCCGCGCCGCATATCGAGTACCAGGTCGTCAGGAACAACCGGGTCATCGTCTTCTGGAAGGTGGACCACACCCGGCTCGCCGCCGCGGTGCGGGCGTTCGCCCCGCACGTTCAGCTGCGTGCCCATCCGGTGCACCGGCTGCGCCCGGGGCAGGGCGGCGGGCCGGGGTACGGCGGCAGTCCGGGGTACGGGTCCGGCGGGAGCATCTTCGACATCATGCCCTGACCTCCGCGCGCTCCTCCGCGAAGTGGCACGCCGAGGCGTGGGCGGCAGGGCCCGCCAGGCCCGGCGGGACCGTCAGCGCCGGCACCTCCACCGCGCAGCGGTCCTGGGCCTTCCAGCAGCGGGTGCGGAAGCGGCAGCCCGAGGGCGGGTTGGCGGGGGAGGGGACGTCGCCCGTCAGGAGGATGCGGGTCCGGGCCCCGCGCGGTTCCGGGTCCGGGACCGGGACGGCCGACAGCAGCGCCTGGGTGTAGGGGTGCGTCGGGTGGTCGTAGATCTCCCGGCCGGTGCCCGTTTCGGCGAAGCGGCCCAGGTACATCACGGCGACCCGGTCGGAGATATGGCGGACCACCGACAGGTCGTGGGCGATGAAGATGTAGGAGAGGTTGAACTCGTCCTGGAGGGCCTCCATCAGGTTGACCACCTGGGCCTGGACGGAGACGTCCAGCGCCGAGACCGGTTCGTCCGCGACGATAATCTCCGGTCGTAGCGCCAGGCCCCGCGCGATGCCGATGCGCTGGCGCTGGCCGCCGGAGAACTGGTGGGGGTAGCGGTTGATGTGTTCCGGGTTCAGCCCCACCACGTCCAGGAGGTCCTGGACCGCCCGGCGCCGGTCGCCCTTCGGGGCCGCCTCGGGGTGGATCTCGAAGGGCTCCCCGATGATGTCGCCCACCGTCATCCGGGGGTTGAGCGAGGTGTAGGGGTCCTGGAAGACCATCTGGATGTTGCGGCGTACGGCACGGAGGGCGCGGCCCGAGAGGCGGGCGATGTCCTCGCCCCGGTAGTGGATCGTCCCGGCGGTCGGCCGTTCCAGGCTGACCAGCAGTTTGGCGACGGTGGACTTGCCGCAGCCGGACTCGCCGACGATGCCGAGGGTCTCCCCGCGCCGCAGGACGAAGGAGACCGTGTCGACCGCCCGGACCGCGCCGGTCCGCCGCTTCACCAGCGCCCCCCGCGTCAGCGGATAGTGCTTGGCGAGCTCGCGGACCTCGAGGACCGGCTCGGCGGCCCCGGTCTCAGGCATTGACGGCGTCGAGGGCATCGAGTTCGTCCTTCCAGAAGTGGCAGGCGCTGGTCCGCCCGCCGGACGCGGAGGCCGCGAAGGCCGCCGGGGACGTGCCGGCCGCCGGGACCGAGCCCGCCGCCGACACCTCGTACAGCGGCGGCCGTTCGACGCGGCAGACCTCCTGGGCACGCGGGCAGCGGGGGTGGAAGGGGCAGCCGGGCGGCAGGGCGAGCGGACTGGGCGGCGCGCCCTTGATCGCGTAGAGCTTCCCGCCACGGTGACCTCCGTGGCCCCCGTGACTCCCGTGACCCCCACGATCCCCGTGACCCCGGCGGGCTTGCCCGCCCCCGTGGTCCACGCGCGGCACGGAGTCCAGCAGTCCGCGGGTGTACGGGTGGGCGGGGCGGCGGTAGAGGTCGCGTACCGGCGCGGTCTCCACGATCCGGCCCGCGTACATCACCGCGATGGCGTCGGCCACGTCCGCGACCACGCCCAGGTCATGGGTGATGAGGACCAGCCCCATCGCGTACTCCCGGCGCAACTCCGCGAGCAGCTCCATGACCTGGGTTTGGACGGTCACGTCCAGCGCGGTCGTCGGCTCGTCGGCGATGATCAGGTCCGGCTCCAGCGCCATCGCCATGGCGATCATGATGCGCTGGCGCATCCCGCCGGAGAACTGGTGCGGATAGTCCCCGGCCCGCTGCACCGCCGCCGGAATGCGCACCCGGTCCATCAGCTCAACGGCTCGCCGCCGGGCGTCCCTGCGGGACATCCCCCGGTGCACCTCGTACATCTCGGCGAGCTGGGCGCCCACGGGAAGCACCGGATTGAGGGCGGAGAGCGCGTCCTGGAAGATCATCGCCATCGCGGCGCCCCGGATCCGACGGCGCTCCTCCGCGCCCATCGTCAGCAGGTCCCGCCCCTGGAACAGCACCTGGCCGCCGGTGATCCGGCCGGGCGGGGAGTCGAGGATGCCCATGATCGCCTGGGCGGTCACCGACTTGCCGGAGCCCGACTCGCCCAGCACGGCCAGCGTCCGACCGGCGTCGACGGCGTACGAGACACCGCCGACGGCCTCGGCGACCCCGTCCCGGGTGCGGAATTCCACGCGCAGGTCCCGTACGTCCAGCAGGCGGGCGGCCATGGCTAGCGCAGCTTGGGGTCGAGGGCGTCGCGCACCGCGTCGCCGAGCATGATGAACGCGAGCACCGTGATGGACAGCGCCCCGGCCGGCCACAGCAGCATGTGCGGGGCGTTGCGGATCTGGGTCGCGGCCGAGGAGATGTCGATCCCCCAGGAGACGGTGGGCGGTTTGAGCCCCACGCCGAGGAACGACAGCGTGGCCTCAAGCGAGATGTAGGTGCCCAGCGCGATGGTCGCGACGACGATCACGGGGGCCACGGCGTTGGGCGCGATATGGCGCAGCAGCGTCCGGCCGCTGCTCGCGCCGAGCACCCGCGCCGCCTGGACGTAGTCGTGCTCCTTGACGGTCACCACCGAGCCGCGCGCGATCCGGGAGATCTGCGGCCAGCCCAGCAGCACGATGAAGCCCACCACCGGCCAGACCGAGCCGCTGGTGACCACCGACAGGAAGACCAGCCCGCCCAGCAGGATCGGGATGCCGAAGAAGACATCGGCGATCCGCGAGAGCAGCGCGTCCCACCAGCCGCCGAAGTACCCGGCGAGCCCGCCCAGCACGCTGCCCAGCAGCGCCGCGCCGAGGGTGGCGCAGATGCCGACCGTGATGGAGGCGCGGGCGCCGTAGACCGTGCGGGTGTAGACATCGCGGCCCTGGAGGTCGTAGCCGAACGGGTGGCCGGGGGCCGGGCCGTCCTGTGCCTTGGCCAGGTCGCCGTGGTACGGGTTTCCGCTCGCGATCAGCTGCGGCCAGATCGCGATCACGACGAGAAAGAGGATGATCAGCGCGGAGACGACGAAGATCGGATTGCGGCGCAGATCGTGCCAGGCGTCGGTCCACAGCCCCCGCCCGGTGGGCGCGGCCGGTCCGCCGGAGCGGCGGCCGGGCTCCCCGCGCCAGGGGAGCGGGAGACGTCGCCAGGGGCCGCGCCGCGACGGGGTCGGCCCGCCCTTCAGGGGCTGGGGGCCGGACACGGGGAGGTCCATCGGACCGCCGCCGCTGCCGGCCGGTGCGATCGCCTCGGTCATGTCGTAGCGCGTGTCAAAGGGCTCAGGCATACCGGATCCTCGGGTCGAGCACGGCGTAGAGGAGGTCGACGAGCAGATTGGCGAGCAGGAAGACGATCACCAGGATGGTCACGAAGCCGACGACGGTCGGCGAGTTCTGGCGCAGGATGCCCTGGTAGAGCTGGTAGCCCACGCCATGGATGTTGAAGATCCGCTCGGTGACGATCGCCCCGCCCATGAGTGCGCCGATGTCCGTGCCGATGAACGTCACCACCGGGATCAGCGAGTTGCGCAGCAGATGGCGGGTGACGATCCGGTGGCGCGGCAGCCCCTTGGCGACGGCGGTGCGTACGTAGTCGGCGCGGGCGTTCTCCACGATGGAGGTACGGGTGAGACGGGTGGTGTACGCGAGCGACACCAGCCCCAGCACCACCCCGGGCAGCAGCAGCTCGTTCAGCGGGGCCTCCGGCGAGACCGACGGTCTGGCCCAGCCCCAGCTCACGCCGAACAGATACTGGAGCACCGTGCCGCTGACGAAGGTCGGGACCGAGACCACGACCAGGGTGAGCAGCAGCACCGAGGTGTCGAGACCCCGGCCCCGGCGCAGCCCGCTGAGGACCCCCAGGGTGATGCCCAGCGCCATCTCGAAGGCGACCGCGACGAGGGTGAGCCGGAGGGTGACCGGGAACGCGCTCGCCATCAGCTCGGTCACCGGCTGCCCGTTGAAGGCCGTACCGAAGTGGCCGCTGAAGATCTGCCCCATGTAGTGCGCGTACTGCCGCCACAGCGGCTCATCCAGATAGAGGTCCTCACGGATCCGGGCGGCGGTGGCGGGGTCGGGGGCCTTGTCGCCGAAGAGCGCGGCCACCGGGTCGCCGAGCGCGTAGACCATGAAGAAGATCAGGAACGTGGAGCCGATGAAGACCGGGATCATTTGCAGCAGTCGCCGCAGCGCATAGCGGCCCATGGCTCAGCCGACCCTGATCTGTGAGTAGACCGGCACGCTGAACTGATTGAGCGCCACCTCGCTGAGCCGTCGCGAATAGCCCGCGCTGCCGTTCTGGTACCACAGCGGGATCGCGGGCATCTGCTCGGCGAGGATCTTCTCCGCGTCCCGGAAACCGGCGATGGCCCGGCCGTCGGCGGAGGCGGCGTTGGCCTGGTTGACCAGCCGGTCGAAGCCGGTGTCGCTGAAGTGGCCGTCGTTGGAGGAGGCGCCGGTGTAGTACAGCGGCTGGAGGAAGTTCTGGATCAGTGGATAGTCCATCTGCCAGCCGGCCCGGAACGGCCCGGTCATCTTCTTCCCCGCCATCTTGTTGCGGTAGTCGGCGAAGGTGCCGACCGGTTTGCCGACACAGGCCCGGTCGTTCCGCAGCACGGTGTTGACGCTGTTGCAGACCGCGTCCACCCAGTCCTTGTGGGAGCCGGTGTCGGCGTTGTACGTGATCGTCATCCGGCCGCCGGGCAGCCCGCCGCCCGCCTTGATCAGCTTGCGCGCCCGGACCGGGTCGTAGCGGCAGGCGTCCCCGCACAGCCCCGGCTGATAGCCGCCCTGGCGGCGCAGCACCGGGGACGTCCAGTCGGTCGCGGGGGTGCGGGTGCCCTGGAAGATCCGCTCGGTGATCTGCGCGCGGTTGATGGCCATCGAGATGCCCCGGCGGACCTTGGCCCTGGCCGGGCCGCTCCAGACGCGGTCGTACATCGGGAAGGTGAGGGTCTGGATGATCCCGGCGGGCTGGTTGATGTAGCGGTTGCCGAGATCGGAGCGGACGAACTTCAGCTGCTGCGCCGGGACATCGTCGACCAGATCGAGATTGCCCGCCTGGAGATCGGTGTAGGCGGTGTTGCTGTCCGTGTAGACGCGTAGGTCGACGCCCTTGTTACGGGCCTTGTCCGGGCCGCGGTAGCCGTCCCAGGCCCGCAGCTTCATCACCGAACCCTTGGCGTACGACCGTACCTGGTACGGGCCGTTGCCGATGGGCTTCCTCAGCCAGGCGGCGTGGTCCGTGAAGAACGCCCGGGGCAGCGGCACATAGGCGTTGTAGCCGAGCGTCTTGGGCCAGGTGGAGAACTTCTGGGTGAGCCGGACGGTGAAGGTCCGGTCGTTCCTGACCCGCAGCCCGGAGAGGGTCTTGGCGGTGGGGGCGCCGCCGGAGGCGGGGTGGACCTTGTCATAGCCCTCGATGTACTCGAAGAAGTAGGCGTTGCGCTGCTTGTGGTCGATCCGGGCGCCGTAGTTCCACGCGTTCACGAAGGACGCGGCGGTGACCTTCTCCCCGTTGGCGAACCGTCGGCCCTTTTTGAGGGTGATGGTGTAGTTGCGCTGGTCGGAGCTCTCGATCCGTTCCGCAAGCGCGTTCTTGGCCTCGCCGGTCCTCGGGTCGTAGCGCTTGAGCCCCCGGAAGATCATGTCGAGGACCTTGCCGCCCTGGACGTCATTGGTGTTGGCGGGCTCCAGCGGATTGGGGGGATCGCCCCAGGAGGAGCGGACGACACCGGCGTCGGCGTCGCCGCTCCCGCCGCCGCAGGCGGTCATGGTGGTCGCGGTGGTCGCGGCGGTCACGATCAGGACGACGGCGCGCGCGGAATGCCGGGCGCGTGGGAAACGCCGGGCGGGTAGGAGATGCCGGGCACGCAGGGAACGGGCACGCAGGGAATACGGGGCTCCGCGACGCATGGCGCCTCCCGACGATCCGGTCCAAGATCGGCCTTATGGGGCATCCGGCGGATCTTTCCCCCTCCCCCGGGGGCCAGGGGCGGCACCCCTGGTTTCGGGGAGGGGAACAGCCCGCCGCGGGCGGCAAGATCAGCCGGACATCACCTAGGCCCATCTGACATCCGCTGGGGCGGCGGCGCACGCTGATGACCGCTGTCCGGGGTGGCGGGGCCGGGGCGAGGGAGGTTTGGTGAAGCGCGAGCCGAGCGGTACGTCCCTCGCTCGGCAAGCGCTTTCTCGAACACTTTCCCGTATCAACAGGCTCCCCTTCAAGCCTTGTTACCGAAGATTTCATCGCTTCCCGCCTGCCTCGGAGGGCGCGGGCGCCGCACGGCGTTACCCCTGTCCTTGCGAGGCGGATGTCCTTGCGAGGCGGATGTCCTTGTGAGGTGGATGTCCTCGTGAGGCGGACGAACTGCCGCCCGCCGGGCGTCGCGGACACTCCCCGTCCGCGACCGCGCCTACCGTGCGGCGCATGGAGATCCGTCCCTTCCGCATCGCCGTCCCCGAAGCCGACCTCGACGATCTGCGCCGACGCCTGGAGCGCACCCGCTGGCCGGAGCGGCTCCCGGGTGGCGGCTGGTCCGACGGGGCGTCGCTCGACCATGTCCGTGAGCTGGCCGGGTACTGGGCCACCGGGTTCGACTGGCGGGCGCAGGAGGCGCGGCTGAACGCGTTTCCGCAGTTCACGACCGAGATCGACGGGCAGCGGGTGCACTTCCTCCAGGTCCGCTCTCCCGAGCCCGATGCCCTGCCGCTGCTGATCACGCATGGCTGGCCGGGTTCGGTCGCGGAGTTCACCGAGGTCATCGGCCCGCTGGCCGATCCGCGCGGACACGGCGGGGATCCGGCCGACGCCTTCCACGTCGTCATCCCGTCCCTCCCCGGCTTCGCCTTCTCCGCCCCGCCCCGCGAGCCCGGCTGGGGCATCCGCCGCATCGCCACCGCGTGGACGGAGCTGATGCGGCGCCTGGGGTACGAGCGCTACGGCACACAGGGCGGCGACTTCGGCTCGCTGATCTCCCCCGAGGTGGCCCGGGTGGCGCCGACCCGGGTCGTCGGCGTCCATGTCAACGCCCTGGTGACCGCGGGGTCGTCCGACGCGGCCGGTCCGGAGGAGCTGACCCCGGCCGAGCGCTCACGCCTCACCGGGCTCGAACGCTGGCACCGCGAACTCTCGGGCTACGCCGCCATCCAGGGCACCCGCCCCCAGACCCTGTCCTACGGCCTCGCCGACTCGCCCGTCGGCCAACTGGCCTGGAACGTGGACTGGTTCGCCGCCCACGGCGACAAGCCCGAGGCGCTCGACCGTGACGCGGTCCTGACGAACGTCTCCCTGTACTGGTTCACCAACACGGCGGGCCCCTCCGCCCGCCTCTACAAGGAGGCCGCCTCGGCCTGGGGCGCGCCCCCGGAGCGCTCCGGGGTCCCCACCGGCGTCGCGGTCTTCGCGGGCGACACCGCGATCCGCCGCCTCGCCGAGCCATGGCATGCGATCACCCACTGGTCGGAGTTCGGGACGGGCGGCCACTTCGCGGCGATGGAGGTCCCGGAGCTGCTGGTGGGCGACGTACGGACGTTCTTCCGCGACCTGCGCTGACCTGCGCCGACCTACGCTGACCTGGGCCGATCGGCGCTGACCTGCGCCGACCTGCGTCGACCTGCGCCGACCGTGGCGAGACCGGCCCAGGGGAACGTCACTTCGCCAGGATCGCGCTCGCGACGACGTCGAAGAGATGATCGGCGCGCGGCGCGAGCGAGGGCTGGTCGCCGAGCCATGCGAGCGCCGCGATCAGCGCGAACAGATCGGTGCCATCGATGTCCGTCCGTGCCGTGCCCGCGTCCTGGGCGCGGGTGAGCAGCCGCGTACCGGCCGCGCGGAGGGTGACGCACGAAGCGTGGAGCGCGGATTCGGTGTCCTCGATGGCGGCTGCCATCAGCACGGTCACGCCCCGGTACTCGGTTGTCCACGCGACGCAGTCGCGCAGCCACGACACCAGCGCGTCCTCGGGCGAGCCCGATGTCTCGAGTGCGTCCGCCCTTGCCGTCAGCTGCTCGAAGCTCGTGTGGAGCAGGGCCTCGAGCAGCGCCTCGCGCGTCGGAAAGTGACGGAGCAGCGTCGCGAGCCCCACACCGGCCTTGCGTGCGATGTCGCGCAGCGACGCGTCGACGCCCTGCTCGGCGATGACGGCGCCCGCGACTGCGAGCAGGTGGTCACGGTTCTTCCTGGCGTCGGCCCGCATCTGCCCCTCTTGACTATCCGGATCGGTGGTCCATTTGACTACCGGATCGGTGGTCCATATATTCGGATCAGTGGTACGGATATATCTGGACCACTGATCCGATCAGCGTATCCCCTGGCAGGGGCGGGAGAAAATGATGTCGACACATACGATGAGGGCGATCCGGCTGCATGACTTCGGCGGCCCCGAGGTGCTGCGTTACGAGGAGGCACCGGTCCCCGAACCGGGGCCGGGTGAGGTGCTCGTCCGCGTGCGCGCGGTCGGGATCAACCCTCCCGACTGGTACGCGCGCGAGGGAATGCCCAATGTGCCTCCCGAGCTCAAGCCCCCGTTCCATCTCCCCCTGATTCCGGGGACCGACGTCTCGGGCGAAGTGGCGGCCGTCGCCGCCGATGTCACCGGCTTCGCGGCCGGGGACGAGGTGATCGGCCTGCTGCGCTTTCCCACCGCTCTCCAGGGCAGCGCGTACGCCGAGTACGTCACCGCGCCGGCGTCCGACCTCGCCCGCAAGCCGACTGCCGTCGATCATGTGCACGCGGCCGGTCTGCCCATGTCCGGGCTGACGGCGTGGCAGTTCTTGATCGAGCTCGGACACGACCATCCCTCGCCGTTCCAGAAGGCCCCGCACCGCCCGATGGCGCTCGACAGCGGGACCACGGTGCTCATCAACGGCGCCGCCGGTGGCGTGGGGCACCTCGCGCTCCAGCTGGCCAAGTGGAAGGGGGCGCGGGTCATCGCCGTGGCCTCCGGCGCCCATGAGACGTTCCTGCGCGAGCTCGGCGCCGACGAGTTCATCGACTACACCAAGGAGCGGCCCGAGGAGGTCGCCCATGACGTCGATCTCGTCCTGGACACCGTCGGGGGCCCCGACAGCAGGCGCTTCCTGCGCACCCTGAAGCGCGGCGGGTCCCTCTACCCGGTCTACTTCGGCGAGTTCGACGACGAGGAGAACGCGAGGCTGGGCGTCACGGTCACGTCCACCCAGGTCCGCTCGCACGGCGCGCAACTCGCCGAACTGGGACGCCTGCTCGACGCGGGCACGGTTCGCGTCGCGGTGGACAGCACGTTTCCGCTCGCGGATGCCCGGG
Organism: Streptomyces javensis; assembly: GCF_039525925.1. Classification (NCBI taxonomy): domain Bacteria; kingdom Bacillati; phylum Actinomycetota; class Actinomycetes; order Kitasatosporales; family Streptomycetaceae; genus Streptomyces; species Streptomyces javensis. The sequence goes on along the minus strand of NZ_BAAAIF010000058.1, from coordinate 10,894 downwards.
CCGCGCACGAACGCGCCGCCCGGGGACATATCCAGGGCAAGATCGTGCTCACGGTCGCCTAGGAACGAGCCGTTCGGGCGCGCGGCGGAGGCGGGGACATCGCTCCTCGGGAGGGGTCCCGGGCGGTCCCGAGGAGGATGGGCCGCCCGTAGCCGAGGTGAAGTCAAGGGAGTTCCGCCATGACCCCCGTGCAAGTCGACTGGCTGTCCATCGTGCTCGGCCCCCTCGCCCTCATCGCGCTGGCGTTCGCCTTCTCCGCCCAGCGCTCGGCGGTCAAGCGGGGCGAACCCATCCCCGGCTGGGGCAAGGCCGCGCAGGGCGTGGGGATCGCCTTTGTGCTGTTCGTGGCCCTGTCCAACATGATGTGGGGTACGTGAGGTCGTGTCAGCCGGCCTTCAGACCTGCGGAGGGTCACCAGGGGCGCGGGACCACCTTTGCGCCGACCGGCTGGAGGGCGAGGGCCGGGCGGGGGTGGACGCGGTCCGGGGTGGTCAGCTCCAGCCGGAAGCGGCGCCAGATGTCGGCGACCAGGTGGACGGTCTCGGTGGTGGCCACGGCGGCTCCCACACACACGCGGGGGCCGAGCCCGAAGGGGAAGTACGAGCCGCGCGGCACCGAGGAGGGGCCGCCGCCCAGCCAGCGCTCGGGGCGGAACGCCCCGGCATCCTCCCAGAAGCGCGGATCGCGGTGGGCCACCCACTGGCTGACGGTGACGGTGGTCCCGGCGGGGATGAGATAGCCGCCGAAGTCGAGGTCCTGCCGCGCGTCCCGGCTGGTCAGCCAGACCGGGGGGTAGAGGCGCAGCGCCTCGCGGACGACGGCGTGGGTGTAGGGCAGGGCCTCCATCCGGGAGAGCCCGGCGGGGGTGGTGGCGAAGGCGGCGTCGGCCTCGGCCCGGACCCGCTCGGCGATCCGGGGGTGCCGGGCCAGCAGGACGCTCGTCCAGACCACCGCGTCATTGGTGGTCTCGAAACCCGCCATGATCAAGGTGGCCAGCTCGTCCCGGAGCTCCTCCGGTGAGGGGGCGGGGGTGCCGTGGACGAGGGCGTGCAGCACGGGGGCGCGCTCCGGGTCGTTCGCGGCGGGGGAGGCGGCCAGGGCGCGCAGGGTGCGGTCGATCCGGGCCATCGAGCGGCGGATGCGCAGCTTGCGTGGGGTCGGCACCCACTCGGGCAGCAGGACCGGCGAGGTGGACAGGTCCATGATGGGCGCCACCAGCCGGGCCACTTCGGCGGTGTCCCGGTCGCTGAACTCGTCCCCGAACATCAGCTGGGTGACCAGCCGCAGCGTCACCACGGCGATGTCGTCCTGGAGCGTACGGGCCTGGCCGGGCCGCCAGGTGCGCAGCAGCTTCTCGCCCTGGGTGTCGACGATTTCGGCCGCCCTGGTGGACAGCGACCGCCCGAACGCCGGTTGCAGCCGGTGCCGTTTGGCCTTCCACCGGTCGCCGTCGCTGTTCATGGTGGAGTGCGGAAAGCCCTGCCGCCGCGAGCCGCGCCGGGTGTCCGCGCTGGCCTTGGAGAACAGGGAGTCCCGGTCGACCAGCATCTTCTCCACATCGCCGGGGTCGGTCAGCAGCACGTTGTTCTCGCCGAGCCGCACCACGTCGCCGTAGCGGCGCGAACAGTCGGTCAGAAAGCCCAGCGGATCGGAGGAGAAGGCGTGCAGATTGCCCAGGTACTTGTCCCCGGAGGGGCCCGGCAGATCGGTGCGGTAAGGAGCGGCGGTCATGGACTTGGACGTCCCCTCGGATCGTGGCCGACGGCGGTGGCCGCGGCATCGCCGCCGCGGCCACCGCCTGCGCTCACCCGCGCCGGTTTAGTAGTACGCGTAGGGCAGCGTGAGACGGTCCTTACGAGTGAGCCGGGCGAAGAGCGCTCCGGTGAGGATCAGCTTGCGCATGGCGAACACCTCCCTCTCGTTGGGGGCCGGACGCAGTGGGGTCACTGTTCCGGCATGCGCTAGACAGTAAATATCCGGCGCAGAACTATCAAGAGTTGACAATTTCCATCAGAAGGTAGTGGATCGCTTAATTCCTTTTACCCGATGGGTTATCCGCGTTTACCAGTTATCGAAATCCGTGGCATTGTGCGAGTTCGCTTATGATCGCGACGTGTCACAGAACGACCCGCGGAACGACCTTCAGCGCATCATCGACTTCCGGATCTCCTTCGCCCGCCGACAAGCCGGTGAAGTGCGGGAGGTGCCGGGCGGTTTCCTGGTGCTGCACCGGGAGTACGAACGCTCCCATGAGCACAATCAGCTCCATATCACCGGGCCCGCCGACCCCGAGGGGCTGCCCGAGCTCGCCGATGAGGTCATGGCCTTCCTGCCGCACCGCCGGATCACGGTCCATGACGAGGCCCTGGGCCTGATCTCCGTGCCCGCGCTCGAACAGGCCGGGTACACCCATGTCACCGAGGTGCTGATGGTCCACACCGGGCCGGTGCCGGAGGCCGGGACGGCCGATGTGGTGGAGCGGGAACTGGGGCCGGAACCGCACGGGCTGCTGCGGCGGGCGGTGACGGCGCAGCAGTGGCGGTGGATGCCGGACGCGGACGAGAAGACCGTGCACGACCTCGTGGAGCGCCGCACCGCCCGCCGGGCCGGGGCCGAGGAGGTGCTCTTCCTCGCCGCCCACGACGACAGCGGCGAGATCGCCTCCTGGGCCGATCTGTATCTCGAGCCCGCCGCCGGAGTCGCCCAGATCGAGGAGGTGGCGACCGCCGAGCCCTATCTGCGCCGCGGCTACGCCGACTCCGTCCTGGCCGGTGCGCTGCGCCGGGCGGCCGCCGCGGGCTGCGCGCTGCGGTTCCTCGTCGCCGACCAGGACGACTGGCCGCTGCGCTGGTACGGCCGCCGCGGGTTCACCGCCGTCGGGCGGGTGCACTCCTTCTCGCGGTTCTGAGGGCCTGTGAGGTCTTGGCGAGGCCGGTCCTTACGGCTCCTTGCGCGGCACGGCCTCCGACTCCGCCGCGATCAGCGCCGGATCCAGCACCACGTCCTCCTCGCGGGCCTCGAGCGTCGGGTCCTCCGGGAAGTGGCAGGCGGACAGATGGCCCTCGCGGTTGCCGTCCAGGCGGATGAGCGGCGGTTCCTCCCGCGCGCAGATGTCCTGGGCCTTCCAGCAGCGGGTGCGGAAGCGGCAGCCGGAGGGCGGGTTGATGGGGGAGGGGACGTCCCCGGCGAGCCGGATGCGCTCGCGGCGGGTGGTCTCCACGGCATTGGAGGCGTCCGAGGCGTCCGAGGCGGCCTCGGCCATCACCACCGCCGCGTCCGGCACCGCGGACAGCAGTGCGTGGGTGTACGGGTGGCGGGGGCGGCGGTAGATGGACTCGCGGTCGCCCACCTCGACCACCTTGCCCAGGTACATCACGGCGACGCGCTGCGAGAAGTGGCGTACCACGGCGAGGTCATGGGCGATGAACAGGAAGGCGATGCCCAACTCCCGCTGGAGCTTCTGGAGCAGATTGACGACCTGCGCCTGGATGGAGACGTCCAGCGCCGAGACCGGCTCGTCGGCGACGATCAGCTTGGGCTCCAGGGCGAGCGCGCGGGCCACCCCGATGCGCTGGCGCTGGCCGCCCGAGAACTCGTGCGGGAAGCGGTTGTAGTGCTCGGGGTTGAGGCCCACGATCTCCAGCAGTTCGCGCACCCGGGCCTCGCGGCCGCCCGGCGGATCGATGCCGTTGATCTCCATGGGGCCGGAGATGATGGTGCCGACGGTCTGCCGGGGGTTCAGTGAGGAGTACGGATCCTGGAAGATCATCTGGATCTCGGAGCGGATCGGGGCGAGTTCCTTGCGGCCCGCGTGGGTGATGTCCCGGCCCCGGTAGGTGATCCTGCCGCTGGTGGGTTCCAGCAGCCGGGTCAGCAGCCGGCCCGTGGTGGACTTGCCGCAGCCGGACTCGCCGACCAGCCCGAAGCTCTCCCCGGCGTGCACGGTCAGATCGACCCCGTCCACCGCCTGCACGGCCCCGACCTTCCGCTTGAACGGAAAGCCGCCCATGATCGGGAAGTGTTTGGTCAGCCGCTCGGTGACCAGGAGGGGTTCGGGTGTCCCCGACTCGATGCTCATGCGTCAGCGCTCCTAAGCCCTGGTCCCTAGCCCAGCCGGGGCTTGATCTGCTCGGTGAAGAGGGTCTGTTTCCGCTCGGCGCTCAGATGGCAGGCGGCGCCGCGGCCGTCCGGGAGCGCGGGCCGCTCGGTGGCGCAGCGGTCGCCCCCCACCTGGTCGGTGTAGCGGCACCGCGGATGGAACGGGCAGCCCGGCGGGGGGTTGAGCAGGCTCGGCGGGGAGCCGGGTATGGGGCTCAGCGGCTCGTCCACGGCGGAGGTCAGCCGCGGCATGGAGCCCAGCAGCCCCCAGGTGTACGGGTGCTGGGGCGCCCGCAGCACCTCGCGGACCGTACCGCGCTCCACGGCCCGGCCCGCGTACATCACCAGCAGATCGTCGGCGGTGTTGGCCACCACGCCCAGGTCATGGGTGATGAGGATGATCGCGGAGCCGAACTCCTGCTGGAGGTCCTTCAGCAGATCCAGGATCTGGGCCTGGACGGTGACGTCGAGGGCGGTGGTCGGCTCGTCGGCGATCAGCAGATCGGGGTCGCAGACCAGCGACATCGCGATCATCGCGCGCTGCCGCATCCCGCCGGAGAACTGGTGCGGATAGTCGTCCACCCGCAGCCGCGGGTTGGGGATGCCGACCTTCTGAAGCATCTCGATCGCCCGGGAGCGGGCCTCGCTCTTGGAGGCGCCGGTGTGCTTGCGGTACGGCTCGGCTATCTGGCGGCCCACCGTGTAGTACGGCGACAAGGCGGTCAGTGGGTCCTGGAAGATCATCGCCATGGTGTTGCCGCGCAGCCGCTCCAGGGTGCGCTCGGGCGCCCCGGTCAGCTCCTGCCCGTCCAGCAGTATCTCGCCGCTGACGGCGGTGGTGCGCGGGTCGTGCAGGCCCAGCACGGTGAGGTTGGTGACGGACTTCCCGGAGCCGGACTCGCCCACGATGCCGAGCGTCCGGCCGCGTTCGAGGTCGAAGGAGAGGCCGTCCACGGCCTTGACGATCCCGTCCTCGGTGGAGAACCGGACGTACAGGTCGCGTACGGACAGGAAGGCGCCGTCGCCGGGGGCCGGTGGCGGCGTCGCGCCGTCGTCGGGCTTGGTGAGTGTGGTCATCTCGGCAGCTCCGGGTCAGTCAGGCGAGGCGCACGCGCGGGTCGATGAAGGCGTAGGCGGCGTCGACCAGGATGTTGAACACCACGATGGCCGCGGAGCTGACCAGCATCACGCCCATCAGCATCGGCAGATCGGTCAGCTGGACGGACTCCACCGCCAGCCGTCCGATGCCGTGCAGGGTGAAGGTGTATTCGGTGACCATGGCCCCGCCGAGGAGCGATCCGAGGTCGATGCCGAAGATGGTGACGATGGGGGCGATGGCGCCGCGCCAGGCGTAGCGGAAGAAGACCGTACGGCTGGAGAGCCCCTTGGCTCTCGCCGTGCGGACATGGTCCTCCTGTAGCTGCTCGACCATCTGGGAGCGGGTCATCCGGCTGTAGTTGGCCATGAAGATCAGCGAGAGCACCACCCAGGGCAGCAGCATCCCGCTGAACCACTTCGCCGGATTCTCCGTGAAGGGGTAGTAGGCGGGCTGGTCCATGATCCCCAGCCCGCTGACGAACCAGGCCAGGGCGAGCACCCCGACGAAGTAGATCTGCATCGAGGCGCCGAGCAGCGACAGCGAGCTGAAGAACTTGTCGATCCAGGTGCCGCGCCGCCAGGCCGCGATCATGCCGATGCCGATCCCGCAGACCAGGAAGACGGCGGCGCCGCCGATGGCGAGCGAGAGGGTGGTCGGGAAGCGGTCGACGATGGTGCTCCAGACCGGCTCCTGGCTGACGAAGGAGTAGCCGAAGCAGGGCGCGGCACAGTGCCCCACGGCGAAGTCCCGCCCGGCGACGATCCCCACCATGAACTTCCAGTACTGGACCGGCACCGGCTGATCCAGGCCCAGATTCTTGTTGATCATGGCGAGCGACGTGGGATCGCAGTTCTTGCCGCAGGCGAGCCGGGCCGGTTCGGCGGGCAGGGCGAAGAAGAGGAAGAACGTGATCGCGCTGATCAGGACCAGGATCACGATCGCGCCGAGGGACCGGCGGGCGAGAAATCTCAACATGACGTCGGTGATCTTCCTATGGGCGGGTCCCGGCCGCGTCCGCCGGGGCGGACGCGGCCGGGTTCTGCGCTGCCTGGGTGCGGCCGCGACTGCGGGGGAGAAGGCGGCTACTTGATGAAGACGGCCGTCGGGTCCACGGCGCCGTAGACCGAGTTGAACTTCACTCCGCCCAGCCCTGAGCCCCAGAGGGTGAACAGCCGGTTGTAGAAGGTCGGGACGGCGGGGACCTCATCGGTCAGGATCTTCTCGCTGAGCTTGATCCACTCCGAGGTGGCCCGGCTGAGGTCGCTGACCTTCGTGACCCTGCCGATCTCGTCGTTGACCGACGGGACGTTGAGGTGCGAGTAGTTCGCGGAGTCGTCGTAGACGTTCTCGCCGCCGTACACCGGCGGGACCACGGTCGAGGCGGACGGCCAGTCGGCACCCCACGAGGACCGGTACAGGTCGAACTTGTTCTTGACCTTTCCGATCTGGGTGTAATAGGTCGACTGGTCGATCTCCTTCTTCTGCACCTTGAATCCGGCCCGCTCCAGGGCCTGCTCGACGACCACCGAGGCGTCCTGGTGGGTGTCGCCGTTGCCGTAGGCGTAGACGAGCTCGTAGTTCTCCTTGCCCGCCTCCTTCAGCAGCTCCCTGGCCTTCTTGGCGTTGCCGCCGGGGTACTTCTTCTTCTGGAACGGGTCGAACTTGGGGTCGTAGCCCTTGAGCGTGGGGCCGACCAGCCCGCCGCCGATCTCACCGGCCTTCGGACCGCCGAACTGCTGGAGGTACTGACCGCTGGGGAAGGCCCAGGCGATCGCCTCGCGCACCTTCTTGTCCTTGACTCGATCGGTGTTGATCGAAACGACATCCACATAGGGCTGCGTTTCGGTCAGCGACCGTGACATCGCCTCCTTGTCCTTGAGGACCGTGGAGATCTGCGACGGGTCGACCGCGTTGGTCCACGTCATCCCGTTCCGGTCGGCGCCCTTGTTCGCCTGGAGCCGACGGGTGGAGTCCACCCACTGGTGGCCGAAGGAGACGTCGAACTTCTCGACGTACTGATGGCGTATCGGGTCGGTCTTGGGATCCCACTTGTCGTTCTTGACGAACTGGATGCCCTTGCCCGGCTTAAAGTTCTGGATCTTGTACGGACCGGAGGCCAGCGGGGCCTTGTCGTACTTCTCCTTGGTGTCCTTGGCCGGGGGCACCGCGCCGATGTTGGGCATGGCGACCGCGAACGGCACCTCGGCGCGCGGCTGGTCGAAGTGGAAGACGACGGTCTTGTCGTCCGGGGTGTCCAGCACCGACTTGGGCAGGTGCTTGCCCTTGTAGGGGCCGTCCGGAAGCGCCTTGCGGTACTTCTGGCCCTCCCCGGAGAGCCACTGCTGGAGATAGGTCGGCCCGTTGGTCTGGTACGGCGCGTAGAGCCGCTCGACGGCCTGGCGGACGTCCTTGGAGGTGATGGGCGAGCCGTCCTCGAACTTCAGCCCGTCCTTGAGGGTGTACGTCCAGGTGCGGCCGCCGTCGGAGGACTTGCCGGTGTCGGTGGCGAGGTCGCCGACCAGCTTGGCCTTGCCCGTCTTGTCGTCGAACTGGTAGTTCGTCAGCGTCCGGTTGTAGAGCGTCTGCATGATCAGCTCATCGCTGACATAGATCTGCCCCGGGTCCAGATGCTCGAAGGCGTCCCGCTGGAGCACCGTGACGGTGCCGCCCTTCTTGGCGCCCGGCAGGTCCTTGGCCGGTCCGGTGGAGTCGGCGGCGGTGCCGAGGGTGATGTCCTGGGACTCCATCTTGGGCTCGTTCGAATCCTTGGGATTCGAGCCGCCGCCACCGCTGCTGCACCCCGCGAGCGCCAGGGCCCCCGCGGCCAGGGCGACGGCGTAGGTACGGGCTCTGCGACTGTTCTTGGACGGTTCTTCGGTGTTCACGTTGCCACTGCACCTGCCTCATCGGACGGAAGCTTGCCGTTCACTGCCTTGGGCCAGCCGGCCCCCGGTCACCGCGTGGTCTTCGGGTCCATCGCGTCCCGGACCGAGTCCCCGAGCAGGTTGAAGGCGACCACGAAGACCACCATGGCGATGCCGGGGAAGAACATGTAGGTGATGTCGCCCTCGTAGAAGTTCGCGCCCTTGGCGAACATCCGGCCCCAGTCGGGGGTCGGCTCCACCACGCCGACGCCGAGGAAGGACAGCGCCGCCTCCGTCGTCACGAAGTTCGGCAGCATCAGCGTGGACTGCACCAGGATGGGCGTGACGAGGTTGGGCAGCAGCTCCTTGCGGACGATCCGCCACGGCGAGGCGCCGGTCACCCTGGCCGCCTCGACGAACTCACGCTCCCTCAGGGACAGCACCTGGCCGCGCAGCAGCCGGGCCAGCTGCATCCAGCCCAGCAGCCACAACACCATCACCAGGGCCGTCACCCGGAAATAGGTGGGTGTCTCCTTCTGCGGGCTGACGAACAGCGCGGTGACCACCGGCATGAAGGCGACGAAGAACAGCTGCTGCGGAAAGGACAGCAGCAGATCGATGAGACGGCCGAGGAAGTAGTCGGTGCGGCCGCCCGTATAGCCCGCCACCACGCCGATCACGATGCCGGTGAGCGTGGACAGCACGGTCGCGGCCAGCCCGATCAGCAGCGAGGTGCGGATGCCGTAGACGAGCTGGGTCAGCACATCGCGGCCCAGCTTGGGCTCGATGCCGAACCAGAACTCGCCGTCGATGCCGCCGTTGGGCTTCATCGGATAGCCGGTGAGGGGGTCCAGCAGCTCGGGCCGGTCAAGGCCGTAGGTGGTGTACGGATCCTTGCCGTACAGCCACGAGATCACCGGCGCCAGCACGGCGACGGCGAAGAAGAAGAGCACCACGCACGCGGAGATCACGCCGGTGCGGTCGCGTCTGAAGCGCCGCCACATCAGCTGGCGGGGCGCCAGACCGGTCGGCGCCTCGCTCTCCATGCCGCCCGGTGCGGTCTTCTCGACCACGCCGGTCTGGGATGGACTCGTCATCGCGTAGCGTCCCCCCGCACTGGTGTCACACCGTCAACTCGCGCTGTCTATGCGCGTCATGTCGCCGCCCGCTCGCCAGGGTGGTGCATGCGTGTCGGGTTGAGCGGACTGTCGCAATCGGGGAACGGCTCAGTCAAGGGTCCGGCGAGGGTGGATGTGCCGCTCGTTCGAACCTTGAGCGAAGATTTGGCAGATCGAGGTCCGGGCGTGCTTGACAGAGATCCCCCATGGGGGACAAAGCATGGACTATGGGCAGGAAACGCGTTAACACACAGGCAACTCATCTGTCGCAACACCGATATACGGACGCGTCAGGCTGAACTGCGTACGGCCGTGCGGGTGCCGTGGACCGGCCGGGGCGCGAGACGCAGCCCCGGCCGGTCGCACCACTTCGGGGGCTCGGCCGACGTGTCTCCCGGTGGTCTCCGGACGGTCACGATCCGCATTTTTCTTCCACGATCGGTATTTTTCTTCGGGCCGCGACGGTTGCCCGGGGTGTGCGGCGGGGGAGACCTACGGCTATGGGGCAGGGACGGATACTCAACAGCGGAGCGCGCGTCTTCGGGGCGCTCGTCTGCGCGGTTCTCGGGCTGATCTCGCTGGGATGGATCATCCACGACCTGGACAAGGCCGATGAGGCGAACCATCTGTGGTGGACCTGGGCCGGGCTGCCGTTCCGGGCCACCGGAGGGATCTTCGGCTCCTCCCTGCTCGACCTCGCGCTGCTGCTGGTCTACGCGGTCGTCGGAATCACCGCCCTGCGCTCACCGTCCGCCGCGGGCGCGCTCGGCGCGGTCGCGGTGGTGACCGTCGCGGTGCGCCTGCCCAGCCTGTGGAACCTGAACTCCGACTGGCTCCAGGGCATCCCCGGCGACCTCAAGACCCGGGCGAACGCCAGCGCCTGGGCGCAGGTGGTGCTCGCGGGGCTGCTGCTGGCCGTCGTGGCCGCGGCACGCCGCCCCGCCGACCTCGCCGCCGCGCCCGGCCGGCCGGTCTCGCCCGCCGAGCGGCCGCCGGGCCGCCCCGCGCCCGGGGCGGCGGTCGTCGGCGCGCTGTTCCTGGGCGCGCTCGGGGTCGTCATCGCCGCCTGGCAGATCTACTGGGCCCAGGAGCGCGGCTGGGAGATCTACAAGTACCTGCTCACGGGCAAGCACACGCTGCCCACCCTGCTCTCGGCGCCCGGTGCCTGGATCGCGTGGGCGGCGGTGGCGCTGTGCCTGGCCGGAGCGGCCACCGCGCTCGCGCGCGCCCCGCTGGCGCGTCCGCTGGGGATGGTGGCGGCGGCGCTGGTGACGGCCATGGGGATCAGCGAGGCATCGCTCTACATCAAGCTGGACTACGTGGACCACCTCAGCGATCTGCCGACGGTGGGCGTGCTCAGCGTGCTCACCGGCTTCTTCGAGGCGATCGCGGGGCTGATCGCCCTGCTCGTGCTGGCGCGGCGGGGCGTGGAGGAGGGCACCGCGGGCCTCGGGGGCGCCCCGGCGTACGGCGGCTATGGCGGCTACGACGGGGGTTACGACGGCCAGCCCGGGGGTTACGACGCCCAGGGGCCCGGGGACTACGGGGACGGCTCCGGGGCCGGGGGCTACGGCGGCGGCTATGGCGGTGGTTACGGCAGCGGGGGCTATGGCAATAGCGGTTACGGCAGCGGCGGTTACGCTCCGCCGCCGCCCGCCACTCCGCCACTGGTGCCCCCGCCGCCCGGCACCCCGCCCGCCGCGTCCCCGCCGGCG
>NZ_BAAAIF010000057.1:0-65248 GCF_039525925.1 Streptomyces javensis | reverse complement strand
GCTTGGCCTCGGCGGGCTTCGCGGCCGGGGCGGCGGGCTTCGCCTCCGCCGGCCCCGCGGCGTCGGGCTGCGCCGGGGCCGCCGGGACGGCGCTCGCGGCTACTCCCTGTGGTGGCGTGGCCACCGCGGAGCCGGTGTCCTGACCCGGCTTGTAGTCGGCGAAGAAGTCCCACCAGGCTCGGTCGACCGAGTTCGGGTCCTGGAGGTACTGCTGGTAGATCTCGTCGACGAGCCACTCATTGGGGCCGAAGGCAGCGGCAGGGTTACTCCCCTGCCCGTCCTGTTCATCGGTCGAGACGCTCGAGGTGTTGGGGGACTGTGGCGACACGGCGGCAACCGCCCTCTTCCGCTTCCTAAAGGTGGTGGACAGCGGGAATAAAGGCTACGCCTCTTGGACCCTTACGTGCAGGCCGCACTGGTCATCGTCGCGCAAGTCACATTGATTGGCGGGTTTCAGCGCATGACGCACCGGGAAACACACGGGGTTTCGTGCGTTTCCTCCGGCGCGGGGCAGCGCAGACGTGCACCCCTGCCGCTCGTATGTGCGCGACAGCGTCGACTTTACTTCAGCTTTGATCTCAGGGGGTGCCTGGTTTGGGTTCCGGGGCAGGTCCGGGAAGGCTGACCTTGATCCGGCAGCCGCGCGGGGACTCCGCCACCCCTATCCGCCCGCCGTGCAGATCCACCGCCCAGCGCGCGATCGCCAGCCCCAGACCGGTGCCGCCGTCGCTGCCCTGGCCCGGCCCCGGCCGCCGCCGACCGTCCACCGGGGAGAGCCCGCCCCGGTTGAACCGCTCGAAGACCCGGTGCCAATCCGCCTCCGGAATGCCGGGGCCCTCGTCCAGCACCTCCAGCTCCAGGCTCTCCGGGCCGTCCCCGCGCCGGGCACGCACGGTCACCCGGCCGTGTGCCGGGCTGTGCTTCACCGCGTTGTCGATGAGGTTCGCCATCACCTGGTGCAGCCGCTCGGCGTCGGCGTGGGCGGTCAGCTCCGGCGGCGAGACGTCCAGGTTGAGATGGACGTCCTTGCGGGTGTGCGCGCCCGAATGGGACTCCGCGCCCTTGGCCATGCCGGCCTCCTTGAGGATCCCGGCCAGATACGGCCAGACCTCGAACCGCCGCGCGTGCAGCGGCACCACCCCGTTGTCGAGGCGGGAGAGATCGAGCAGCTGGTCCACCAGGCGGCCCAGGCGCTGGGTCTGCTTGAGCGCGACCCGCATGGTCTCCGGATCGGCGTCCGAGACGCCGTCCACCACGTTCTCCAGCACCGCCCGCAGCGCCGCGATCGGGGTGCGCAGCTCATGCGAGACGTTGGCCACCAGCTCCTTGCGGTGGGTGTCCACCGCCTCCAGGTCGGCCGCCATCCGGTTGAACGCGGACGCCAGGTCGCCGAACTCGTCCCCGCGCTGCGCCGCCCGCACCCGCCGGGTGTAGTCGCCGTTGGCCATCGCCCGGGTGACCTCGGTCATCTCGTCCAGCGGGGCCGTGAGCCCGTTCGCCACGAACTGGGTGATCAGCAGCGAGGCGATGATCGAGAAGATGGTGATGACGCGCAGCTCGGTGTCGGAGTGCATCGCCGCGAAGACGAGCAGCGTGGTGATGATCACCGAGCCGACGACCAGCGCCCCCAGTGCGGCCTTGACCGAGCGGTACGGGTCGAAGGGGCGCAGCGCCTCCCAGACCCGGGCCCAGGTGGCGCGGGACCACGCCCGCCGGTCCGTGGGGGCCCCGGGCGGTTGGCAGACCTTGGGGGCCCCGCGCGGCCAGAGCCTGGGAGCCTTGTCCGCCCAGGTCTGGGGAGCCCCGCGAGCCCAGCCCCTTGGCTCCCGGTTCCCGCGCGCCCCCCTGGGAGCCGTGCCCCTGGCGGCCGTGCCCGCCCGGAGCTTGGGGAGCCTGCGTGCCCAGCGGGCCCTCGTCATGCCGCCGGGGTCTCGAGGGCGTAGCCCACGCCGTGCACCGTACGGATCCGCTCCGCGCCGATCTTCCGGCGCAGCGCCTTGATGTGGCTGTCCACGGTGCGGGTGCCCGAGGCGTCCGCCCAGTCCCACACCTCGGCCAGCAGCTGCTCGCGCGAGAGCACCGCGCGCGGGGTGTTGGCCAGACAGACCAGCAGATCGAACTCGGTCGGGGTGAGGTGTACGTCCGAGCCGCGCACCCGCACCCGGCGCTGGGCGTGGTCGATCTCCAGCTCGCCCAGGCGCAGGATCCCGCTGCGCGGGGTGTGCGCGGCCAGCGCCGCCCGCTCCACCCGCCGCAGCAGTACGTGCACCCGCGCGGCCAGTTCGCGCATGGAGAACGGCTTGGTCATGTAGTCGTCGGCGCCGACCCCGAGCCCCACCAGCATGTCGGTCTCGTCGTCGCGCGCGGTCAGCATCAGCACGGGCACCGGCCGCCGGGCCTGCACCCGTCGGCAGACCTCCAGCCCGTCGAAGCCCGGCAGCATCACGTCGAGGACGAGCAGGTCGGGCTGCCACGCCTCGGCCGTGTCGACCGCCGCCGGACCGTCTCCCGCCGTCTGGACCTGGAACCCCTCGGCCCGCAGCCGGGCCGCGATGGCGTCCACTATGGTCGGATCGTCCTCGACGACGAGGACCCGGCGCTGTGCGCCAGGGGTGGTCGTGGCGGTCCCGTTGTGACCGTTGTGAGTCTGCTCCATACGCCCGCCCCTGCGTCTTCCGGTGAAACCCGCGGCTCGCGCCTGGTCATCGCTCAGCCGCGTTTGGTAGGCAAGCAAGCGTAAAGCCAGCGTACGCGGCTTTGCTACGCGCCCCGAACCGCGAGATGCACGACGTCGGGAACACCCCGGGCAACGGCGACCTCTTCCGTACGCACCTGTGTGAACCCGGCATTCCGGAGAGATTCCTCGAACGCGGGCGACGGCTGCGCCGACCATACGGCCAGCACCCCGCCCGGTGCGAGACGCGCCGCGCAGGCCGCGAGTCCGGTGGGGGAGTAGAGGCCGTCGTTGTCCTCGGTGACGGTCCAGTCGGGGCCGTTGTCGATGTCCAGGCACAGCGCGTCATAGGTCCGCGGGCCCGTTCGCAGCCACTCGACCAGATCGGCGTGGACGATCTCGGTGCGCGGATCGGCCAGCGCCCCGGCGGTCAAGGCCGCCAGGGGGCCCGCGCGGTGCCAGTCGATCACCGCGGCCTCCCGCTCGACCACCTCGATCCGTCCCCACCGGGGCTCCGCCACTGCTTCGACCAGCGAAAACCCGACGCCGAGGCCGCCGATGAGCAGCGCGGGGGAGGGGCGGTCGGCGGGCAGCGCGTCGAGGGCGGCACGGATGAGCAGCCGCTCCGATCGGCCGTCGGAGGTGTCCATGAGGAAGCACCCATTGGCGATGATCTCGAAGACGGCGTCGTCCGACGGTCCCGCGCCGCCGCGCCGCCGCAGCACCACCTCGCCGTACGGGCCCTCCCGGCGGTCGACGGTGACCGGCCGGTCGTCGGCGTCGGCGTGGAGGTCGTACGGCGGCTGCGGCTGCATGGGTGTGGGGTCCTCCCGGGCGGTTCCTGACCCCGCCATCCTCGCGCCGCCCCGGCTCGCCGGTCCAACCGATTCACGGTCGCGCGGGGCCGTGCGGTGGCGTGGTGAGGCGTCGTCCATGTCACAGCTGATGGTGCCGTGACATGACTCACGGCGTCCTGGTTGTTGTTCCGGTCGTGGCGGATAAGCGGGGGAGTAGGGGGAGCGGCGACGGGCGTGAGAAAGGGGCGCGGGCGTTGACGACATCGGTAAGAGGGACGGATGTGCCGGCCATTCCGGGTGCGCGGGCGGCGGGCGGCGGTGACCCGGATGGCCTCCGGGCCGTCGCCCCGGCCGGGGCATGCGCTCGCGCGGCCGACGGGCGGCGGGTGGTGGGCCGCGGCTGGCCCGCGGCCGTCGGGGCCGGTACGCCGCGGGTGCCGGGCGTCGGGGCCGGTACGCCGCGGGTGCCGGGCGTCGGGGCCGGTACGCCGCGGGTGCCGGGCGTCGGGTGGGCCGATGGACGCCATACGGCGGCGTTGGCGCGTTCGCTGCCGCGCGCGCTCCGCACCGTGCCGTTCACCCTCGGCTACACCCTCGTCCTGCTCGGCACCGGGCTCTACGCCCGGCTCGGCGATCCCGGCACCGTGCGCGATCTGCTCGCGGGCTCCAGCACCGATGTGTTCCACCTCTCCCAGCGGCCGCTGCTGACGCTGCTGGTCAGCGCGTTGTGGGCGGTGGGCGGGATCACCTCGCCGTATCTGGTCGCCTTCCCCCTGGTGCTCGGCGCGCTGGAGCGGCGGCTCGGCGGGGTGCGCACCGCCGCGGTGTTCCTGCTCGGGCACGTACTGGCGACGCTGCTCACCGAGGTCCCGGTGGCCCTCTCCGTGGCCGCCGGGCAGCTCCCGGACAGCTCGCTGCGCCGCCTCGACTACGGCGTGAGCTACGGGCTGATCGCCTGCGCCGCCGCGCTCGCCGGATTGCTGTCACCCGGGCGCCGGTGGGCGCTGCTCGGCGGGATCGCCCTCGCGCTCGCCGCCGGGATCCTCGTCGACTTCGATCCGCTCACCGGCTGGGGCCATGCCTTCGCCCTGCTGCTCGGTGTCGTCTCCTGGCCGTACGTCCGGCGAAACACCAGGTGGCGCCCGCGGTCACGGCGAAACGACGGCGCCTCGGCCGACTTCGCTCACAGCGAACAAGCCTCCGGGAACACCTGAACCCCCTCCGTGCATTGAGTGGGCATTGACTTATTGAGTCCTTGTGGCTCAACTTGCCTGCCGAAGGGGAGATCATGGCTTCGCTGTCCACACCGCTCACCCTGCCCGTACTGCCTCTCGACGATGAGGTGGTGCTCCCCGGCATGGTGGTGCCGTTGGACCTTTCCGATACCGAGGTACGCGCCGCGGTGGAGGCCGCCCAGGCCGCCGCACGCTCCAGTGGGAGCGGAGGCGGCAAGCCGAAGGTGCTGCTGGTGCCGCGCGTCGACGGCACCTACGCCGGTATCGGCACGCTGGGCACCATCGAGCAGGTGGGCCGGCTCTCCGACGGAGACCCCGGCGCGCTGATCCGCGGGGTGCGCCGCGTCCGCATCGGGGCCGGGACCACCGGACCCGGGGCGGCCCTGTGGGTGGAGGGCACCACGGTCGAGGAGATCGTGCCCGACCCCCTGCCCGGTGCCGTCACCGAACTGATCAAGGAGTACAAGGCGCTGGCCACCAGCTGGCTGCGCAAGCGCGGCGCCTGGCAGGTCGTGGACCGGGTGCAGCAGATCGACGATGTCTCACAGCTCGCGGACAACTCCGGGTACTCGCCCTTCCTGTCCGTGGCCCAGCGCGTCGAGCTGCTGGAGACCACCGACCCGGTGGCCCGGCTGAAGCTGGCCGTCACCTGGCTGAGCGATCACATCGCCGAGCAGGACGTGGCCGAGTCGATCGCCAAGGACGTCCAGGAGGGCGTCGACAAGCAGCAGCGCGAATTCCTGCTGCGGCGCCAGCTCGAAGCCGTCCGTAAGGAGCTCGCCGAGCTCAACGGCGACCCCGAGGACGAGTCCGACGACTACCGCGCCCGTGTGGAGGCCGCGGACCTGCCGGACAAGGTCCGCGAGGCGGCCCTCAAGGAGGTCGACAAGCTGGAGCGGTCCAGCGACCAGAGCCCCGAGGGCAGCTGGATCCGCACCTGGCTGGACACCGTCCTGGAGCTGCCCTGGAACGAGCGCACCGAGGACGCGTACGACATCCAGGGCGCCAAGGACGTGCTCGACGCCGACCACGCGGGCCTGGAGGACGTCAAGGAGCGGATCACCGAGTACCTGGCGGTGCGCAAGCGCCGCGCCGACCGGGGCCTCGGCGTCGTCGGCGGCCGCCGCGGCGGCGCGGTGCTGGCCCTGGTGGGCCCGCCCGGCGTCGGCAAGACCAGCCTGGGCGAGAGCGTCGCCCGCGCGATGGGGCGGAAGTTCGTCCGGGTCGCGCTCGGCGGCGTCCGCGACGAGGCGGAGATCCGCGGCCACCGGCGCACCTACGTGGGCGCGCTGCCCGGCCGGGTCGTCCGGGCCATCAAGGAGGCGGGTTCGATGAACCCCGTCGTCCTCCTGGACGAGATCGACAAGGTGGGTTCCGACTTCCGCGGCGACCCGGCCGCGGCCCTGCTCGAGGTCCTGGACCCGGCGCAGAACCACACCTTCCGCGACCACTACCTGGAGGTCGAACTCGACCTGAGCGACGTGGTCTTCCTCGCCACCGCCAACGTCCTGGAGGCCATCCCGGAGGCGCTCCTGGACCGGATGGAGCTGGTGCGCCTGGACGGCTACACCGAGGACGAGAAGGTCACCATCGCCCGTGACCACCTGCTGCCCCGCCAGCTGGAGCGGGCCGGTCTGGAGCCGGGCGAGGTCACGGTGGCCGACGAGGCGCTGCGCAAGCTGGCGGGCGAGTACACCCGCGAGGCGGGCGTACGGACGCTGGAGCGGTCCATCGCCCGGCTGCTGCGCAAGGTGGCGGCCCAGCACGAGCTCGGCGAGCGCGAACTGCCCTTCACCGTCGGTGTGGCGGAGCTGCGCCCGCTGATCGGCCGGCCGCACCACACCCCCGAGTCCGCCCAGGACCCGGCCGAGCGCCGCACCGCCGTCCCCGGCGTGGCGACCGGGCTCGCGGTCACGGGCGCGGGCGGCGATGTGCTGTTCGTGGAGGCGTCGCTGGCCGACCCGGAGACGGGCGGCGCGGGGCTGAGCCTCACCGGCCAGCTCGGTGACGTGATGAAGGAGTCCGCCCAGATCGCGCTCTCCTTCCTGCGCTCGCACGGCGCGGAGCTGGAGCTGCCGGTCGGCGACCTGAAGGAGCGCGGCGTCCACCTCCACGTCCCGGCGGGCGCGGTGCCCAAGGACGGCCCGAGCGCGGGCATCACCATGACCACCGCGCTGGCCTCGCTGCTCTCCGGCCGCCAGGTGCGCCCGGATGTGGCGATGACCGGCGAGGTGTCCCTGACCGGGCGGGTGCTGCCGATCGGCGGCGTCAAGCAGAAGCTGCTGGCGGCGCACCGGGCCGGGGTGACCACCGTGATCATCCCCAAGCGCAATGAGCCCGACCTGGACGACGTCCCCGCCGAGGTCCTGGACAAGCTCGACGTCCACCCGGTCTCGGACGTCCGCCGGGTGCTGGAGCTGGCCCTCGAGCCCGCCCGGGCGGCGACCCCGGAGGTTCCGGTGGCGGCGTGACGGACGCTGCCGGGAGCGCAGTGGCCCGGGGCCCCGTGTCGAACGGGGTTCCGGGCCACGCGTGACGTCTCGGACGTGCGTATCGTTGGACTGTCCATCGCGTGCACAACGGGTGCGCGGTGGGGAGGAGCGGCACGATGACCGTCACAGAGACTGACAGGATCGAGATGGCCGACAGCGATGCCCGCAGCCTGGATGAGATGTTCGACCGGCTGGAGCGGTTCCAGGTCCCCGAGGGCTACAAGGTCGAGGTTGTCAGGGGGGCCGTCTTCATGTCGCCGCAGCGGGACGTCCATTGGTACATCATCCGTAGGATCGTGCGGGCTCTCGAAGATCGCTTCGGGATGAACGTGAACGTGCTGTCGGACGTCCGCATCGACTTCCCCGGGTACATGAACGGCTTCTGCCCGGATGTCGTCAAGGTCGCGCAGGGTGCCGAGAAGACCCCGCAGGGCCGTTGGTGCTGTGAGGACATCGAATTCGTCGCCGAGGTGATCTCAAGGGATACGGCGGCGAACGACTACGGTCCCAAGAAGGCGGCCTATGCCCAGGCCGGGGTCCCTGTCTATCTGATCGCTGACCCGTACACGGGGAAGTGCCGCCTTCACACCGAGCCCAAGGACGGCGCGTACCACGTCGAGAGCACCATCGACTTCGGCGTGCCGGTCGACCTGACCGGCACGGTCGTCGACCTCACCCTCGCCACCGACGAGTTCCCCCGCGACTGACCCGCCGCGTTCGAGCCGCCGTGGCACGACCAAACCCTCCGGCGTACGGACAGACCTGTCCGTACGCCGGAGGGCGGGGCGCGCCGTATGCGGGCGGCGCGCCAGGTGTGGGGGGTGACGCGATGCGGGGCTCAGCCGTTGGCGAGCGCCTGCAACCGGTCCATGGCGCCGTTGAACTTGTTGTGGTCGCCGACCGTCGGGCCGGTGGAGGTGTACTGCCAGATGGTGTGGAAGCCCCAGCCGGCCGGAAGCTCGCCGACGGACGAGCCGTAGCGCGGGATCCACAGCGGGTTGACGCCACCGAAGGCGGCGGAGTTGCCCGTGCAGGTCTTCCACCAGCTGGTGGAGGTGTAGATCACCGGATCGCGGCCGGTGCGCGACTTGTAGGTGCTGCTGAAGGACTTGATCCAGTTGACCATCGCACTGGCGCTCAGCCCGTAGCAGGTCGCGCCGTAGGGGTTGTACTCCATGTCGAGCGCGCCCGGCAGGGTCTTGCCGTCCTTGGACCAGCCGCCGCCGTGGTCGACGAAGTAGTTGGCCTGTGCGGCACCGGTCGAGTTGTCCGGCAGGGCGAAGTGGTACGCGCCGCGGATCATGCCGACGTTGTACGAGCCGTTGTACTGCTGGGCGAAGTACGGGTTGGTGTAGCTGGTGCCCTCGGTCGCCTTGACGTAGGCGAACCGGACGCCGCTGCTCCACAGCGTCGACCAGCTGACATTGCCCTGGTGGCTGCTGACGTCCACGCCCTCGACGGTGGCGAGCAGCCCCGTCGGCGCCTCACCGGTCGTGGATCCGCCCTCGTGCTTGGCTATCTGGGAACCCGCCCAGTCGTCCTCGGGATGCGGGATGGCCTTGTCGCCCCGCCCCTGGGCGGCGAACGCCGAACCGGGCAGTGCGAGGGTCACGGCGAGGAGAGCGGCGAGAATACCGATCAGCGCACTGAGGGCGCGTCGGGCCGAACCAGGTCTGTGCACAGGCATGGCGTTGCCTCCGAAACCTCGGTGGGGGGAGCTCCGATTGGAATGACCATGTCAGGAGTTGACGCTACGGGCGTAGATAGGCCGACGGAAGGGGGAGAGTGTGATGCCGTTGGTCTAATCCTGCGAAATACTGGTGGAGCTGCGGTAACAGCCGCGCGTGGTAGAAACTTTCACGAAGTGAAAACCCGGAGAGGGCTCTGACGTGCACAACAACGGGGCGTTGCCCCCTGAGCGGGGTGAGGGGGGCACCATGGGCGGCATTGGTGTGGACCGTGCATTCCTGGCTCTGGAGCGCGAATTGGCGGTTTTCCTCCGCAGAGCCCGTGCCGCTTCGGGGGAATTGGCCCGGGAGGTCCACCCGGAGCTCGAATCCGCCGCCTATGGACTGCTGATGCGGCTGGAGGACGCCGGTCCGCAGCGCGCCACCGAGCTCGCCGGCTTCGTGGGCGTAGGAAAGGCCACGATGAGCCGTCAGCTCCGGGCGCTCGAGGGGCTGGGACTGGTGACGCGGACGCCCGATCCGGCCGACGGCCGTGCCTTCCTGGTGGAGTTGACCGAGGAGGGCCGCAGCCGCTTCCGTGCCGTGCGTGGCGCACGGCGGGCGCGGTATGCGCGCCGCCTCGCCGCGTGGGAGCGCAGCGAGGTCGCCGAACTCGCCAGGCTGCTGCACCGGTTGAACGCGGAGCAGGAGGCCGACGACCGCGGTCAGACGGCGCGCGCGGCGCAGGAGTAGGGCGCTCATACACGTCAGGATCGGCGACCCGCGCGCATCCGGCGACGCGGATGTGGCAACCGCGCTACCCGCCCCCGCTGCCCGCCCCGGAAAGGGCGGCCCCTGCGGTCACGGCTCCACGAAGACCACGGCCGCGTCGTCATGGGTCTTGCCCCGGGGGAAGGCCGTACGGTCCGGATCGGCGTGCTCGGCCGCCCGCACCCGGTCGATCAGCGCCTGTGGGCCCTCCTTGCGCAGCAGCGCGAAGCACTCGGTCCAGTCGCCCTCGCCGAACCTCTCCACCCAGCGCGACGCCCCGTCGGTGAGCGCCGCCAGCGCCCGCACCTCGCCGCGCGGGAGCTCCCCGGTGACCGCCTTACCGGAGACGGCGGGGTCGGCGGCGGCGGTGAAGAAGCCGTCCGCCGCGTTGCGCAGCGGGGCGAGCCGCCGGCCCTCGGCCCGCAGCCGGTCGATGCGGTCGTCCAGGACCGGGGTCACTCCGTCATGGGTCCGCTCGATGAGCAACACCGAGTCGGACAGCACCAGATACTCGATCCGCTCGGTGTTCCAGCGCGCCGTGACCACGGTTGCCTGGGGTGTGAGCGGGTGAGAAAGGTCACATGTTGAACTATGGGCGGCGGCGGTCCGGGCGATCGCCTCGGAGAGGCACAGTGTCAGTGGCATATCCCGCCGCGAACCGGACAGTTCGAGCAGCGATCCGCCGAGCCGCGCGGTGAACCAGTCCACGCTGTGGACGCATCCGTCCCCTCCCTCGGGCGGGGTCACCCCGTCCAGCACCACGAGCGCACCGCCGCTCCCCGAGGCCGGGAGGGCTACCGAGGCGTAGTCCTCGTTGGGATATTGCTGATCGCCGGGGGCGGTCGCGAGTTCGATGCGCATTCCCTCAGTCTGCCGGAGCCCTGTCGATCACCGCGGTGGCGAGGGCCGGACCGGGTGTTGGTCCGTACCAAATCCGTCGCCGGTTTCTCCGCTGCCTGATTGGGGCGGGATTGACACTTCTGGGAAGCTGCGGGTGGGCATCTTCTCAGGGCGCCGAGGTCTTTACCAATCCGCGCAAGGTGGCGGGAAGGTATGGCCGCGAGCCAAAGTTGGTGGTCAACTACGCAATACGGTTCACTCGTTCGGGTGGCCGGGCGGGTGATGCGTACCTGCCCCAGACCCGTCCTGAAAGGGTCGGAATCCCTACCAGAGGTGGGGAAACACAATTGTTGATCCGTCGTCACCTCTGTCCACGTCAGCGGTCGGGCGAGAATGGATTGTGAGCACCGGTGCGGAAGAAACGGCTTCGGGGCACCACGCGCGATGCGGTCGGCGAGCCACGCCAGGATGAGGCGACGCCGCGACGCCGCACCGTACGCGTCCGTCGTCGGCTCACCACGTCCGTCGTCCTCGTCTCCGCCGCCGTCCTCGGGGCCGGAGCGCCCGCCGTTCTGCTGGCCCTCGACGACACCACCGACGCCCAGCACCTCGTCGACCTCGCGGAGACCAACCGCTCCACGGTGACCCTCGCCCACGCCCTCGCCGACGAGCGCGACGCCATGACCCGCTATGTCGCCGACGGCCGCACCTCCGCCTCCGGCCACGGGGTCTCCGAGGAGATGCGCGCCCGGGTCGACCGCCGGGTCCGGGAGGTGCGCGGGGACGTCCCGGACTCCGTCCGGCGGCGCCTGGACGCCCTCCCCGAGCTGCGGCAGGAGGCGCTGACCGGCAAGGGTTCCGCCATCGATGTCTTCACCGCCTACACCCGCACCGTGCAAGCGTTGAATGGAATCACCGACACCCTCGCCCGCCGGCTCCCGGCCGACGCCGAGTCCGGCGGCACCGCCGCGCTGGCCCCGCTCGGCCGCGCGGTGGAGGAGGCGTCCGCCACCCGCGGACTGCTGCTGGCCGCGCTCGACGCGGGCGGCGGCCAGCCCACGCTGGTCTCGGCCGCCCAGCGGACCAACGTCCGCGAGCAGTCGGCGCTCGACGACTTCGAGCAGCTGGCCCCCGCCACCATGCGCGAGGCCTACCGGCGCACCGTCAACGGCGCCGAGGTCGACTCCGCCGAGCGCTACCTCGCCCGGCTCACCGACCAGAGCCGCCTCGCGGGCAATGACTTCTTCCTCCAGAAGGACCGCGTCGAGGCCGCCCTGAACGCCCGGATCGACCAGATGCGCGGCACGCAGTCCTCGCTGGCCTCCGCCGAGGCGGCCCAGCTCGCGCGGGTGCGGGACGACGAGGTCACCGACCTGGAGCTGCGCATCGGCATCGTCGGCGCCGCCCTGCTGGTCGCCCTCGGCGCCGGAGTGCACAGCGCCCGCTCGATGACCCGGCCGCTGGCCGCGCTGCGGCTCGGCGCCCGGCGGGTCGCGGCTGATCCGGCGGCCGAGGAGCCGGTGGCGTTCAAGGGCCGCGACGACGAGTTCGCGGACGCCGTACGGGCCGTCAACGAACTGCACGCCAAGGCCACCCAGACGTACGAGCGGGTCGCCGAGCTCGAGCGCGAGCGCACCCGGCTCGTCGGTGAGCGGCAGCGGCTGGCCGACGAGCGGGACGGGCTGCGCGCCGAGCGGGACGCGGTCGCCACCCGGCTGGAGGGGCTGCGGGCCCGGGTTCACGGCAGCTTCGTCAGCCTCGCGCTGCGCTCGCTGGGCCTGATCGAGCGCCAGCTCGCCATCATCGAGTCCCTGGAGGAGCGGGAGCAGGACCCCGACCGCCTCGAGACGCTCTTCCAGCTCGACCACCTGGCCACCGGGATGCGCCGCTACGGCGAGAACCTGCTGGTGATCGCGGGCTCCGAGCAGAAGGCCACCCATCCGGGGCCGGTGCCGCTGCTGGATGTGCTGCGCGCCTCGATCAGCGAGGTCGAGCGGTACGACCGGGTGCAGATCCAGGCGCTGCCGCCACATGCCCAGGTCGCGGGGTTCGCCGCGGACAGCGTCAGCCACCTGATCGCCGAGCTCCTGGAGAACGCGACATCGTTTTCTCCGCCGGACGCGGCGGTCCAGATCTCCGGCTGGCTGCTGGAGACCGGCGAGGTCATGCTCTCCGTCCAGGACGAGGGCATCGGCATGACGCCCGAGCGGTTCATCGAGCTGAACAACCGGCTCGCGGACCCCGTGCCGGAGTACTGCCAGGGCCCCCAGCCGGAGGACCCGCTGGGCCTCGGGCTGTACGTGGTGACCCGGCTCGCGGCGCGCCACGGCATCCGGGTGCAGCTGCGCGAGCAGCAGCCGGGCGGGGTGGCGGCCGTGGTCGTCCTCCCGACGAAGATCCTTCCCTCCGGTCCGCCCGGCGCCGGGCTGCCGCCCGTCCCGCCGGTGGGCGCGGACGCGACGTTCGGCGCCACCGGGCCGTCGTCCTTCCCGGGCTTCCCGGGCTCGGAGGCCGAGGCCAACTCGAACGCGCTGCCGGGGCAGGCCCGTTCGGTCACGCGCGGCCAAGAGGGTGGGGCGGGGGCCGGTGCGGAGCCGATCGCTCCGCCCGTGGAGCCGGTGCCGCAGCAGGACTCGGTGCCGCAGCCGGACCCGGTGCCCCAGGCCGCCGGGCCGGGGCCCGAGGACGAGCCCCGTCCCGAGTCCGAGCCCGTCGACGCCGCCGCAGAACCGGAGCCGAGCGCCCCCTGGGCCGTCCCCGGTGAGCGGTGGGGGCTGACGGGGGACACCGGCCGCGACTACCCCATGGAGCCCACGCCGCCGCGCGGCCATCCGGCCCCGGAAGGCGCCGGTGCGCTGCCCGCCCTGCCCAAGCGCGTCCCCAAGCTGGCCCAGGCCGACGGGCCGGACGGCGCCCGGCCCGGCGCGGACGACAAGGCCCCGGCGCCTCAGCCCGAGGAGCCGGAGGTCCCGGCCGTCGAGCAGACGATGGAGCTGATGCTCCGCCGGCTGCGCGAGAGCCAAGGGGGCCCCGAGGACCGCGATGACCGCTCGGACCGTACGGATCCCGACGGCGGCGAACGCCGTGAGGACCGCGAGGACCGTGCGGGTCGCGAGGACCGTGCGGACCGTGCGGGTCGCGACGTACGTGCGGACGCCGCGGGCCGCGCGGACGCCGACCGCCGCGACGACCGCGCGGACCCCGACGACCACGCGGACCGCGAGTGGTACCTCGGCGGCCACGGCATACGCCCGGTCGGCGCGGCCGCCTGGGGCCCGGCCCACGGCGGTCCGGCCCACGGCGGTCCGGCCAACCGCGCCCCGGCGTCGTACGACGGCCCGGAGGACAGCGTCCCGTCGCCGCCCGGCGGCAGGACGGCGGAGGGTGGTGAGCGGGCAGGCGGCGGTGAGCCGTCCGCCGATCCGTACGCCATCGGCCCCGACCAGCACGCCCGCCCGGACGACGAGCCGGTGCGCACCGACAAGGGGCTTCCCAAGCGCCGACCGCGGAACGTGGCGCTCCGGGAGCCTGATCCACGGGAGCGGACCGGCTCGGTGAACGCGGAGGAACTGCGGCGCCGGCTCGGAGGCTTCCAGCGCGGTGCCCGCGAGGGACACCGCGACGCCGCCGCCGAGATCGCCGCCCACGGCGAGCCCGCTCGGGGGCACGGGGGAACAGCAGGGCAAACGGGGGCGCAGAACGAGGGTGGCACGGTTGAGGAGGCACGCGGGTGAATGCGCCCAGTAGTACCTACGGGTTGAGTCGCGAGGCCCGTAATCTGCACTGGTTGCTGGCGAACCTGGTCGAGGAGGTGCCGGGCGTCCGTTCGGTCGTGGTCGTCTCGACCGACGGGCTGATGCTGCTCTCCTCCGACACACGGCACCACGCCGCGGCCGCGTCGGGCGATCCGTCGGTGCAGGACGGCCCCAAGGGCTCCAGCGCGGATCTCGCGACGATCGTCTCGGGGCTCGGCAGCCTCACGCTCGGCGCGGCGAAGCTGATGGACGCCGGCAGTGTCAAACAGACGATGGTGGCGATGGACGAGGGCAGTCTGTTCGTCATGTCGATAAGCGACGGTTCGCTGCTGGGAGTGCACGCCACCCCCGACTGCGACATGACCGTCGTCGCCTATCACATGGCGCTGTTCGTGGGCCGGGCCGGGCATGTGCTCACCCCGGAACTCCGCAATGAACTACGCAGGTCGCTGGAGCACGCACAGTGACGGCCGCCGGGTCCGGCCGACCCGCCCGTAAACCCGCTCGCGTACGTCCGTACTCACTCACCGGTGGCCGCACCCGCTCCGGCCATGTGCTGCTGGTGGAGACCTTCGTCGCCGCGCTGGAGTCTCCGGACGGACGGCTCGACCTGGCCCCCAGCGGGTTGAACTCCCGGATGCTGCCGGAGATCCGGGCGATCATCGAACTGTGCGGCAGGATGCGCTCCGTCGCGGAGGTCTCCGCGATGCTCAAGATCCCACTCGGTGTGGTGCGCGTCCTGCTCAGCGACCTGGCCGACCAGGGAAAGATCCGCGTCTACGGCACCGGGCGGGGCCCCGGCCAGCCGGACCGCGCGTTGCTCGAAAGGGTGCTCAGTGGACTTCGCAGGCTCTGAGACGATCACGGCGACCCCGCCGGCGACGTCGGAGATACCCGGGGCCGGGATACCCGGGGCCGAGGAGGTGCTCCAGAGGTGGCAGACGGACCGCTCCCGCGCGCCGATCGCCACCAAGATAGTGATAGCGGGAGGCTTCGGCGTCGGTAAGACGACCTTCGTCGGCGCGGTCTCGGAGATCACTCCGCTTCAGACCGAAGCACTGATGACGCGGGCCAGCGAGAGCGTGGACGACCTCGAGGCGACGCCCGAGAAGCTGACCACCACCGTCGCGATGGACTTCGGCCGGATCACGCTCGAGAACGATCTGGTGCTGTATCTCTTCGGCACCCCCGGCCAGCAGCGCTTCTGGTTCATGTGGGACGACCTGATGCGCGGGGCCATCGGCGCGGTGGTGATGGTCGACACCCGGCGCCTGGACGAGAGCTTCCCGGCGCTGGACTACTTCGAGAGCCTCGGACTGCCGTATGTGGTGGCGGTCAACCACTTCGAGGGGACTCCGCTCTACCAGGCCGAGGACGTACGGGACGCACTCTCGGTGGCGTCCTCCGTCCCCGTGGTGATGATGGACGCCCGGCGCCGGATCGCGGTCGTGGACGCGCTGCTTGCGCTGGTGAGGCACGCCGTTGACGTGTCACCCGAATGACGTAACCTCTGCTCCGCCCGTGGGATGGAATGCTCCGTTCCTCTTTCCGGCCCGAGCATGAGGGAGAGTCGACAGCCATGCGGAAGATACTCATCGTGGGTGCCGGTCAATCCGGCCTCCAACTCGCTCTCGGCCTACAGTCCCAGGGTTACGAGCTCACGCTGATGTCCAACCGGACGGCCGATGAGATCCGCGGCGGGCGGGTGATGTCCACCCAGTGCATGTTCCGCACCGCGCTGGGCCACGAGCGCGACCTGGGGCTCAACTTCTGGGAGGAGCGGGCGCCGCGGGTCGAGGGCCTCGGGGTCTCGGTCGCCGGGCCGCCGGCTCCCGGGGGCCATCCGCGGGTCATCGACTGGGTCGGCCGGCTGGACGGTTACGCCCAGTCCGTCGACCAGCGGATCAAGATGGCCGGCTGGATGGAGACGTTCGAACAGCGCGGCGGCCAGGTGGTCATCCACGGCGCCGCCGTCTCCGACCTGGACGTCCTCGACAGGAAGTACGACCTGGTGCTGGTGGCCGCGGGCAAGGGCGAACTGGTCTCGCTCTTCGACCGGGACGCCGCCCGCTCCCCGTACGACACCCCGCGGCGCGCCCTCGCGGTCGCCTATGTGCACGGCCTCGGCCCGCGCCCCGAGCACCCGGACGTCGACGCGGTGCGCTGCAACCTCGTGCCCGGCGTCGGCGAGCTCTTCGTGATGCCCGCGCTCACCAACAGCGGCCGCGCCGACATCCTCTTCTGGGAGGCCGTCCCGGACGGTCCGGCCGACGCGTTCCAGGGCATCACCGACCCCTCGGAGCACCTG
The DNA here is from genome assembly GCF_039525925.1 of Streptomyces javensis. Classification (NCBI taxonomy): domain Bacteria; kingdom Bacillati; phylum Actinomycetota; class Actinomycetes; order Kitasatosporales; family Streptomycetaceae; genus Streptomyces; species Streptomyces javensis. The sequence goes on along the minus strand of NZ_BAAAIF010000057.1, from coordinate 48,709 downwards.
GAGCGCGTCCTGGAGCTGATGGAACACTTCACGCCCTGGGAGTACGCGCGCGCCACGAAGGTCGAGCTGACGGACGCGGGCGGCACGCTGTCCGGGCGGTACGCGCCGACCGTACGCCACCCGGTCGGGCGGCTGCCGGGCGGCGGCCTGGTGCTGGGCGTGGCCGATGTCGTGGTGGCCAACGACCCGATCACCGGCCAGGGCTCCAACTCCGCGGCCAAGTGCGCGGCGGCCTATCTGGAGAGCATCCTCGAGCGCGGCGACCGGCCGTTCGACGAGGAGTGGATGCGGACGACGTTCGACCGCTACTGGGAGAGCGCGCGGCACGTCACCAAGTGGACCAACGCGATGCTGGCCCCGCCGCCGGAGCACATCGTGAACCTCCTCGGCGCGGGGTCCGCCTTCCCCGCCGTCGCCCACCGCATCGCCAATGGCTTCGACGACCCCTCCGACTTCGAGAACTTCTTCTACGAGCCGGAGAAGACGGCCGCCTATCTGGACCAGGTCAGGGAAGAGGCGGAGGCAGCCGAGGCTGCGGCCGCAGCAGCCGAGTCCGCTGAAACCGAGTCCGCTGAAGCCGAGGCCGAGACCGCCGAGGTGGACGCCCAGACTCCTGAAGCCGTCTGGTCCTTCCGCTGACACCGGCCGCCACCGGAGCCCTCACCGCTTCTTGGCCACCCTGACCGGGCCGGGGCGCACCACGCCCTGGAGCGGATTGGAGGCGAGCGGGGAGAGCTTCACCCGCTGGCCGGGGCGCGGCGCCTGGACCACCTGGCCGTTGCCCGCGTACATCGCCACATGGCTCGCCCCCTTGTAGTAGATCACCAGATCGCCGGGGCGCAACTGACTGAGCGGCACCCGTGGCAGCTGGCGCCACTGCTCCTGGCTGGTGCGCGGGATGGTCCGCCCGGCATACGCCCAGGCGGAGGAGGTCAGCCCCGAGCAGTCGAAGGAGTTCGGCCCCTCGGCGCCCCAGACGTAGGGCTTGCCGATCTGGTTCAGGGCGTAGGCGAGCGCGCGCCGTCCGGCCTCCGCGGACGCCATGCCGGGGCGGCGGCCGGGGGACTGGTGGGGGCGGGGGCCGGGCTCGGTGACGGTGGCCACCGGGGAGGGGGTGCCCGCCGCCGGGGTGTCCCGGCGGTTTCCGGGAGCCGGGGCGCCGCCGTCCGCGCCACCGCTCGTCCCGCCGCCCGTGCCCCCGTTCGTGCCGCCGTTCGTGCCGCCGTTCGTGGTGGCGGGCGGGCCCGCGGCGCCGTTCGCGGCGCCGTTCGTGGAGCCGAGCGCGCCCGAGGCGAGCAGTTCGCGCTGGGCCTTCGCGGTCTCCTGGCGCTCGCGCTGGGCCACCTGGGCGATCTGGCGGGTGCTGAGCGCCGCCAGCAGCTTCTCGATGGAGCGGAGCTGCTTCTTCACCTTGTCCCGCTGTTTCTTCCGCTTCGCCGCCAGGGACAGCTGTTTGTCCAGCGCGCTCCGCGCCCGGGTGGCGATGGTGTCGGCGCGCCGCTCGCCCTTGGTCAGCCGGTGGATCAGGGCGGCCTCGCGACCGGCCGCCCGGCCCAGCTCCCGCGCCTCGTCGGCGGCGTTCTCCGGATGCGGGGTGAGCAGGGTCAGCAGGAAACTGTAGGAGGAGAGCGCGCTGTGGCCCTGGTACTGCCGACGGGCCAGCCGTCCCGCGTCGTCGTGGCTGTCGGCGAGCTCCGTACGGGCGTGGACGAGCTGGGCCGTGAGCTCCCTGGTCCTGGTGCGCTGCTTGTGCAGCTTCTCCTCGGTCCCGTTGTACGCCTCCGTCGCCTCCTCGGCCTTCCGGTACAGCGTCTTGAGCTGCGTCAGCAGCTCGGACACGGACCGGTCGGCGGGGCGGGCGGGGGCGGCCGCCGCCTTGGCCGCCGGAACGGCGGGCACCAGCGCGGCGGCGGCGGTGATCGCCGCCGCGCAGACCGAGCCCACGATCCGTCCTGACACGTGATCACCTCCGGCTCCGAGACGCCTCTGTTCGGCGTCCAGCTCAGCAGGGATCGTGGCATGACGTTCGTATCTTCAGGAGAATTGTGGGCGAGTCGGGCGAATACGGTCACCCGTCCGGCGGGCGGTCGGCTCGGCCCGGCCCGGGGTCAGTTCGGCCCGGCACTCACTTCGGCTTGGACCACGGCCACTTCGGCCCGCCGCCCGGCTTTCCCTCCGGGTCGTACTCATAGGCCCAGCCCCGGACCAGGCCCAGCCGCTTGGAAGTGGCGGCGGGAACCCTGCGGTAGACATACACCGTCGGCGGTCCGCCCGCCTCGTCCTCCACCGGCACCTCGTAGGTCTTCGGCGGCTGACCCGTGAGGCCGACCAGCACCGGCAGCACCCGGCCGTCCAGCGGCCCGCCCACGAAGGGCGTCTCCTCGCTTCTCACGCCACGACCGTACGTCCCACGACGACCGTACGTCTCACCGCGGCCGTACGTCCCACGTCGACGTTCGCCCCACCACGACCGTTCGCCCCACCACGACCGTTCGCCCCACCACGACTGTTCGCCCCACCACGACCGCACGCCCCACCGGCCGCGCTCGTCACAGCAGATGCGACGCCTCGCCCAGCGCGGGCACCACGCGGCGCGCCAGCCGCCCGACCGTCCCCTCCGCGGGCTCCATCCTGACCGCGGCCTTCATCACCCGGGCCGTCTGCGGGTCGGTGGCCGCGGTGGCGGTCAGCATCGCCACGAACTGGTCCACCAGCCAGTCGCGCAGCTCCTCCAGCGACGGCCGCTTCTCCTCGTCCAGCCAGATCAACGAGGCCGCCTCGACGGCCGTGATCCAGGTGCGCACCATCATCCGCAGCCGCGCACCGGGCTCCTTGACCGCCAGGTGGAGCAGGATCTCCTCGGCCGCCGCCCGCCGCACCTCGTCGACGATCGCGTTCGTGCGCGAGGTCTCCGCCACGCTGCCGCTCTGCAACAGCGCGCTGAACCCCGCGTCGTGCTCGTCCACGAAGCCCAGGTAGCGGTCCAGCACCCGGCTCAGCCGGGCGCTGAGCGGACCGCTCCTGGGCTCCTCGAAGCACCGTTCCAGCTCATCGGCGGCGCTGCGCAGCGCCGCCTCGTACAACTGCTGCTTACCGCCCGGGAAGTAGCGGTAGACCAGCGGCCGGGAGGCCCCGGCGGCCGAGGCCACATCGTCCAGCGACACGTCCTCGGGCGCGCGGTGGGCGAAGAGGTCGAGCGCGGCGGTGAGGAGTTCGGCGCGCCGCGCCTCGACGCTCAGCCTGCGGTAGCTGCCCCGGCGCACGGCCGGTGGGCTCGCGGTGGCCGGGGGTTCGGCCGCCGGGCGCGCGGCGGCACTCGCCTCCGCCGGGGGTGTCGCCTCCGGGGGCGCCGGAGCGGTGCCGCTGCCTGTCGTCATGCCTGGCAGCGTAACCGCCCATCGTTACGAAGCGGATGCCCCCTTCGGCCCGACCCGAACGGGCCCTTGGGCCCGGCCCGAACACGCCCTTGGGTCCGGCGGCCCAATGCCCCTTGGTCCGGGCGGGGAGGGGAACAGCCCGCCGCGGGCGGCCCCTAGGCCAGCAGCCCCGAACTCTTCCAGAGTCGACGCCCCACGCCCCGCATCACTCCGACGTCATCGAGGAATTCGGTGAGCTTGCGGGCGCCGCTGCGCATCACCTCGCGCCGATGGGCGCTGGCCCGCACTTGAGCGACGGCCGCGCGGCGGTCGAGTCCCACGTCCGTGTACACCTTGGGGTTGATGAACGCCTGCGAGAAGACCCGCGAGAACTCCCCGGAGCCGATCCGGGTCAGCTCCGCCTCCCAGCGCGGCGCCCGCAGCATCTGGCGGCGCAGCTCCTCGCGCGCGTACCGCACATGGCGGGCCTCCTCGACCACATGGATCCGGGTCACCCCGCGGATCAGCGGCTGAACGCGCTCGTCCGGGAAGGTCAGCCGCTGCATCCAGTCCAGGATCTCCTCGCCGAGGAGGGTCGCGGTGAACGAACCGGGCGTGGTGGAGAAGGTCTTGAAGATCCGGCCCAGGTTGTGGTGGAGCGGGGCGACCGGATACGCCGGGGTGCCGCCCTTGGTGATCAGCCGCGCGAACATCTTGGAGTGGCGGCACTCATCGGCGATCTCGGTGAGCGCGTACCGCACATGGGCGCTGGTCGCGGGCTTGTCGTAGATATGCCGGGTGAGCAGCTGGATCAGGATGATCTCGAACCATATGCCCAGGGAGGCCAGGGCCGCCGCCTCGTGCTGGGACAGCAGCAGCCGCTGCTCCTCCGGCATCCGGCGCCACATGGGGGTGTCGTAGAGCGACACCAGCTCCGGTGGCCAGAACCACTTGCCGGGCTCGAAGGGCGCGTCCCAGTCCAGTTCGGTGTCGGGGTCGAAGGAGTGCTTGGCCGAGGACTGGAGCAGCCGCTCCGCGACCCGTTCGCGGTCCTTGATCAGCCCGAGCGCGTCCCGGAGCGCGGGTGGTTCGGTCACGGTGGACATCGTCGAGGGCACCTCACTGATGGCTCGGACGGGCGCCGGTGGGAACGGTTACCGGCGGATACCTCTTATGAGACTCCGTGTCAGCAAGGCCGTCAATCCCTTGGGGAGGTCTTATTGACCGCCGAGTAACGGACGTGTGAGCCTGCCGAGTACGCATCCGTTCACGGGGGAGCGAGGCGAAGGAGGCGTCGGTGGCGACGCATGAGCTCTACGCGATGGATCCCGGAGACCCCCTCTGGCAGGTGCCCGCCGGCGGCGCCGCCCGGTTCAGCTGGGAGTACGACGACCACCGGGCCCGGCTGCTCGCCCTCTACCAGAAGGGCAAGGACAAGCAGTGGGACGCGGTCAAGCGGATCGACTGGGGCCTGGATGTGGACCCGTACGATCCGCTGGGCACCCCCGATGAGTCGCTCGCCCTCCACGGCACCCGCCACTGGGACCGGATGACCGACCGCGACAAGGGTGAATTGCGCCATCATGTCGCCGCCTGGCAGTTCAGCCAGTTCCTCCACGGCGAACAGGGCGCGATGGTGTGCGCGGCCCGGATCGTGGAGGCCGCCCCCGACCTCGACGCCAAGTTCTACTCCGCGACCCAGACCATGGACGAGGCGCGCCACGCCGAGCTCTACGGCCGCTTCCTGCACGACAAGCTCGGCACGGTCTACCCCATCAACACCGATCTGCGGGCCCTGCTCGGCGACACCCTCCGCGACTCCCGCTGGGACATGGCCTACCTGGGCATGCAGGTGCTCATCGAGGGCCTCGCGCTCGCCGCGTTCGGCCTCATCCGCGACACCACCGACAAGCCGCTGCCCCAGCAGATCCTCGCCTACGTCATGCAGGACGAGGCCCGCCATGTGGCCTTCGGCCGGATGGCGCTGCGCGACTACTACCGGCAGCTGAGCGATGCGGAACTGCGCGAGCGCGAGGAATTCGTCATCGAGGGCTGCTACTTGATGCGCGACCGGCTGCGCGGCGTGGAGGTCCTGGAGAACTTCGGCATCCCGAAGGCCGAGGCCGAGGAGTACTGCGAGCAGTCGCAGTTCCTGCACATGTTCCGCAAGCTGCTCTTCAGCCGGATCGTGCCGTGTGTGAAGGACATCGGGCTGTGGGGCGAGCGGCTCCAGCGGGCGTATGTCGACATGGGCGTGCTGGAGCTGGGCGACAGCAACCTCGACCTGCTGATGAACCAGGACGAGGAGCTGGCCGAGCGGCTGGACCAGCAGCGCTTCGCGGCGGAGGAGGCGGCGCGCACGGGCGAGGTGGACGAGGCGATCGCGGAGGGCGCGGCCGGGGCGTGAGGACACGGGGGAGGCCGCTCTCCGAGGTGACGTCCCCTCAACCTCGCCCCCACGCACCGATCTTGGTAGATTCATGATCACCGCCAGCGGAGAAGGCCGAGGTCATTGGGGTGACCTCGGTCCGATGGCATTCATATGCGTTCATATGAAGGAACGGCCGAAGGGTGCTCTCCACGGCGGTGGGGGGCACACCTTTGTTCCGGCGTTCCGGAGGATGATGGTGGGGTGCGGATTCGAACGAGCACCAGTGAAGAACTCCCCGTCCTCCAGGACATAGAGCGCGCCGCCGGACTCTGCTTCCGGGACATCGGAATGGACGAAGTCGCCGATGACGAGCCCCTGAGTCTGGAAGAGCTGAGCCGCTACCAGCGGGCCGGACGGGCCTGGGTCGCGGTGGACGACGCCGACCGGGCGATGGCGTACCTGATCACCGACCCCGTCGACGGAAACATCCACATCGAGCAGATCTCGGTCCACCCCGACAGCGCCCGCCGTGGCGTGGGACGGGCCCTGATCGACCACATCGCGACGCGGGCCGCGGGCGACGGCGTCCCCGCGCTCACCCTGACCACCTTCGTGGACGTGGCCTGGAACGCCCCGTACTACGCCGCGCGATGCGGCTTCCGGGCCCTGACCGAGGCCGAGCTGACCCCCGGCCTCCGCCGGATCCGGCTCAGCGAGGCCGGTCATGGGCTGGACCGCTGGCCACGGGTGTGCATGCGCAGGGACGTGGGCTAGCCGGTACGCGGACATGGCGCGGGCCTGGGCCCGGCAGGGGAACGACCCCTCCGCCCGGCACGGGCGCCCCCGGGGCGGCTCAGGCCCCGCCTACACACACAGCTCCGCCACCGTCCGCCCGAACGCCCGCAACCGCGCGGTCTCGTCCGCCCGTCGCCACACCAGGCCGAGCATCGAGTCCGGCACCCCCTCGACCGCTACGAAGGTGATGTCCCGGCGGCGGTGGTACTCCGCCGTCGGGGCGCACAGCAGCATCCCGCCCCGGCCCGCCGCGACCGCCGCCAGCCCCTCCTGGAGCGTGTGCACCAGCGGCCCGCGGGGGATGGGCCGCCCGCCGGGGGTGGCGGCGGGCGCCATCGCGTCGTGCCAGTAGGGCGGCGCGGGGGCGGACGGGCCGATCAGCGGGCAGTCGGCCAGCGCCTCGGCGTCCACCCGGCCGCGGCCCGCGAACGGATGGCGGGCCGGGACCACCACGGTCTGCGGCTGCTTGGAGAAGACCGGGCCGAGGACCAGATCGGGCTCGGCCACCGGCAGGCAGACGATCGCGGCGTCCACCTCACCGGCCCGCACCGCGCCGAACGGATCGGCCAGCGGGATCTCCACTGTCGTCGGTTCACAGCCGGGGTGGCGCTCCCGGAAGGCCGCGATGGCCGCGGTCACCCGTTCGTCGGCGGCCCCCTGGAACCCGATCCGCAGCACGCCGTCCACCCCGCGCGCCGCTCCGCGGGCACTCTCGAAGGCCCCGTACAGCGCCTCGTAGGCGGGCCGGAGCTCGGCCAGGAACCGCTCGCCGAGCGGGGTCAGCCGCGCCCGGCGGCTGGTGCGCTCCAGCAGCCGGGCGCCGATCCGGCGCTCCAGGTTCCGCAGCAGCTGGCTCACCCGGCTCTGCGAGACGTACAACCGCTCCGCCGCGCGGCCGAAGTGCAGCTCCTCGCTCAGCACGAGGAAGCACTCCAGCTCGCGGATGTCCAACCCGGCCATGGGCAATGGCCTCCCACCGACGCCGATTGATGAGCCTCGCTCATGGAAGGCTGAAAACTTCGGCGTTGTTCCCGCAGGGGCACAGCTGTTCGCTAAAGGCATGTCCAATAGCACGGAACTCACCGCTCCGGCAGGCACATCCGGGTCACCTCCGTTGGGGCGCTCGCCGTTCAGAGCCCGGTTCAGGGCCCGGTTCAGAGCCCGGCTCAGGGCCTGGCTCGCCGTCGTCGCCGTCGCGGTCGGCACCTTCGCGGTGGTCACCACCGAGATGCTGCCGGTCGGCCTGCTCACCTCGATCGGCTCCGCGCTCGGGGTCTCGGACGGTACGGCGGGGCTGGCCATGACCGTGCCCGGCCTGGTCGCCGCGCTCGCCGCCCCGCTGCTCACCGTCACCGTCGGCCGCTACGACCGGCGGCTGGTGCTGTGCGGTCTGATGGTGCTGCTGGCCGTCGCCAATCTGCTCTCCGCGCTGGCGCCCGGCTTCGCCGTCCTGCTGTTCGCCCGGGTGCTGGTCGGGGCGAGCATCGGCGGGGTGTGGTCGATCGCGGGCGGGCTCGCGGTGCGGCTGGTGCCCGAGCGCTCCGCGGGCCACGCCACCACGCTGATCTTCAGCGGTATCGCGGTGGCCTCGGTGCTCGGGGTGCCGATCGGGACGCTCATCGGCGATCTGGTCCACTGGCGGGTCGCGTTCGCCGCCTTCGCCGCGCTGTCGCTGGCCGTGGCCGCCGCCATGGCCGTCACCCTGCCGCCGCTGCCCGCCACCGGGACCATCCGGCTGCGCGAGGTGCCGGGCCTGTTCCGCGACGTCCGGCTGCGGACCGGCCTCATCACCACCCTGCTGCTGGTCACCGGCCACTTCGGCGCGTACACCTACGTCCGCCCGGTGCTCGAGGACGTCGCCGGGGTCGGGACGGGCCTGATCAGCACGCTGCTGCTGGTGTACGGCGTGGCAGGCATCGCCGGGAACTTCCTGGCCGGCGCCACCGCCCACCGTGATCCGCGCCGCACCCTCATGGTCATCTTCACCCTGCTGGCGGCGGCCGAGCTGCTGGTCCCGGTCGCCGGGGCCACGACGGCGGGGGCGGCCGTACTGCTGCTGGTGTGGGGCCTGGCGTACGGCGGGGTGTCGGTGACCTGCCAGACCTGGGTGCTGTACGCGGCGCCGGACGCGCGGGAGGCGGCGTCGGCGCTGTACGTCGGCGTCTTCAACGTGGCGATATCGCTGGGCGCGCTGCTCGGCGGCCGGGCGGCGGACGGGATCGCGGTCCCGAGCGTCATGTGGTTCGGGGGCGCGCTGGTGGTCCTCGCCCTGGCGAACGTGGTGCTGTTCGGCAGACGGAGGTGAATTCCGGCAGACGGAGGTGAGGGGGCCGTCGGGAGGCCGTCGGGAGGCCGTCGGGAGTACGGAGGTCATCGAGGGCCACGTCAAGCCATGTGGACCCGGCGAGCAGGTGAGACCCTGAAACCAGGGGACTCGTCGGCGGGAGTGGGTCCGATGGCAGTGAGCATGCACGTGGTCTGGAGCAAGTGCGAGCCGGGACGCGTCATCTACGAGACGCACTCGATCGAGACGGTCACCGACGGCTCGGGCGTCCACGCGACCGTCGACAGCCATACGTATGAGATCTCCCTCCGCAGCCGGGCCCAGGCGGAGTCCATCGCGGACGAGGAGGGCTTCGAGCTGTACCGGAAGGGCGAGGCGTGGGAGAGCCTGCCCGAGGAGGAGGGGCTTTCGGAGGAGGGCCTCTCCGAGGAGGACGAATGAGTAAGGAGCGGCGCCCAGAGCGCCGCTCCTTACATGCCGCTTTACGTGCCCCTTTACCCGCCGCTTTTTACGTCATGCTCCGCCGGGCCCTCCCGCTGGGGGCCCGGACTCACTCCTCGCCGTCGCCGTCGCTGTCGCCGTGCCCCAGCAGGAAGTCCACATCCCGCCGCTCGGTGCCCGCCGCGCCGCCGACCGTGATCTGGCGGGTCGCCGGGGCGTAGCCGCTGGCCACCACCGTGTAGTGGTCGCCGGTGAGGGCCTCGAAGCCGAAGGATCCGTCCGCACCGGTGATGACCTGGCCGACCACGTCCCCGTAGGCGTCCAGCAGCGAGACCCGCGCGTCCCCGAGGGCTCGGCCGCCCCGGTCCCGTACGGTGCCCCGGACCCGGGCCGCGGGCGGCAGCTCGGCGTCCACGCGCACCGGCTCACCGGCGGTGAGCTCGACCTGAGTGGCGTACGGCCGGTGCCCGGCGGCGGCCACGGTCAGGGCGTACGTCCCCGGGGCCAGCTCCGGCAGCGCGAACTCGCCCTTCTCGTCAGCGGTCACCGACCCCGCCACCTCGCCCTCGGGCCCGGTGGCGGTGGCGGTCGCACCGGCCAGCGGCTCGCCGCCGACGGCCCGTACGGAACCGGTCAGCCCGCCCCCGCCGGACAGCCGCAGATCGCAGACGACCGGCAGATCCGAGACCAGCAGCGTGGCGGCCTGCGGCTGATGCCCGGCGGCCGAGCCGATGAGGACGACGCTCGCGGCGTCGGGCGCGGGCAGGTGGTACCGGCCGTCGCGACCGGTGACCGTACGGCCGAGCTGACGGCCGCCCGTGTCGATGAGGGTGATGGCGGCGTCGGCGAGCGGGGTGTCGCCGGGGCCGAGGACACGGCCGTGGATGACGCCCGCGGTGAGGTCGGGGAGATCGTCGACGACCTCGGCGACCGCCCCCGCGGCGGCAACGGCGACCGGAACACCAGCCGGAACGGAATCCACCGAAGGACCGGAGTCGGCCACCACCGAAGAACCGGAGTCGGCCACCGAAGAATCGGAGTCGGCCACCGGAGCCGAAGTGGCCACGGGGCCCGAGCCCGTGGCCCGCTTGGCCCGCTGCCGCCCGGGCAGGCAGAGGGCGATCAGCAGACCGACGACCGAGGCGGCGCACGCCACCAGGAACGAGATCTTGAACCCGTCCTTGCTCGGCAGCGCCATCCCACCGAAGTCGATGGTCTGGTGCGCCAGGATCACGCCCACCACCGCGCTGGAGGTGGACATGCCGATGGACCGCATGAGGGTGTTGAGCCCGTTCGCCGCACCCGTCTCGGCGGCGGGCACGGCGCTGACGATCAGGGTGGGCATCGCCGAGTACGCGATACCGATACCGACGCCGAGCGCGGTGGAGAGCACCACGATCTGCCAGATGTGGTCGATCATGACGAGCCCCGCGCCGTACGTCGCGCCGATGACGAACAGCCCGAGGACCAGCGACACCTTCGGCCCGCGCGCGGCGTTGATCCGCGCGGACAGCGGGGAGACCAGCATCATCGCGACGCCCATGGGGGCGAAGTAGAGCCCGGCCATGACCATCGACTGGCCCAGGCCGTACCCGGTGGCCTCCGGCAGCTGGAGCAGCTGCGGCAGGATCAGCGACATCGCGTAGAACGAGAAGCCGACCATGATCGAGGTGAGGTTGGTCAGCAGCACCTGGCGCCGCGCCGTGGTCCGCAGATCGACCAGCGGCTCGGTGGTACGGAGCTCGAAGACGCCCCAGAGCAGCAGGATCACCACGGCCGCGCCGAACAGCCCGAGCGTGGTGCCGCTCGTCCACCCCCAGTCACCGCCCTTGGTGATGGGCAGCAGCAGACAGACGAGCCCGGCCGTCAGCCCGAGCGCGCCGATGGCGTCGAAGCGGCTGGGGGTGCGGACGGAGGACTCCGGGACGATGGCGAGCACGAGGGCGATGGATATCGCGCCCAGCCCCGCGGCCCCGTAGAAGAGCGCATGCCAGTTGGTGTGCTGCGCCACGAACGCGGCGGCGGGCAGTCCCAGCGCGCCGCCGATGCCGAGCGACGAGCTCATCAGGGCCATCGCCGAGCCGAGCTTGTGCGGCGGGAGCTCGTCCCGCATGACGCTGATGCCGAGCGGAATGGCCCCCATGGCCCCGCCCTGGATGGCCCGGCCGATCACCATCACGACCAGGTCGGAGGTGACGGCGCAGGTCAGCGAGCCGATGACCATCAGCGCGAGCGCGACCATCAGCATCCGGCGCTTGCCGAACATGTCCCCGAGCCGCCCCATCACGGGCGTGGAGACGGCACCGGCTAGGAGGGTGGCGGTGACCACCCAGGACGCGTTGGAGCTGGTGGTGTGCAGCAGCTGGGGCAGCTCGGCGACCAGCGGAACGACCAGCGTCTGCATGACGGACACGGCGATGCCGCAGAACGCGAGCACCGCCACGAAGCCGCCGCCGACCTCCCGCGGGAGCGGCGTGCCGGTCGGCGCGGCGCTCAGAGGTTCCGCGACGCGAGGTGGGGCTGACTGGGGCATGCGAATGCCGCCTCCAAAGAAAGTTCAGGAGATTGATGGAAGCACGAGAGATGTGCATCCTACACAGGGTGTGTATCGTGCACACTTCCATTGAGGGGCGCGGGGGAGGCGAGGAGGAATCGTGCTGGATCGTCGGCTGGAGCGACTGGAACGCGAGCTGATGCTGGTGGCCAGGTGCTCGGTCCTGACCCCCCGCGAACGCAAGGGCCAGGGACCGGACCCCCAGACCCCCACGGCGCGGCCAACGACGCGGCCGGACACTGGCACGACCCCCGGCGCCGAACCGTGCGCCCCCGAACCGTGCACCCCCGAACCGTGCACCCCCACCCGCCTGGACCGCTCCGGCTATCTGCTCCTCTCCCGCCTGGACGCGGAGGGCGCGATGACCATCGGCCAGCTGGCCGACGCGTTGCAGCTGGACGTCTCGACCGTCAACCGCCAGACCGGCGCCCTGCTCCGGGCCGGCCTCGTCGAACGCATCCCGGACCCGGAGGGCGGCCTGGCCCGCAAGCTCCGCGTCACCCCGCGGGGCGCCGATCGCATGGCGGCGGAACGGACGTGCCGGCAGACCGACCTGTCCCGGCTCCTGGAGTCGTGGACCCCGGAGGACGTGGCCCGCTTCGAGGACGTCCTGACCCGCTTCAACCGCGAGGTGGAACGCCAGGAGGGCCGGGCCTGGCCACGGGAGCCGGACGAGGCGGCCCGCACGGCGGAATGAGGGCGCGGCGGAGGACGTTGCGAGAACAGCGGGCATGACGCCCGTCACACGAGGGAACCACGCCCCGGAACGACACACCGAGGAGGCCAGGAAGAAATGCCCACCCCCGCTTCCCACCCCAAGACCACCGGCACCAGCGGCGGACACCGCGTGGACGTGGAGCGCGGCGCGCAGCACGTCACGGTCACGATCGACGGCCGCGTCGTGGCGGAGTCGACCCGCCCCCTGCTCGTCCACGAGACCGGTCTCCCGGTCCGCTACTACCTCCCCCCGGAGGACGTGGACCTGACCCTCTTCGAGCCGACCGAGACCCACACCGTCTGCCCCTTCAAGGGCGAGGCCGCGTACTGGACCTACCGCGGCCCGGCGGGCGAGGGCACGGAACCGCGCCCGGACGTGGTGTGGGCGTACCCGCAGCCGATCGAGAAGGTGTCGGAGATCAAGGACCATCTGTCGTTCTACGACGAGGTGGCGAAGATCGACGTAGCCGAGTAGAAGAGCACGGAGTAAAAGAGCACGGAACCGTCCGAACAAGAACCCCACCCGGGACATCACCCAGTCAGGGGCCTTCCAGGTTCCCCCCGGGGGGAACCCCTGACGCGTGCACATCCACGCGTACTCGTGGCTGGGCGAGAAGGAGCTGTTCGACCGGGAGGCCCTCCGCCGCCCACCCGACCGCCCCCACCCGCCCGTCACGGCGGAGGACGAGGAGCACTACCGCACGCTCCTGGAAACGTTCCGCCACTCGGAGCTCCCCCCACTGGAAACGTCCCTCTGGCTCCTGAAGACCCCCACCCTGATCCGCGCCACCTTCGAAGAACCGAAGGACGCGGCGGCCTGGCTGGGCCGCGAACTGACCGATCACTCCCCCGGTTTCCTCTCCCACCAGGAAGCCGACACCGCCCGCCTGGCCCGCCTGGTCACCACGTCCACCGCCCGCCTCACCCACGGCACGGACGTCTCCTTCGGCTTCTACCTGGGCCGCATGTCCTTCCTCTCCCTGGCCCTGGTGACATGCACCCCGAACCACTGGGCCCCGGCTCTCCGCTGCCCGCTCACCTGACCTCGCGACAGCGGACGTACCTGACGCGCTGAGGGGCCGACCTCACCCGTGCATATCGACGGTGCGGAGTGCGCCGAGAACGCCGTCCTCGGCTGAATGGAACTCTGGGTAGATCCTTTCAGGATCGGTATGCATGCGGTAATCCCACACGATCCAGAAAATTCCTAGTGTGATGATGGTGAGAAAGAGGTAGATTCCAAAGCTGCGATGTAGGTTCTCGTTCACCTCAAGAGTCACGGGATAGTTGACCATCCCCAACTTGGCCCAGATCGTGCCCAGTTGGTCATAGAAATCCTGCTCGGTCAGCTGTATCTCCCACCAAAATCGCATCGTGCGGTAGGTGGCATAGAATCCATAAATGCCGAGTGTGAGAAATGAAAGCGCGAGGGAGGCCCCTGCCTTGATCGGCTTGTGTTCGTCCTCGAAGCGCTCCTTCATGAATCGCCACAGGTCGTTGAGGTCATCGCGGGCCGCTCCGTAGTGTTCGTGCTGCTCAGCGAACTGGCGGGTGGCGGTGATGACCGCAGCGGTGTAATGGGCCTGGCGTTCCCTGAAGAGATCAGTGCGTTTCAAGCGACGATAGAAGATCACAATCGAGTAGATGCCAAGAGTGACCCACCTGAGCAGAAAGTAGTAGAGCGGCCAGCTGACGAACCTCTGGTCGGTGGCGCGCCGCTGGTGTACATAGCGATCGACCTGACGGACTGCGTGGATCTGTTCCATGCCGATTCCAGCCCTCTCATGCTGGACCAGACGCGGTGTTCGCTTCCCCCTTCCATCATCGCTCCTGCCCGGTTCATCCGTAAGCGGTAGCAGGCCCAGGGGCGCAGAAGCGCAGCGCGCTCCAGAGCCCCGTCCGAGTTCAGCCGACGGCCCCGCCGGACACGGCGTGTCCGGCGGGGCCGGGGCGCGGGTGCATGCGTCTTTGAAATTCGATTCAGCTGAAGTTCACGTCACTGCACAGGAAGTACGTCTGGTCCATGTGCGACGCCTGCCAGATCGTGTAGACGACGTGGCGGCCGGTGTAGCCCGAGGTGCTGACGTCGATCGAGTAGTTGTTGCTGGGGGCGTACTTGCCGGTCGTGGTGACCAGTTGCAGGTCGCTCCACTTGAGCGGCTGGGTGGTGGGGTCGTAACCCTGCCGGGTCACATAGACCTTGAAGTAGTCGGCACCATGGCTGGCCTGGTCGTACAGCTTCACGGTGAACTTGCCGCCGATGTTCGTCGTCTTCCAGGCGCCCGGCGTGTCCAGCGAGTTGTAGCGGCCACCCTCGGTGTGGCCACCACTGCACAGTTGCCCGTCCGGGATCACTGCCGGGAAGTTGCCGGCGGAGCCGTTGCGGTACAGCCCGTTCCAGTTCCACATGGCGTTCGGGTTGTCCTGCCACGCCTGCCAGCACATGGGGTCCAACTGTGCCATCTCGGGGTTCTGGAAGTCGTCTCCCCAGCGCAGCCAGCAGCCGTAGTTGCGGGACGCGGGGTCGACGACGGATCCATGGGCGCTCGCGGTGGTGGACCACGGGATCAGACACAGCAGCGCCGCGGCCAGCAGACCGAGGGCGCGAGATGCCCAACGTAAGGAATTGCCGCGTTCATGACAAATCATTGCGCGATCTTCCTCCATCGTCCTAGGGGGAGTGGGAGGGCGGGTGGGAGCGCTCCCAAACTGGGGGCTTCCCTGAGGGGGGCCCTCAAAACGTAGAGCCGGGAGCCATGCACCGAAATGGATGTCCAGCAAGACGCGCCGCGCCCACTCCCATCGAACGGAGGCGCCCACTCCTCAGCCCTCAGCGCAAGCTGACCGACAATCGCGCGTATCCATCCACCCGACGGCCCGTCAGTGGCCCCCACCCCCACCCGGGGTAGTCGGCAGGGCATGGGCGAGATTCTGGTCGGCACGTGTTCATGGACGGACCGCGCGCTGGTGTCCAGCGGCTGGTACCCACCGGGGCTGCGCGACGCGGAGGGAAGACTGCGGCACTACGCGGCCCAGTTCCCGGTGGTCGAGGTCGACGCCACGTACTACTCCCTGCCCAGCGCCCGCAACAGCACCCTGTGGACCGAACGCACCCCGGACGAATTCCGCTTCGACGTCAAGGCGTTCTCCCTCCTCACCGCCCACCCGACCTCCCCGAACGCCCTGCCTGCCGATCTGCGCGACGCACTGCCCGGACGAAGGGGCGGACGCCCGAGGCCCGCAGACATCGATCCGGCCCTGCTCGACGAGGTATGGCAGCGCTTCAGCGGAGCGCTGGAACCCCTGAAGAGGTCAGGACGGCTCGGCACCCTGCTCTTCCAGTTCCCGCCCTGGTTCACCCCCGGCGACGCGCGGTCAAAGGAGTTCCTCGCCCAATGCGCGCAGCGCACGGCGGGCTGGCCCGTCGCCGTGGAATTCCGGCATCCCGCCTGGTGGCAGGAGGGCGAGCGGGCCAAGACCGAGGCGACCCTCAAGGACTGGGACATGTCCGCCGTGGCCGTGGACATGACCCAGAAACTGCCCACCTCCATACCCCCGGTCACCCCGGTCACCTCACCCCACCTGGCGGTGGCCCGCTTCCACGGCCGCAACGACGCCTGGGGCACCGGCACCAAGGAGGAGCGCTTTCGCCACACCTACGCCCCGGAGGAACTGACGGAGTGGATCCCCCGCCTCCACGCAATGGCCGACCAAGCCGACGAGGTCCACGCCCTGTTCAACAACTGCTGCGCCGACGCGGCCGTCCGCGCGGCGGAGTCAATGCGGCATCTGCTTCGCACGCCCGCGGGTAAAGGGTGACCACTTGGTTACCGTTAGGGGCTGGCCTGGCATCCCTTAACAGGCAAGATCTCGCGTATTGCAAAGACCCCGCATCCAGCGATGTGGCTGATGGCGGGGTCTGCTGCCGACGGCGCTTCGGCCGCTCCCGAACCGATGCCCCTACGTCTGACGTGACAAGTCGTCCACCAGAAGGTCGAGAGTGGCCTCCTCGTGGAGTGCGACGCCGAGGGCCGTCATGGCAGGGGCGAGATCCGGATCCCAGTCCGCGCTGACCGGCTGGCCGTCGAGCGCCAGTTGAGGGATGCCCTCAGCCTGGCTGCGAGCGGCCAGGTGCTCGTAATCCGCGGTGCCCATGCGCCACGGCACGGCGTCGTAGTGGCGGATGATCCGGTTGGCCAGAGCGATCCCTGGCCAGTCGAAGTCGCCGTGGTAGGCGAAGCGACAGCCTGTGGCGGTGAGGGCGTCGAGAAGCGTGACGACCACTGTGGCGGCGCTGCCGGACGTGCACACGAGGGGGCGGAGGCAGGCCGCGTCTGCCGCGGGTTCCACCACGCGCGGATTCTCACAGATGTGGATGAGCGTTCCGGTGGGGAGACGCAGCCGCAGGGAGTGCAGGTCGCGCGGCGTCAGGTGCGTTTCAGTGTGATGCTTGGCCCGCTCCCGCAGGGCACACTCCCGCCAGCCTTCGCCGACGGGGCGCAGCCCGTAGGTCAGCACCGTGCTGGAGACCTCGTCCGGCGTGACGGACACCAGCCGCCACAGAGCGCGTCGGCCGGCCGCGTCGACGGGGAGCTCGGTGCCATGGGCGAGGGCGAGCTTCGGCCGCTGCATACGGGAGCCCGGAGCCGCCCCTCGCGGCTCCCCTGCCGCGCCCGGCGTTTCTCGATTTCGGGGGCAGGGCGTCTGTCGGGCGCCGATCGATGCCGGAGTCGCCAGCGGCGTCCTAAGAAGCGAGCTAGCATCTAAGTAAGATTCAATCTACGTAAGATCGAAACTATGTTTGATGGGCCGGAGGCACGGCAGGGATGGAATTCGAGGGCAGGGTCGCTGACCTCGATCTCCTGACCAGGCAACTGGGCGTCGTGACCGGGGGCGCGGGAGCCACCCGGGGCCAGGCTGTGATCATGACGGGGCGGCGTCGGGTGGGGAAGTCCCGTCTGGTCCAGGAGTTCTGCGACCGGTCCGGCGTTCCGTACGTGGTCCTCCAGGCGACCCGGGGCCGTAACCCCGTCGCCGAGCGGGCGGACTTCTCCGCGGCGCTCGCGCAGTCCGCGCTGCCCGGGGCGGAACTGGTGGCCGGGCTGCACGCCGCGGACTGGAACCAGGCGCTGCGGTCCCTGGCCGTCGCGGTTCCGGACGATGCCCCGAGCATCGCGGTGATCGACGAAGTGCCGTGGCTGGTGGAGCAGGACCAGGAATTCGAAGGGGCGCTCCAGACGGTCTGGGACCGTCACCTGTCCGCCAAGCCGGTGCTGCTGATCCTGGTGGGCAGCGACATGTCGGTGATGGAGGCGCTGCAATCGTACGGCCGTCCGTTCTTCGGCCGGGCCGCGAAGATGACCGTACGTCCGCTGCACCTGGCCGATGTGCAGGCCATGACCTCTCTGGGCGCGGCGGACGCGGTGGACGCGCTCTTGATCACGGGGGGCTTCCCCGAGATTGTCCAGTCGTGGCGACCGGGAATGGGTCGTACGGACTTCCTGCGCGAGGCCGTGGCCAACCCTCTGTCGCCGCTACTGGTGGCGGGCGAACTCTCACTCCTGGGCGAGTTCCCCGAAGCCTCGCATTCGCGAGCGGTGCTGGAGGCGGTCGGCAGCGGCGAGCGGACCTTCTCCACCATCGCCGCGCAGGCCGGAGGCGCGGGTGCCCTGCCCTCCGGGACCCTGTCGCCATTGCTGCACACCCTGCTGGCCAAGCGCATCCTGGCCACCGACCTGCCGCTCTCCGCCAAGGCCGACACCAAGAACAAGCGCTACCGGATCGCCGACCCGTACCTTCGTTTCTGGCTGGCCTTCCTGCAACGGGGAATCCCGCTCATCGAACGCGGCCGCGGCGATCTGGCCCTGGAGCGCATCGAGCGGTCCTGGACCACGTGGCGAGGACGTGCGGTCGAGCCGGTCATCCGCGAGTCGCTGCTGCGCCTCCTCCCCGATGACAGATGGCCCCACACGGAAGCGGTCGGCGGCTGGTGGAACCGGCAGAACAACCCCGAGATCGACCTGATCGGCGCCGACCGCGAACCGGTCGCGGGGGCGGTGCACTTCATCGGCTCCATCAAGTGGCTGGAGTCTCATCCGTTCGGCCGCCGCGAGTACGACGCCCTGGCCCGGGACATGCTCGCGGTGCCCGGCGCCGCACCGGACACCCCGCTCGTCGCCGTCTCACGCTGCGGCATCGAGGACGACCTGCCGCTCGCGGCGCACTGGGGCCCGGAAGAACTGGTCCGCGCGTGGCAGTAACCGGGGGAGCGGCGGGCAGGCCACCCAGAGGGCGGATGCCGGGGTCAGCAGAGGGCACGGAGAGCAGAGGAAGGCCATGGAAGGGTTCAGCGGGTCGACGCTGCGGGCGTTGGCTGGCCCCCGTTCCTACGAGCGCGGGCTCGGCCACCTGAACGCGGTGTTCGGGGTCGAGGTCGGTGACGGCCGGATTACCGCGAGTGTCCACGGCAGCGAGTGTCCACGGCACGGAGCGGTACGAGGTGGAGTTGGCGCTGGACGGCCCGGCGGGCTGTCCGATGAGTGTGCCTGCCCGTACGGCATGGAGGGCAACTTCTGCAAGCATCCGGTCGCCCTCGGCCTGACCGTGCTCGCCCAGCGGGAGGGCCTTCCGCGGCGGCGGAAGGCGGCCCGGGGACCGTGCGCAGAACCTTGCCGGGTGGCCGTCCGGCCTGTCCAAGGACGAGTTGCTCGCTCTGGTGCGGGAACAAGTCGGCGAGGACCGGCAGTTACGGCGCCGTCCGGAGCTCCGGGCCGCGAGCGCTAGCGGCGACCCCGCCGCGGTCCGGGCCCGCATCCGCGATCCGCTGGATATCTCACCGTTCGCGCAGTACGGGGCGGGGTGCCGCCAGGGCGTCCGTCAGCCCGGGAAATCACCCGAGGAGCGCAAGGCCCAGCGGCGCTCCGCATAGGCGAGGTCGTCGCGCCACAGTCGGCCCGCGGCGGCGCGTATCAGGGGGCGCAGCAGCGGGGCGGCGCGACGGGCCACCGCGAAGCCCGGCCGTTCGGACGTGGCGACGACGGCCTCCACCACCGCGGTGCGAGGACGTCCCAGGGCGTCCGGCCCGAGCGGGGTGGCGTGCGTCTCCACGACGGAGCCCCGCCCCTCGCCCTCGATGATCCGCATCACGACGGTGCGGGGCCCGGGCGCCGTGAAGACCGCGCGCACCGGGGCGACCAGCCGCCCGGCGGCCTTGAAGGACACGTCCACGGTGAAGGAGTCGCTCTCGTCAGCGCGCCCGGGGGTCCGGGCCACGGTGAGGTCGACGAAGGAGTAGGGGTGGAACCAGGCCCCGTGCCAGGGGTCGAGGCGGTTGGCGACGATGTCGTCCGGCTCGCAGACGCCCACTGCGGTGTATACGGCGGTCAGCGCCCCGGCCGCCGCCGGTCGCCCCGGCACCGCCGGACGGGCGGTGGGCTCCTCTGCCCCGACCTGGTCCAGCCGTACCCAGACCAGCACCCCGTCGTCGTGCGCCGGCCACGGCTCCCAGCCGGCGAACGGTGTTCCGTTCAGGGCCAGTCCGTGCCAGTGGCACACCAGGGTGCCGCAGCGCACGACGCTGTCGCGCAGCGGGGCGCCGAGGTGCGGGCAGCTTCCCGGCCCGGCCACGATGCGTCCTTCGGTGTCCCGCCACAGCACCGCCTCGTGGCCGGCGACGGTGCGGGCCAGCGGCCGGTCGGGACGCAGCTCACGGGAGGCTCCGACGACGTACCAGTTGCCGGTGGGGCGGGCCTGGGCCCTTCTGAGGGCGTCGGCGATCAGGGCGGGCCGGGCTTCGCGCCAGGTGGGTCGCTGACGCTCCCAGGCGACCGGGCCGCGGCGCAGGGTCAGCGGCAGACGCTTGGGCCGGGACGGCCGGGCGGGCTTCACGCGACCTCCTTGTGACGGGGGTGCGGCCGGGCAGGGGGATGGGCGCGGGGACCGGAAGCCGTCGGGCCGAGGGGTACGCCCGGCCCGCCGGGGGTGCGCCGGGCGGCCACGCGGGCGGTCGCCACCCGCAGCAGGCCGTCCGCGGCGACCAGGGCCCGCCGCCACCGGGGCACCACGGCGCGGCGGTGCAGCACGGCGTACCCGGTGGCGGCGACGGCGTCCAGGATGCCGCCGTACAGGACGAACGCCGTGCGGATGCAGGGCCGGGAGACCGGGGCGAGCATGCCCACGCCGGGCGCGGCGCGCCGGTAGGCGGCGCGGGTGAGGTCCTCGAACTCCCGCAGCGCCGCCGTGACCCGGCGGTCGGCCCGGCCGGTGTCCCGGCAGTGGCGCAGCAGCTCGCGGTGGACGCCGTGGGCGCTCAGGAGGTCGTACGGGAGGTAGACGCGGCCGCGGTCGAGGTCCTCTCCCACGTCTCGCAGGAAGTTGGTGAGCTGGAAGGCGACGCCGAGTTCGGCGGCGTGGGGCGCGGCCTCCTCCCGGGGGGTCACGGTGCCGAGCACGGGCAGCATCTCCAGACCGATCACCGCCGCGGAGCCGTGCATGTAGCCGCGCAGATCGGCGTAGGTGGCGTACGAGGTGACCGTCAGGTCGCTGCGCATGGCGGCGAGGAAGTCGGTGAAGTGGCGGTGGTCGATGGCGTGGCGGCGTGCGGTGTCGGCGAGCGCCCGCACCACCGGCTCGGCTCCGGCGCCGCCGGCCAGGCCGTGGGCGAGGTCGTCGTCCAGCCTGTCCAGGGCGCGGGCGCGGTCCTCCGGGTCCGCGGCGCTGTCGAGGGAGTCGACGATGTCGTCGGCCCAGCGGGCGAAGCCGTACAGGGCGTGCACGGCGGGACGCCGGTCGGGGGTGAGCAGGCGGGTGGCGAGGAAGTAGGTACGGCCGTGCCGGGCGTTCAGCTCCCGGCAGCGGGTGTAGGCGGCGCGCAGGTCCGGCTCGGTGATGCCCGCGGCGTCCAGTTCCCGGCCGGTCATGGACGAGCTCCTTCCGGGTGGGGCCGGGTCCGGGCCGCCGGGTGGGTTACCGGGCGGGTCACCGGGGCGGCGGTCGCGCGGCGCGCGCCGGTCATGCGGGCGGCGCCGGTCGCGCGGCGCGCGCCGGTGATGCGGCCCGCGCCGGTGATGCGGGCGGCAGCAAGCTTTCCCGACAGCAGGACGGGCGGCACGCCGACGCCCGGCGTGGTGCCGCAACCGGCGAGGACGGCGTTGGCGGTGCCGCGCACCAGGTTGCGTGGGCGGAAGGGGCCGGTCTGGGCGAAGGTGTGCGCGGCGGAGAACGGCGTGCCCGCGGCGTGCCCTTGCTCCGTCCAGTCGGCCGGCGTCACCAGGCACTCCTCTTCGATCGCCGCGGCGATGCCGTCGAGTCCCCGGCGTTCCAGCTCGTACAGCAGCGCGTCGCGGTAGCGGGGACCGAGGTCGCGCCAGTCGGCGGGACCGGGGCCGATGCCGGTGTGGGGACACGGCGCCAGGACGTAGTGCAGATGGCGGCCCGGCGGGGCCAGGGCGGGGTCGGTGGCGGTGGGACGGGTGATCAGCAGGGAGGGATCGCGCATCAGCTCGCCGGTGCGGGTGAGTTCGTCGAAGGTGCGCCGCCAGGCGTGGCCGAAGGACAGGGTGTGGTGGGCCAGTTGCGGCCAGGTGCGGTCGCAGCCCGCGTGCAGGACGACCGCCGACGGGGCGTGCCGCAGCCGCAGCGGGCGGCGCGGGGTGCGGCCGAGGAGGCGGTAGGTCACCGGCAGGTCGGGGGTGAGGACGACGGCGTCGCAGGGGATGCGCCCCTGGCCGGTGATCACCGCGGTGATGCGCTCACCGGAGCGTTCCAGCCGGGTGACCGGCCGTCCGTAATGGACGACCGCCCCGGCCGCTTCGACGACCTCGGCCATGGCCCGCGGCAGGGCGTGCATACCGCCGCGCGGAAAGTACACCCCGGCGACGGTGTCCATGTAGGCGATCAGCGCGTAGGCGGCCAGGGCGCGTGCCGGGGACACGCCCGCGTACAGCGCCTGGAAGGTGAAGACGCGGCGCAGCCGCGCGTCGCGCAGGTGGCGGGCGACACCGGTCTCCCAGCGGCCGAAGCCGCCGAGCGCGGCCAGCCGGACCAGGTCGGGGCCGAGCAGCTGCCAGGGGGAGTCGAAGTCGGCGTCGAGAAAACGGTGCCGTTCGGCGCGGTACAGCTCGGTCAGCCAGCGACGCAGCCGGCGGTAGCCGGCCGCCTCGGCGGGCCCGGCGAAGCGTTCCACCTCCGTCTCCATCGCGTCGGCGTCGGTGTGCACGTCGAGGGTGCTGCCGTCGGCGAAGGACGCCCGGTAGGCCGGGTGCAGAGGGATCAGTTCGACCCGGTCGCGCAGTGCGGCCCCGACCGCGTCGAACGCCTCGTCGGCGATCTCGGGCATGGTCAGTACGGTGGGGCCGGTGTCGATGTGGTAGCCGCCGCGGACCAGCCGGCCGACGCGACCGCCGGGCCCGGCGGCGCGTTCGACGACGGTGACCCGGCGTCCCGCGCCGAGCAGGTGCAGCGCGGCGGAGAGGCCGGCCAGTCCGGCGCCGACGACCACCACGTGATCGGTCGGTCCTTTCAGCGCCCTGGTCACCGGCCTCCCTCCGGTTCCGTGGTGGCGAGTTCCGTGGCGGCGAGTTCCGTGGCGGCGAGCGCGGCGGCGAGTTCCGTGGCGGCGGCCAGGCCATCGGGGGGTCCGCCCGGTGGTCTGGCCGCCGCGTATTGGCAGGGCGCCTGGGTGAAGCACATCGCGGATCGTCCTCTCGCCCGTCGTCACATTGCTCGTGTCAGGACACATTCCGCGTACGGCACCGCACCGGATGCGCCAAGCGGGGGAAGCTCCCGCGTGGGGGACGCGTCCCGCGACGACACGCCGCGCACCGCATCCGCTGACCGCGGTCGGCCGGAAACACTGGAGGGCACCGGACGGACGCCGTCTCGTCCCGGGACGTGCGCACGAGACTCGACGGGGGGCCGCCAGGCCCACGCGGACACCGTTCACCCGCCGGTGTCGAACCGGCGGGTGACGTACCGGCGGGTGACGTACCGACGGGTGGCATACCGGCCTGATCGCCATGAGAACGGCTCGAGGACTCGAGGAAGGGAACAGCGGTCGTGGACCTGAAGGCCGATGTCGCCGTGGTGGGAGCCGGGGCCGCGGGGCTGTCGCTCGCGCTGCGGCTGGCCCGGCCGCCCTTGGGCGCCGGACCGCTGGACACGGTACTGCTGGCCGCCCCGTCCGGTCCGGCCCGCGCCGCACCGCGCACCTGGTGCTTCTGGGAGCCGGACGACGGCCCCTACGACGAGGCGCTGGCCGCTTCCTGGCAGCGGCTGCGCGTGCGCGGCGCCGACGGTACGTCCGTGACCACGGCCATCGCGCCACTGCGTTACAAGATGCTGCGTTCCGACGCCTTCGAGGCGCTGGTCGGCCGTCGCCTCGCGGCGAGCGGACGGGTCTCGCGCGTCGAGGCGGCCGTCGACCAGGTCGCACCGGTGCCGGGCGGCGGCGCCCTGGTGCACGCCCGCCGCGCGGACGGCGGCAGCGTCGCCGTCCGCGCCCGTTGGGTGTTCGACTCACGCCCGCTCAGCCGCCTCCCGCGGGCACGTACGACACTGCTACAGCACTTCCGCGGCTGGTTCGTCCGTACGGGGCGGCCGGTCTTCGACTCGTCCGTCGTGGAACTGATGGATTTCCGCACGCCGCAGCCCGCACACGGTCTCGCCTTCGGCTACGTGCTGCCGGTCGGCCCGCGCGTGGCGCTGGTCGAATACACGGAGTTCTCCCGCCGGGTGCTCAGCCGTGCCGGGTACGACCACGTGCTGCGGGACTACGTGGAGCGCGTGCTCGGTCTGGCCGACTACGAGGTCACCGCGTGCGAGCAGGGGGTGATCCCGATGACGGACGCCGACTTCGTCCGGCAGACGGCGCCGGGCGTGTTCCGGATCGGGGCCTGCTCCGGCGCCACCCGTCCGTCGACCGGCTACACCTTCAGCGCCGTGCAGCGGCAGACGAGCGCCGTGGCCGCCGCCCTGCACACCGGACGGTATCCGCTGCCCCCGCGGCCCCACTCCACACGTGCCCGCCTCATGGACGCGGTGCTGCTGCACGCCCTCGACACCGGACGGGTGGACGGCCCGGCCTTCTTCACCCGCCTGTTCGGGCGCGTGCCCGCACTGCGGCTGCTGCGGTTCCTGGACGGCCGTACCAGCCTGCCGGAGGACCTCGCCATCGGCGCGCACCTGCCCGTCGCCGCGATGCTCGCCTCCGCCCTCGCCCTGCCCCTTGCCCCGCGCCGGAGCCTTCCCGCCGCCTGACCTCGGAGCCGGACCACATGCCCCTTCTGCGCGACGCCGATCTGGCCGAGGCCTTCGACCATGCCGCCCGCAGCTACGACGCGCTGGTGGCCACCAACCCCGGGTACCACGCCCACTTGCGCCGCTCGGCACGGCGGCTCGGTCTCCCCCGGGACGGCACCGGGCTGCGGGTGCTGGACCTTGGATGCGGTACGGGAGCGTCCACGGCCGCCCTGGCCACCGTGCTGCCCGGTGCGGACATCACGGCGGTCGACGCCTCGGCGGGGATGCTCCGCCGGGCGGCCGCCCGGCGGTGGGCGCGGCCGGTGCGGTTCGTGCACGCGCCGGTGGAACGGCTGGCCGAGGCGGGCGTGAACGGCCCGTTCGACGCGGTCTTCGCCGCATACCTGCTGCGCAACGCCACCGACCCGGACGCCGTGCTCGCCACGGCCCACCGGCTGCTCGCGCCGTACGGCCGTCTGGCGGTACACGAGTACGCGCTGAGCGGGAGGGCCGCGCACCGCGCGGTGTGGAGTGCGGTGTGCGGCGGGCTCCTTCTGCCGGTCGCCACGCTGTTGGGGGACGGGGCGCTCTACCGGCATCTGTGGCGCAGCGTCCTCGGCTTCGACACGGCCGACGCTCTGGGGCGACGGGTGGCGCGGGCCGGCTTCGAGCGGGCGCGGGTGCTGCCGCTGCCCGGCTGGCAGACCGGCATCACGCACACCGTGGTCGCCCGTCGGCCGACGGGCGGCCGGGAGCCGGGCAGCGAGACGGAGGAGGGAGAGGACGCGGTGTGGCGGCCGGGTACGACGTGGTGAACGGCGCTCGGCCGGGTGGCGGGGGACGCGGGCCGCGAGCGGACAGCCGGGAGGCCGAAGGCCGTAGGACCGGGAACCGAGCGGCCCGGAGCGAGCAGGCCCGGACCTGGAACCCAGAACCGAGAACCGCCGAGCCGGCGAGCGAGGAGAACCCGCGATGACCACCGGTAGCCAACGGCCCGCACACCGCCCCGGGCCCGCGCACCGCCCCGGCGCGGACGGCCCTGGCTTGGATGGTCCTGGTTTGGACGTCGCTGGTCTGGACGGCCCTGGTTTGGGCGGCGCTGGTCTGGGTGGCCCCGGCCTGGACCGCCCCAGCTTGGACGGCGCTCGCCTGGACCGCCCCGACCTGCTCTGCCCTGGCCTGGACGGCGCTGGTTTGGGTGGCTCCGGCCTGCGCCGCCCCGGCCTGGACCGGCTCGCCCGGCTGTTGCCGGCCCCGCCCGGGGCCGATCGCGCCGACCCCGCGGCCGCACCGCACGTCATGGTCGTCGGCGGTGGCATCGCCGGGCTGACGGCCGCCACGGCGCTGGCCGAGCGCCGGGTGCGGGTCACCCTGTACGAGCGCGAGGAGGTGCTGGGCGGCCGACTGGCCGGCTGGCGCACCCGGCTCGCCGACGGCAGCACGGTGACGATGAGCCGTGGCTTCCACGCCTTCTTCCGCCAGTACTACAACCTGCGCGCCCTGCTGCGTCGCACCGATCCGGCCCTGTCACGGCTGACCGGCCTGCCCGACTACCCCCTGCGCCACGCGGGCGGCGGCCACGACAGCTTCCGGCACGTCCCCCGTACGCCGCCGCTGAGCGCGCTCGGCTTCGTCGCGCTGAGCCGCTCCTTCCGGGTGCGCGACCTGGCCCGGATGGACGCACGGGCCGCGCTGCCGCTGTTCGACGTGCGGGTGCCCGGAGTGTACGAGCGACTCGACCACACCAGTGCCCACGACTTCCTGGACGCGATCCGCTTCCCGGCGGCGGCGCGGCACCTGGCCTTCGAGGTCTTCTCGCGCAGCTTCTTCGCCGACCCCCGCCGGCTATCGGCGGCGGAGATGGCGCTGATGTTCCACGTCTACTTCCTCGGCTCGGCCGAGGGCCTGCTGTTCGACGTACCGGACGAGCCTTTCCCGCAGGCCCTGTGGGACCCGCTCGCCGGGTATCTGACCGGACTCGGGGCCGAACTGCGTACTTCGGCGGCCGTCGAAGCGGTCACCGCCCTGCCCGGCGGCGGTTTCACCGTGGCCGCCGACGGCGCCGAGGAGCGGTGCGACGCCGTGGTGCTGGCCCTGGACCCGGGAGCGCTGCGCGGCGTGGTGGCCCGGTCCGAGGGGCTCGGGGACGAGACGTGGCGCGAGCGGGTGGCGCGGCTGCGCACCGCCCCGCCGTTCCTGGTCTCCCGTCTGTGGCTGGCCCGGCCTGTCCGCGGCGACCGGCCCGGCTTCCTGGGCACCAGTGGATACGGCCTCCTGGACAACGTCAGCGTGCTGAACCGGTGGGAGGGCGAAGCCGCCCGCTGGGCCGCCCGCACGGGCGGGTCGGTCGTGGAACTGCACGCCTACGCGCTGCCGGGCGACACCGACCGGGAGGTCCGGCAGAAGGAACTGCTCGGGCAACTGCACCGGATCTACCCGGAGACGCACAGCGCCCGGGTAGTGGACGCCCGCCACGAATGGCGCGCCGACTGCCCGCTGTTCCCGGTCGGCGGGTACGGCGACCGGCTGGCCGTGCGTACCCCCGTGCCGGGCCTGGTCGTGGCGGGCGACGCCGTGCGCACCGGTCTGCCGGTGGCGCTGATGGAGCGGGCGGCCACCAGCGGGTTCCTCGCCGCCAATGCGCTGCTGAGCCGCTCGGGTCTGCGCGGGCATCCGCTGTGGACCGTGCCCGAACGGGGCCGCGTGGCCGTCCTGCGGTGGGCGGCTCGGGCGGCACACGGCGGGTGACGGGGGCGGGCATCACGTCCCCCGCCCTGCTCGCGCAGCGAGGCGTCGAAGTCGGCCAGACAGTCGGGAGATCGGCCGAAGAGCCGGGGAACTCCGACGGCAATGACGAGTGTCCGGACATCTGGCAGCTCGACAACGGTGGTGTGGCTGTGATCGGCAGGGATCTGACATCAGCCCGCTGACGTTCTCCGACTACGACGCCGCCGTGGACTGGGCCGAGCGGGAACACGACAACCTCCTCCAGGCCGTGCGTACGGCGGCCGACGCCGGGCATGACCGACTGGCGTGGCAGCTGTCCACGGTCCTGTGGAACGCGCAGTTCCCTTCCGCCTCGGGCACAAGCTGGCCCACCGCCAGCAGGGGTTGGTGCCGGTACAGGTCAGATCTTGATGACGGTGACGTGCCCCCCGCAAAGTGCAGTGAGGTCCTCGGGATCTGACGTGAGGACCGTAGCGGGCCCGGGGGCGGCGAGGGCGGTCGCGCTGAGCATGGCGTCGATGGCGTACGTGTGGCCGTGCAAGCCGGCGTCGGCGAGGAGCGCGGCGGCATGCCGGGCGATCGACTCGGTGACCGGCTCCACGACGAGGCGCGAGAGCGTCCACTCCAGGGCCGGGCGGTTGATCCGGGGATGAACTACTTCTACCAGGGTGGCGGCAGACGTGATCACACGAAGGTCGTCTGCGCGGGACATGGCGAGCCACGCGGTGACGGTGCGGTCGCGCAGGACGGCCTTGGCCAGTCCCTCGCTGTCGAGCACGAGAGTGCCACCGGGAACGGCGGGGGAGCGAGTCACGCAGCGTCTGCCCCGCCGCTTGTCTGCTGCTGGCGGGCCCGGTGAAGCTCGTCGCGCAGGGCCTGGATTTCTTCCTCGGTGATCTCTCCGTGTTCGGCTTCGGCAACTTGGATGAGTTCGTTGAGGTTGTCGCGCTCGATCTGGCGGGCGACGGCGGCGGCCACGTACGCGGAAAGGCCCGAGGGGCCGCTGCGTGCGCGGGCCGCTTCAGCGATGTCGCGCGGCATAGTGATCGAGTATTTGCCGGTAGGCTCACTCATGCCACCTATCCTACCAAGCATGCTCCCGCTTGCCGCCGATCGATGAATCCCGGCAACGGTGCTGCAACAGGGGAAACTCTGAGCGAGTTGGGATTCGGGGGCGCTTGGACTCTGTTGGTGTCCGTGCGCAAGTCGATTTGCGCACGAAAAAGGACCCCGGCCCTCAGCACTTCCGCTGGTGACGGGGTCCACCAGGCACTCTCGTGAGTGCCCCCGGCGGGGGACTCGACAAATGGGGACGAATCGAGCCATTGTTGGGCGGGGAGCTTGTGATCCAGACGGCCTTCCCGGTGCCGGTGACTCGAGCGCGCACGTAACCGACCTGCGCTCCGACCGCAGCGCACGGAGCCGCCTACGGTGGCTCGGCCGTGGCAGATGTCCTCGGAGCCGGAGGTGAGCACTGTGGTGCGCCCGGGGGCGGCGAGAGCGGTGGAGCTGAGCATGGCGTCGATGGCGTACTTGTGGCCGTGCAGGCCGGTGTCAGCCAGGAGGGCGGCAGCATGGCGGGCGACGGCGTCGGTGACCGGCTCGACGACGACACGGGAGAGGGTCCACTCCAGGGCTGGCCGGTTGATCCGGGGGTGGACGACTTCCGCGAGGGTGGCGGCGCTGGTGATTACCCGGAGGTCGTCGGCGCGGGCCAGAGCGAGCCAGCCGGTGACCGTGCGGTCCCGCAGTACGGCCTTGGCGAGGCTGTCGAGGACCAGGGTGCCGCCGGGTACGGCGGCGGGTGATCGCGTCATGCCGTGTTCGCTCTGTCGGGTGTCTGCTGCCTACGGGCATGCTGAAGTTGGTCCCGGAGCGCTTGGACCTCCTCGTCGGTGATCGGTCCGTGTTCGGCCTCGGCGACCGTGATGAGCTCGTTGAGGTTGTCGCGCTCGATCTGGCGGGCCACGGCCGCGGCGACGTACGCGGACAGGCCGGACGGCCCGCTGCGAGCGCGAGCGGCTTCGGCGATGTCCCGTGGCATCGTGATCGAGTACTTCTGGGTGGGCTCGGACATGCTCCTTATGCTGCTACGCATACTCCACGCGATCCCGTGAGTTGTCAGGGCCCGAGGTCGGTCAGGAGCTCGTCGAGGACGGTTTCCTCCTCGACGCGTACGCCGAGTTCGCCGAGGGCGGCCCGCAGGTCCGGGTCCCAGGGGGCGGTTGCGGGTGAGCCCGTCAGCGCTGGCGCCAGGGGGTTTCGGCGGGCGGCGGCGCGGTAATCGGCGGTGGTGTAGCGCCAGGGGTGCCAGGGGACGCGCCGGAGCAAGGCGGCGGCGATGCGTATGCCGCCCCAGTCGAAGTCGCCGTGGTAAAGCAGTTTCGCCCGGTGGGAGCGCAGGTGGCGCAGGAGGGTGAGGGCGGCGGCCGAGGGCTGGCCCTGGAGGCAGATCAGGGGCGGGCAGGCGGTGCCGTAGGTGTCGGCCGCGGTGGCGAGCACGGTCGGGTTCTCGCAGATGTGCACCACCGGGGGCGCCTCGCGGGGAGGGGTGCGGGTGAGCTGGCGCAGGGTGAGCACGGCGGGTTCCCCGGTGCTGGTGGCCCAGTCGAGCGCGGGTGTGCCGCGTAGGCCCAGGGTCAGGACGGTGGAGGACAGGGCGTCCTTGAGGAGGCCCGCGGAGGCCCATGCTTCGCGGCGCCACTCGGCTCTGGTGCCGTCGGGGAAGCCGGTCAGGGCGCGGATGCCGGAGTGGACGAGGGTGGCGAGCGGGGTGCCGTCGTCGAGGGCGTGGGCATCGCCAAGGGCGCGGGCGGCGAAGGCCGGGAGGGAGACGGCCGGATCCGCGGGCAGGCTCCGCAGCGCCGTCGCGGTGGAGGCGACCAGGGCCCGGGCGGCCTCCGGGCCGCGTGCGAGGCGGCGGACGAGACCGCTCACGCGTATGTGCTCACACCAGTCGGCCAGCTCGGGCCGCTCGGAGCACAAACCGGTGAGCGGGGTGTACGCGTCGTGCCAGGCGTCCGCCTCCTGCCGGCGTGCGTCGCTGAGGAGGGTGACAGGTCCGGTGAGGGCGATGACGGCGGTGGCGAGGCCGTCGGGGCTGACGCCGGAGCGGCGCAGGATGGTGTCGACGGCGTCGAGCCGGACGCTCAGCGAGCGCCCGCCGCCGGGGGCTCGGCCCAGCAGGCGCTCGGCGGCGGCCCGCTCGCCGTCGGTGGGCGCGGCCAGGATGACCGGGCCGGTGAGTGGCTCGGCGCGTGCCATCCGGCGGCGTATCCGGTCCAGTAGCCAGGCACAGCCCGGATCGCCGAGGAGACGGGTGAGGCGGCCGTGGTCGACGCGCCCGGCGGGGGTGTCGGATGCGCTCATGTGAGGGTCTTCCCCCTTTCTCGGCACGGGCGGTCCTTCCTCGTCACGGGCGGCCCCGCCTCACTTCTCAGGCCCACAGGGCGTCCTGGCCGAGTGCGGGGCTCTCGGTGGGGGTGGGCTCAGACTCCCCGGGGGAGTGTGCCGGTGCGGGGACCGTCGCCATGCGGCGGTCGGGTTCGGGGGCCCGTGCCCGCTCGGCGCCGTCCCACTGCCAGCGAGTCACCAGGACCGCGTCGATGTCGTCGACGCGGGAGAGCTGCGCGATGGCGATGCCGGGTACTTGCGGGTAGCAGGCCCATTCACGCTCACTGGTCATCACCACGTCCAGGTCGAAGGCGTGGAGCAGGCCCAGGCACTTGGCGCGGGAGTCGTCGTCGACGCCGGCGAAGGCTTCGTCCAGGGTGACCAGGCGCGGGGCGTGTGGAGCGGCGGTTGCGTAGTGGGCGGAGGCGGCGGCGAACAGGGGTACGGAGACGGCCAGGACGCGTTCGCCGCCGGAGGCGGGCCCGGTGGCGGGCACCCAGGCGCCGTGCTGGTGGCGTTCGATGCCGAATTCGTGCCAGGCGCGGTAGTCGAGCGCGGTGGTGAGCACTTCCAGCCAGCTGCCGGTGGCGTTTTCGGCCTGCGCGCGGGCGATCTGGGCTTGCAGGAACTCGCCGACCGCCGCCCGGTCCTCGGCCGCCCAGGCGTCGGCGGACTGGCGCAGCCGCGCCCGCGCCTGTGCCAGTCCGGCCGGTGCCTTGCGGGAGGGCCGCCACATCAGGCGCAGCTTCATGCCGGTGGAGGTGGGCCGCCGTTCGAGTTCGGTGTTCATGGCGCGTACCTGGCGCTCGGCGGTGTCGATCAGTTCCTGGAGGGTGCCGGCGACCTCGGTCAGCAGGTGGGTTTCCAGGATTTCGCGTTCGTGCGCCGACAGTATGCGGGTCAGCTCCTGGACCTCGGTGGCCAGGGCCCCGGCCAGTTCGGGCACGGCCCGCCCGTGGCCCTGGTAGACGAGGTCGACGATCATCCCGTCCTCGGTCATGCGCGCCGTGGCGCTGTGGCCGCCCCGGGAGAGGACGTCCTGGAGCTTCTTGTACTCCTCGCTGAGCCGCTTCTGTACGCGTTCCCAGGCGCCCTCGGAGTCGTCCGTACCGGACAGCGCCGCCTCGATCGCCCGGGCGAGCGCGATCGCCGGGGTGGCGGCCCAGGATCCGCCGTCCAGAGGCGGTACGGGAGCCTCGGGCAGGGCGACGGTCAGCAGGCCGGTGGCCGCGAACCGCTGGAGCGCGGCGATGGCCTCGGCACGCGTGGCCGCCGCCTCATGGACGTCCTTGTCCAGCTGCTCGATACGGCCCTCGGCGCGGCCGGCGCGGCGGTCCGCGGCGGAGTACTCGTGACGGGCCTGCTTCTGGTCCCGCTCGCAGGCGCCGAGGGCAGCCGCGGTTTCGGCCAGACGGCGCTCCAACTCGGCGACGGCCGCGCCGACGGTCGAGCGGAGAGTGGTGTGGTGCTCGTCCGCGGCGGCGGCGAACCGGATCGCCTCGGCCAGTCGCTGGTCCAGCTCGGCCACCCGCTCCCCGGTCCGGCCGGCTTCCGCCCGCTCGTCGGCGACAGCGCGGCGCGCCTCGGCCCGGTCGCGCAGGGCCGGCCACAGTGCGGCGAGGACGGCCGTGTGGTCGGCCAGGGCCTGGCGGACGGCGGTCAGGGCCGGTCGGTCGGTGGGGAGGTTCACGGCGGCGGCCGTCTCGGTCAACGTGGTGGCCGCTTCGGCCTCGCGGCGGGCCGTCGCGGTGAGTTCGGCCGCGTGTTCCTCCTGGCGGGTGCGGGCCCGGTGGGCGGCGTCCGCCGCCGCGGCGGCCACCGCGTGGGCGTGGCGCAGGGGGGCGTCGTCGGGGACGGCGGCCAGTTCGGCGTCCAGGGTGCGTCGGCGCGCGGCCACCGTGGCGCGTTCGGCTTCGCGGCGTGCCGTGTTGTCGGCCAGGGCGTCCAGTTCGCCGCGCAGGGTGGCGATCCGGGCGCGGCGTGCTTCCTCGCGAGCGCCTTCACCCACGTACACTGCCGCTTCCTTCGACCAGCTGCCGGTCAGCGCGCCGATGCGGAAATGACCGTCCGCCGCCACCCACGTGCCGGGTGCGCCGGTACCCCCGAGGCCGATGGCCGTCAGCAGAGCGGACACGGCCGGTTCATCGACCTGCGTGGCCCGGGGGTCGCCGTGGTCGACGGCGGGCCGCAGCGCGTCGGCGAGCACGGCGCCGACCGGCGGCGCATGTGAAGGCAGCGGGGACAGCAGCACGTCGTGCCCGCTCGCCTCCAGCATGGTGCCGTCCGGGCACACCCACGCGTCCAGGAGCCCGGATGCCTCCAGCGCGGCCTCCAGCCCCGCCCGTTCGTCCGGAGTGACGTGGTCGTGGAAGTCGACCAGCCTCCACAGAGGCGCTCCGGGAGTCCGGTCGCGAAGCCCCGGGGTACGGGTGCGGGGTGCCTCCGGTCCGTGCTGGCCGCCGGCCTCCAGCTCCGCCAGCTCCCTTTCGGTCGCGGTGCGCCGCTCGGCCAGTTCGGCCAGCCGCTGGCCGAGTGCGGCGGCCCGGTCGGCCAGGTCCGCGGCCTGCCCGCGGTGGGCCGCCGCGGTCTGCTCCCGGGCGGGGCTGGGGCCGTGCAGATGCGTGCCCCAGTCGTGCAGAGCGTCCAGGAGCCCCGTCGGGTCGGGAAGGTCCAGTTCCGTGCATCGGTCGAGGTGTTCGCGTACGGCACCCACCAGGTCCTGGCCCGCCTGTGTGGCGGACGCCTCCGCCTGGGCCTGGCGTTCGGCGGTGTGGGCGGCCTCGGTCTGGGCCTCGTCCAGGCGGCGGGCGGCGGCCCGCCGTTCGTCGGCGGCCTGTTCGGCCCCCGCGGCCAGCTCCTCCACGTGGTCGAGGGTGCGCCTCCGGCGTGCCACCGACTCCTCGGCCGCGTGGTGCAGTTCCGCCTCCGGGACCGCGTCGTGGGGCCCCAGCACGTCGTCGAGCCGGGCCGCTCGGGCCGTCTCCCGTGCTTGGCACAGCGTGCTCTCGACTCGCTGCTCCGCCGCTGTCAGCCGTCCTTCGGCGCTCGTCAGGCGGCCGAGGGCGCGAGAGTTCGCCTGGGCGGCCTGGTCCCGGTCCGTCTCCGCTCGGGTCCGCTCGCCGGCGGTGCGCCGCGCATCGGCCGCCGCCTGCTCCAGCTCCCGGGCGCTGCGCATCTCCGGACCCGCGCGCAGCGCGGCGTCCTGGGCCGTCAGCCGCACGGCCGTCTCCTCCAGCTGGGCGATACGCTCCGCGGCCGCCGCCCGTTGCCGCTCGGCCTCCTCCCGCTCGGTCCGCGCCTGGGACAGGTCACGGTGCAGCTGTTCGTAGCGGGCGTGTTCGCTGCGCGGCAGCCGGGCCCGCCGGCGAGTGGCCACGCGGGCGTAGCGGCGATAGTGGTCGAGGAAGGCGGAGGCGGCCCGTTCCGCCTCAGCGGCCGCTCGCAGTTCCTCCTTCTCCTCGTCCAGGGAGCGGAATGCCTCGGCCACATCGGCGATCACCGCCTGGTCCATGGGCGGCAGCGCCTCGGTCAGCGCACGGGACAGCGCCGTCTCGTTGGGGCGCTTGGACAGCTGGGGCTGGCGCAGCTGGATGAGCAGGTCGACCAGGGCGGCGTAGCGCCGCTCGCCGAGCCCGAACAGCGCCTCGTCGACCGCCCTGCGGTACGCCTTCGCCTGGTCGTGAACCATGCCGCGGCCGGTGACGGCCTCGGCCAGGCGGTCCCGCGACAGCGCGGTGCCGGTGGCGTCGAGCAGGGTCAGCTCCTCGCCGACGCGCTGGTCGGTGACCGCGTACCAGTGGCGGGCGATACCGCGGCCCGTTACAGCCTTCAGCCCGCACAGCAGCGTGCGGAAGTGGGCCCGGCCCGAGTCCTGGTCCCGGCGGCCGAATTCGATCCAGGTGTAGCCGAGCCGCTCCGGGTGCGGGTGCCGGCCGCCGAGCAGCAGGTTCCACTCCATGCGCTTGCCCGGGTCGGCGTCGGGTTCCACCCGGCGGGCGGACAGGTCGCCGTCCAGGAGGAAGGGCAGGGTCAGGGCGAGCACCTTGGACTTGCCGGTGCCGTTGTTGCCGCGCAGCAGCAGGCGGCCGTCGCGGAACCAGAACTCCTCCGTGTCGTAGTGGAAGAGGTCGATCAGGCCGATGCGCAGCGGCTGCCACCGGCCGGGTGTCGGGTCGGGCAGGGCGGTCACGACTGCGGTGCCTTTCGCTTGGGTGTGCGGGGCGTGCGAGGAGCACGGGGTGTGCGGGAGGATGCCGGTCCCGGTTCCGTCACGACGGCCTCGCCGACCGCGTACCGCGCGAGCGCGGGCAGCGGGACGATGCCCTTCGGGGTGGTGGCGACCAGGCCGAGCGCGGTGAGCCTCTCCAGCGCCTGGCCGACCAGCTCCGCCTCCGCGCCGGGCTGCTTGGCGCTCTTCGACCAGAACGCACCGTGTTCGGCTGCCAGCTCCCGAACCTTGCGTTCGAGGTCGGCGCGGCTCACCTCGCCGTCCATGGCCGCCAGGTGTTCGGCGAGCAGCAGGGTGACGTGCCCGTGCGTGCCCTGCTCCGGCATCCGTACGTCGGTCAGATCGTCGTGCGGGTCGACCATGGCGATGCCCTCGGCCCGCACTTCGGGAACCAGGCCGGTCAGTTCGGTGATGCGGGCGGTGAGGAAGGCGCGCTGGCGGGTCAGGTAGGCGAGTTCCTCGTCGGTCAGCTCCTCGTAGTACAGCACCGGGTCGTCCAGCAGCCTCCGGGTCAGCCGCTGGCGGATCGCGCGGAATCGGAGCTCGTCGCTGTCCAGCGCGCTCTCGGCGGTCAGCTCGGCCAGCCGGTCCTCGAAGTCCTCGGCGGTGATCGTCGACGGGCCCCGGCGGGCGGCCAGCAGCCCGGCCAGGACGCGCCGCTGTACGTCGTAGAGCACGTCGCCGCTACCACTGACGTACGCCTCCTCCTCGCCGGCAACCCGCCGCAGCACCCCATGGCGCAGCAGCAGCCGCACGACCGCCGCCAGATCCAGGCGTTCGTCGCGGCGCTCCATGGTGAACTCCACCCCGGCGGCGGCCAGGTGGGGATCGGTGGCGTCCAGCACCACCTGCTCGGCCAGGCGGCCCAGGGCGATCTGCGCCTCACCCCGCTCCAGCGCAGCCAGCGCCAGACACAGCAGCACATACCGGCGGCGCGTGAACGGGGCGCGGCCACGGGACGCCTCGCGCGCCGGATGGGTGGGATCGGCCAAGGTGCCGGGCGTCCGGGCCAGCCGGGCGGCCTCCGCGTCCACCCGCAGCGACCAGCCGGTGTTGCGGTCGAACCAGTCGCGCAGCTCCGAGGCGTGCTGCCGCACCAGCCGGAACTCGTCCGCGTGCGGGCCCTGCGCCAGCAACAGCGGCTCCTTCAACAGCGTCCGGGCCGCCTTGTGCACCTCGGCCGTCCGCCGGCCGTCCAGCACCTCGCCCAGGGGCGTGGTCATGGCTCCCCCTCAATCGTCTCGGCCGGTGGGTGGCCGTCCTGCGCGGCCGGGCCGGGTGAGGTCGGTGATCTCGATCAGGTGGTCGGGGCCGCGGAAGGTCCCGCCCGGCGTGCGGATGTCGGCCGTCGTCCCGTCGGCGAGGGCCGTCAGCCGGATCTCCATCGAGCCGTCGTTGCTGGTCGCCACCGTGCTCGTCATACCGGGCCGCCAGGTGGCCAGGGCATCGCCGAGCAGCTGCAAGAACAGCCCGAAGGCCACCGGGTCCAGTTCTCCCACCGCGGACAACCGTATGGTGCCGTCCGTCGCGAGCCGGGCACGGGCGGTGGCAATCTCCTCCGCCTGCCTGGCGGCGATCTCCGCGAGCCGGTGTCGCTCCTCGGAGCGGTCCTGCACCCGGCGGGCCCGCCCGCGGCGTTCGTAGCTGCCGGTACGGCGCAGTTGCGGGCTGATCCGCAGCGGCTCGGCCTCGGCCCACGAGGTGGACGCGGGCACCGGGCGGGCCGTGCGCTCGGCCAGGGTATCGGCGTCCACGGTCAGATGACGCGCGGAGTACAGACCGAAGGCGGCGCGCCACAGCCGGTGCCGCGCCTCGTCGTCCGGAGCCTCGGCGAACCAGCGGGCGAGGGTGCGGAAGTCCGCGGACCGGTCCGAACGTCCGGCCCGCCGCTCGTTCAACTGCCTGACAACCGCGAGGAGTTGCGGGATCGCCCCGAGGGCCCGCCCGCGCAGCAGCCGGGCCTGCGACTCACGGCCGTCCGCGGAGACGAACCAGGCGGTGAGCCCCGACCACTTCGCCGCCCACCGCTCATACGCC
Organism: Streptomyces javensis; assembly: GCF_039525925.1. Lineage (NCBI taxonomy): Bacteria > Bacillati > Actinomycetota > Actinomycetes > Kitasatosporales > Streptomycetaceae > Streptomyces > Streptomyces javensis. Next base: position 11,569 of record NZ_BAAAIF010000057.1, on the reverse strand, counting down.
TGCTCCTCGGCGCTTTCGGCGTCCTCGGGCGCGGCGTCGGCCGCCTCACGGGCCGCCGCCAGCCGCAGCAGCACACCGGCCCGTCCGTCCTGCTCCAGCTCGCCGATGAGCACCGCGATCCGCGCGCCCAGCGTGATCAGGTCCTGGATGAACCGCTCCAGGTACTGGATCAGCCGGTCCTTGTAGGCGAGGAACACCTCGACCTCCACACCGTGCGAATCCATGGTGCGCTGGAGCGACCCCATGAACGCCCGCGCGTTCTCCGCCAGCGCCTCGAACCGGCCCGTCAGCGCCGACAGCGCCAGATGCGCCTTCGCCGCGTCCGGCCCGCCCTCCTCCGGCCCGCCCTCCTCCCGCTCGGCCGCGATCACCAGAAGGGCACGCAGCTGCGTGACGATGTCGTGCAGCGCCACCGCCTGTAGCGCACCGCGCCGCCCCAGCGCCTCGTCGTACACCGACAACGCCTGTTCGGCGGCCTCCCCGGCCTGGGTGAGCTGATAGATGAACCGCTTGCGGTAGAAGTCCTCGACCGCGGTGACCCGCGAGGTGTCCGGATCCGCCCGCAGATTGCCCCACTCCACCAGGCTGTCCAGCGCCTTCACCACCGCGTCCAGATCCGTCGGCCGGTACTCCGGCTCCAGCGCGGCGTGCACGTCCTCGGGCCGCAGATGCACCGCGAACCGCTCCTTCGCCGCGAGGAACGCACGCATCACCTGACGGTACAAGGCCGCGTTCGGCACGGTCAGATGGATGAACGGCGCATGCTCGCTGCCGCGCGGACCGGAAGCTGGTGACGTCATCGTCCCGGCATTCTTCCCGACACGTACACGAGGGCAGAAATCCCCGCCGCGGGGATTGACAGGATGGCCTGCCGCTTACGCGTCACACCCCGCGCGCGCAGAGCCACCGATTGCTCGCAGACCATACTGACCTCCCACCGAGAGCACGATGACACGACGTACCTCTTCGGCAGCCGGCGCCGCCCCCAGGAACATCGCCGGCCACGAAGAAAACCGTACGGCGCACCACTGACAGACCCGGCGGACGCTGCACGACCGTCGCCACGTGCAGGAGGCGAGGGCGCGGTTCGCCCACGTCCGCGGTCAGATTCTGATAACGGTGACCCGGCTCCCGTACAGCGCGGCGAGGTGATCAGCAGCACGGCCAGTCGGCGGTTCCCGGACATCTGTGTGACGGGTTGGTGGTCGTCATCCCCGGCATGGGCTGACGCTGGTTCGTGGTCCGCATTGCCGCAGCGTGATGTCAGCTGATCGGTCTAATCTCCCCTGTGTACTCATGACACGGGTCGCTTCACGCGATGGCGCCACCGTGCGTATCCCTTCCTTGACGTCGGCCGATGCCGATATGCGGCGAGATCCGATCTGTTGCGGGAACTGCCTTTGCCGCGTTCGCCTACCGGATAGGTTCATCCCATGCCCAGCCGCCTCCTCGAACTCCACGTCGAGAACTTCCGAAGCCTGCGCGACGTGACCATCCCGCTCGGTCCGCTGACCGTGCTGGTGGGGCCGAACGGCGTGGGCAAGTCGAACGTGCTGAAGGTTTTCGACTTCCTTGCTGACATCATTCGAACGGACCTCCAGCCCGCGCTCGACGCACGGGGCGGGTTCGACGAGGCTGCCTTCTGGGGTGGCGTCAAGCCACCCACCTTCATGCGCGTGCAGCTGAAGGCAACCTGGACGAGTAACTCCACACTCAATGCGCCCGACGAGTACAGCCTCACGATCCGACGCCGATCCCTGCCGTCGAACCGGGACACCAACCGAGCCTCCTACGCCCTGTCACGCGAAGAGAGCTTCGTATTCAAGCGAACACAGGGGCGGGGGCGGCGCATCACCATCTCCGGCGAGGAAGCGCGGGTGGTCGACAAACGTGCCGGTAGGGAGGAGGGCCGCGGAAGCAGTTTCGGCATTCGCAGACTGAGCAGTGGCTTGTCCACCCTTCCCAGGCTCGGCCCCGCGGACGGTGGCGACGAGGTGACCCGGGTCGCAGACCGCCTCTCCTCCTTCCGGGTTTTCGATGTCGACGTGGCTGCCGCTCGGATGCCCACTCGGCTGCGTGCCGCGGACATGACGACGCTGGCGCCACACGCTGAAAACCTTGCCGCGTTCCTGATCAGTCTCAGTGGCCGGGACGAAATCTGGGAGAATCTGGTCGAGGACGCCCGGCTGGTTCTCCCGCAACTGGAGAACATTGAATTCGAAGAGGCCGGCGGTTCGATCGACCAACTGACCGTCGTCCTGCGCGAACGCAGTCTGCGTCGCCTGACCCCGCTGGCCGATGCCTCCTACGGTACGGTCCGGCTGCTCGGGCTGCTCGCCCTTCTCTACGATCCTCATCCGCCGGCCTTCACGTGTATCGAGGAGATCGATCACGGGTTGCACCCGCAGGCGCTGGAACTCGTTGTGCAGCGGCTACGGGAAGCGTCCGAGCGCACCCAATTCATCGTCGCCACCCACTCGCCCGCCCTCGTGAACCGGCTTCGTCCCGGCGAGTTCGTCGTCTGCGATCGGGACGACGACGGCGCGTCGATCATTCCGGCGCTATCGGTGAGCGAAGTCGAGGCCATCGTGGAGGAGTCCGGCGACCAGCCGCTCGGCGAACTGTGGTTCGCGGGCGTGCTCGGCGGCGACCTCACCGGGGGCGCATTGTGACCAGCAGAGGTCGGGGAGGCGGTCGGCGCAGCGGTTCGCCGAACCAAGTGATTGTCCTCGCCGGTGAGGATCAGAACGACTGCGAGATCATGGCTGCTTTGATACGTGCGCACCGTCCCGACTTAGGGGCGGCCGCCAAGCTGGTTCGCATCAACGACCCCGTACGACTGCGCAAAAAGTCCGGACCCGATCTGACCGCGGCAGTAAAGGCACTTACCGGAAAGGCGCGAGCCAAGGCGCTTCAGCAGAAGGCGCAGCTTATCGGGTTTGTGGTCCACGAAGACGTGGATGGTTTCACCGATCGGGACTACAGAAAAGTTCGCACTGCGGTCACGGAAGAATTCGGCCGCCAGTGCGACGGGTTGCACCACACCGCACTCGCGCTTGCCGCGTGGGAATCCGAGGGATGGCTTCTCCTCTTCCCGGACGCTTTCCCTCATGTGCGTCCGAGGTGGAAGGTTCCCTCTCGTTTGCGCGGCAAGGATACGGGGCGGATCAAAGACCCCAAGGAAGCACTCAAAGGACGGCTCGGCTCGCCGCTCTTTCGCGAGAGCGACGGCCCTCTGGTCGCGCGTAAGGCGTTGGAGAACGGCCTGATCTCCGCTCCGGAAGGCAGAAACGACTCCTACACGGACTTCGTCGAGGACCTCAAGGACTGGGCGTGAGCCCCGCAGCACCGGGTGTCGTGCCGGGTGCTCACAGGGACCACCCGGTCCTGGCCATTCTGGCCGCCCCGGCTGCCCCGCCGCAGTCGGCCATGGTGTCGAACGTAGGCGTTCCCGAGGCGATCGGTCGGCAACCGCAACGGCCATCCAGCGCCACGGCCCCCCCCGCGCGCGCCGACCGCAGTACTCGCCGAGGGTCCTCCACCCATTTCGCTACGTCCTGGCCGCTCCGGCGAGGCGAGTTGCACCTTTCGCATGAATCGTACTCACGGCCGATCGGGACGCTCGGATACCTGTGGAGCGGCTGCCGGCTTATGCGGGGGAGTGAGCGCTGGTAACCGTCCAACACTCCTCGTGGCCGTCCCACCTGAGCGATCGATCGCTTCCGAACGTCAGCATGGCCACGATGTCGGAGGTGGGCCGAACGCGCGACGACCGGCCCTCACAGCCAGAGTGGCCATCGCAGCGTTGGCGCCACCACCGATCACAGCGCCGATACCGAACGGTGCCACTCGACCGAGAACTATGACTCCCTGCTTGGTCCCGTACTTCGTGACGAAGTTCGTCCCCAAGATCCTGTTGATCTGGCGTAACGTCTCGACAGGCACCTTGGCGACAACCTGACGCCCCCAGTGTTGTCCCGTACGCTCGGCGACGTTGGCAATGGTGGTGGAGCCGGTCCCGCCGAGCATGATTCCCATCACGATCGTCGACACCCGCGTTCGACATGCCGTCAGCACACGCCAGGATGATGCGGGCCTTCTCAGCTGAGCGCCGGTGCGGCACTTTCGTCCGGCGCACCAACTCGGCACGCTCGGCCTCGGACAACGTGATCGCCACAGCAGAAGGCCCCGAATGCGACATGCCAACAAGGTAGTAACTAACCCTCAGGATTTCTGGCGCATCACACTAGCTCAGAGTCCCAGGGGGCGGTCCGAACACAGTCGCTGGATGGCCGGACCGTCCGATAACCTTCCTGGCCTATACGGTTACAGACAGTTGCGGGTTGTTCGTGAACATGCGCAATCGGGCTGTCGCGCCGAAGGGCATGCCTCGCCCCTCGGGCGACGAGGGATCCAAGCTCTTGAACCTCGTCTGGCAGCACCTTGCCCAGAAGCGTCGGTGGCCCATCTTCGAGCAGGCTGATAGGGCCCTCTACCGCATGGGTGTCCAATTTGAAGATGCGATTGAGCAACTACCGCAGGGTCTGCTCTTGGGGATCGACTTCGACCTGCAACGTCGACCGCCGCAGCCGGACCAAGCGATCCAACTCTCTCTCGCTGGCGCAGTGCACTGCGACGACTCTGCGACAGAGATCAAGGCATTCATTTACATAGTGCGTCTAGCCGGCGTGATCGAACGAGACTGGGAGCCCCGGCCCGACGATCCCTCGGCGCCTAGTCAGCCGTACATTGACCCGGAAGTAGTCACGACACACCCAGCGTTCGATCCTGGAGTGATCCCGCCGGCCGAGGCCTTCTACCGCGCCGCACTCCTGATCACCCATGAGCCCTGGACGGCGGGTCTCGGCTGGCGACCCGAGGAGCTGTACTGGCGCGTCTCATTCGACCGCAGAGTACGCCCCTTCGCGATGGTGGCTAGACTCGTGGAGTATTGGAACGCGAGGACCAGCGTGCGCGACTCTCAGCCGGTAGAACCCAAGTTCGTGCCATCGCCACTTGTACGTAAACCCGTCCTCGCGCCAGAGCCCGCGCCAACACTCGCCCTTTCCATTCCACTTCACCCCGCAGTGGCGGCAGTAGCAGCTGGACGCTTCGAGAAGGGGCAGTACACCGATGCAGTGCGGAGCGCCTTCCAAGCCGTGGAGCACCGCGTCCAGACGCTGAGCGGACTCCCGGAAGTCGGGTCGAAACTCATGGGCGCGGCGCTCGGATCGGACACGCCGAAGCTTGTCGTGACGCGAGCCACTGGCCCTTCGCTACGGAGCGAGCGCGAAGGCTTTCGAGACCTGTTCAAGGGGGCGATGGAAGCACTTCGAAACCCGAGATCCCACGGCCCGCACTTCGCCGACGATCCGGAAGAAGCGCAGGAGATGCTGGCCCTCGCCAACATGCTCATGCGGCGGCTCGACGAGGCAGAGGCCAAGCTCGGCGCGCCGTCGACCGCGGCAGTCGGGACGCCGTAACTTGTCTTGCGGCGCGAGGTCGCCTGTCTGGGGAGCACCGTGGGCCTGTGAGAGGTGCCGGATGCGCTCATAGGCGCCCGTTGTTGGCCCGGCGGCGCGACGACGCATACCGGGGCGGGGCGCCTGGCGTTAGTGCGGGCCTCGCCATTTGTGAGAGCTCACCTGCGGCGATGTCTCAAGATCCCGTCCACGCCTCGTCCACAGACCCCGACATACGGCCGCCCCAGGCGGCATACGCCTGCACAAACACGAAGACCCCGTACTCAGCGTTTCCGCTGGTCACAGGGTCTTCAGGCACCTCATAAGGAGTGCCCCCGGCGGGGGACACTGCAAATGGGGACGAACCGAGCCATTGATGGACGGTGAGCTGGTGATCCAGACGGCCTTCCCGGTGCCGGTGCCCCGAGCGCGCACGTAGCCGACCGGCGCTCCGACCGCACCGGGAGCCGCCCCTGACGGCTTCCGTGCCACCACCGGCGGCTCGGCCGTGGGGCCAACCCTCTCACCTATGGGTGTGTCCCTGGATACAGTGGGTAGCCACAGCGTGCTCGACCACCTGACCGGAGGCAGACATGGCCCGTGCCTGGGAGGCTGACCCGTCCGCGTTATTCGAGCGTCGGCTGGGGAAGTCGGCCGAAGAGCTCGGGAACTCCGACGGCAATGACGAGTGTCCGGACATCTGGCAGCTCGACAACGGTGATGTGGCTGTGATCGGCAGGGATCTGACAGCCGTCTACGGCTCCCGCCTGCCGCAGGGCGTGCACCTCGCTCCTGATGAGCGGCTGGTCGTCATCCCGGGGAACATGCTCAGCGCGGCGAAGAAGGACATCCCCGATGCTTGATCTCCTCGCCCCCGATCTCGTTCCCGAGCAGGGCGATCGGCTCACCCGCACCGCCTACAAGCAGGACTTCCGGCAACGGGAGGACGCGGTCCGTGACGGGAGTTCCTGGAAGCTGGAGCGCCGACAGCACTTCGAGGAGCAGGGCAGTCCGAGCCGGGACGCCCTGCGTCGGGGTGACTGGGAGGAGGCGCTTCGGCTCCTCGCCGACCGGCGCGACACCTTGGCTGAGACCGCTCAGGAAGACGAGCGCAGAGGGTATGCCTTTCACCGTGTGCGGGTGGTCGAGAGGCCACTGACGCCGTACGTGCAGTGGGAACTCCACTCCCAGCGGCAGCGTGCGGAGTACGGGCAGCGGATCAGGATCGTCTCCGCCGCGCAGGTGGCCGCCTCGGAGGACACCGGCCCGCTTCCGGAAGTGGTTGTGCTGGGCGGCCGCACCCTCTTCCAAGTCCTGTACACCGAAGCAGGAGTTGCGGACGGCGCGATCCGCTACACCGACCGTGACCTCGTCGAGCGCTGGGAGAACTACATCAAGGCGCTCTACGCGGTGGGTGAAGAAGTGATCTCCTACTTCGACCGCGAGGTAGCGCACCTTGATCCGCCGACGCTGAGCGACGCGGGAAGGGAGTAGGCCGATCACATCGCCAGGCGGACAGGACGAGCACTTCGGTAGCACCCACTCCGAGCTGTCGGGATCCTCACGTGACGTCGTCCAGGCGAGAAGTGTGCACGGAGGCATCCACTTCCACGCGCAGGGCACACCGGACCCGGGGAACTCCTCCAGCCCCGTACCACGCCAGTTACCGGCTGACGTGGGCGGATTCGTCAACCGAACCGATGAGCTCGGCCAGTTGAATGCCGTCCTTACCACCGAGGACGGCGGTCCGCTTGTCGTCTCGGTATACGTGATCGCCGGCACCGCCGGCGCCGGAAAGACATCGCTGGCACTGCGCTGGGCACACCAGGTCCGGGAGTGTTTCCCGGATGGTCAGCTGTACGCCAATCTGCGCGGCTACGACCCCGGGGAGCCGGTCGCGGCACGCGAGGCCCTGCACCGCTTGCTGACCTCGCTCGGTGTCCCGGCCGAAGCCGTACCGCAGGATCTCGACGCGGCCGCCGCGCTATACCGCTCGTTGCTGGCCGACCGCCGGGTGCTGGTTGTCCTGGACAACGCGGCCACTGTCGGCCAGGTCAGGCCGTTGTTGCCCGGGAGCGCGCACGGCCTGGTGCTGGTCACCAGCCGTAGCCGCTTGTCCGGTCTCGCCGTCCGTGACGGAGCTCGCCGACTCACGCTCGGTGTGCTGCCGGAGCCGGAGGCGGTTGCCTTGCTGCGCGTCGTCACTGCGGGATACCGGCCGGTCGATGACGAACGGCAGCTCGCCGAGTTGGCCCGGCTGTGCGCACGACTTCCGCTCGCTCTGCGGATAGCCGCGGAACGCGCCGCCAGTCACCCTCACCTACGGCTGGACGACCTGATCGCCGACCTGCGTGACGAATCGGCCCTATGGGACGCCTTGAGCACTGGCGATGACGAGGAAGCCGAAGCCGTCCGCACCGTCTTCGCGTGGTCCTATCGAGCCCTGTCCGAGCAGGCCGCCCGCCTGTTCCGCCTGCTGGGCCTGCATCCCGGACCCGAGTTCGGGCTGCGGGCCGCGGCGGCCCTGGCAGGGTCGACCAGCATCAGTCGGTCCCGGCAACTACTGGACTCTCTGGTCGGCGCACACCTCCTGGAACAGACCGCTCCGGACCGCTACCAGTTCCATGACCTTCTGCGCGCGTACGCCATCGACCAGGCCCAGCACGAGGAGCCGCCGGTCGAGCGGGAGGCAGCGCTGCGACGCGTGCTGGAGTGGTACCTGCACACCGCCGACGCCGCGCAGGGCTGGATCAACCCCGCCGAGGACCGTGTGCCCCTCACGCCTGCCCCGGATGACGTCAGCCCGCTGACGTTCTCCGAGTATGACGCCGCCGTGGACTGGGCCGAGCGGGAGCACGCCAACCTCCTCCAGTCCGTCCGTACGGCGGCCGACGCCGGGCATGACCGACTGGCGTGGCAGCTGGCCACAGTCTTGTGGAACGCCCAGTTTCCCTCCGCCTCGGGCACAAGCTGGCCGGCCGTGGGCCGCATCGGCCTGGAGGCAGCCGAACGGTTGGACGAACGCGCCGCGCAAGGCGCACTCCATACCTACCTCGGCATGGCCTACACCCGCCTCAACTGCCTGGCCGAGAGCCTCGAATCCCACGAGAACGCGCTGGCCATCCGGCGCGATCTGGGAGACCGCCTTGGCGAAGCCCGCTCACTCAACCTGATCGGGCTGAACCATCTCCGCGCCAGACGACTCGACCCCGCTGCCCGCTACTTCGAGCAGGCCATCTCCGCCTTCCAGGAGCAGGACGCCGCCCACTGGGCCGCCACTGCGCTGTCCAACCTTGCGACCACCCACTACCGCGCCGGACGGCTCCCGGAGGCGGCAACCGTCATTGACCAAGCCCTGGCAGCGCACCGAACCCTCGGTGATCAGCGCGGCGAGGGCAACATCCTGCGCGTGCTGAGCGATGTCCAACGCGAGCGGGGCGATGTCGAAGCATCCCTGGTCTCGGCCCAGGCCGCCCTCGACATCGCCCTCGGTCTCCGCAACCTCCGCCTGGAGGGGTTCTGGCTGCTGACCCTGGGCGATGCCCAGCAGGCGAAGGGCGAGTACGCCGAGGCCCTGACCTCCTACCAGCGATCCGCCACACTCCACCGACGCCTCGCCGACCGCAGCCGAGAGGCGCTGGCCTGGCAGGGGGTTGGTGAGGTGTACCGCCAACTCGGACGTCATGCCGAGGCGGTCGACTTCCACCGCCAGGCTGCCTCGACGCACCGCGATCTCGGGGATGAGTGGCACCAGGCCCTGGCCCTCGATGGCACGGCCTCGGCCTTACTCGGCGAAAGCCCGGACGAGGCCCGTCGGCACTGGACAGAGGCGCTGAGGTTCCTCGCCGCTTTCGATGACCCTCGCGCGGTAGCGGTGCGCGAGACCATCGAACGTGGACTAACCGAAACTAGCTGAAGCACCGATCGAGGCGGAGGCCGACGTGGACAGGGGCGGGGCCGCGGATTCGGCGGCGCTCATCTTCTTGGCGGCTTCCCCGCCTCCGCCTTCCGGCCGATCAGCCGAAAGATCCGCAAGTTGAACCGGTGAGCTGTTCCGAAAGATCGAATTATAGATTGTCAAAGTCTCCTGCGGTCATGCCTGCCTTGAAGGCTCGCCACTCACCGGAAGTGAAGCAGAGATGCGGGCCGGATGGGTTCTTCGAATCACGAACAGCCACCCCTCCACCGGGGAGGGGAGCCAGCTCGAAGCACTCACCATTGTTCGCGGTGAAGCTGCTCTTCTGCCAGGCGAGGGATGCAGGGTCGATCGAGTAGAGGTCTATCTTCTCCATCAGTTAGCTTCCCCTGTTTCTCGTACGAGCGATGACGTCGCGGCTCTCCTCTGGACAGAGGGCCGCATCGGTGAGACTGCGGAACAGTCGGTGCAGGCGTCGCAGGTCCCGTGGGTCGTCCATCGTCAAGCTACCAGCGACCGACTCACCGAAGGCCACGTCGGGCACGTCGTCGTCTGAGAACTGGAGAATCCTAAAGGCTGAGATCTGAGCGGCCTGTTCGCCCTTCTCGTAGGGGATGACACGTAGGTCGACGCTGGGATGCGCTGAGATCTCCACCAGATGTCCCAACTGTTCCTGGTGCGTCCGTGCACCGCCGACCTGGAAGTCCAGGGCCGCCTGCGCGATGACGTAGTGGCACTCCAGTGGAGCTGTCGTTTCGTGGAGACAATGCCGCTGACGCAGGCTGCGTACCTCGACAAGCGCCTCGATCTGGTCTGGGCCCAGTGAGGCGAAGCCCACGCCGGTCACCGCCGTCGCGTAAGCCTCTGTCTGCAAGAGCCCTGGCACGATGCCGACTTGATACTCGTGGACAGTCGAGGCTGCGGCCTCGAACCCGAGGAAGCGTTCGTACTGCGCGCTGATCACTTCGCTGTACGGCGCCCACCACGGCTGGCGTCGCTCCCGGGCGGATGCGTGCAGCTCGGCAAGTTCGTCACGCTGGTCAGCGGAGACCCCGTAGAGGTCCATGAGCTGGGCGAAGTGCCGCTGGGAGCAGACCCGCTTTCCGTTCTCGATCCGGCTGATCAAGGAGACGTCGCAGCCGAGCGCCGCCGCAACTTCCGCGATGGTGAAGCGATTGGCCTCGTGGCGCAGACGTCGCAGAGCCCGGCCGAACGTGACGCGTGACATCAGCAAGGTGCTATTGCTGTTGGTCATTGCTTCTCCTTGTGCCCGCGAGTTGACCTCAAAGACCGGGCGAGTGAGGGACATTCTCGATCCCGATGTGGCCAAGAACGATCAATAAGCAACGTCGTGTCAATTGACACGACGTGTGACTTGACGGTGCCCGGCCGTGGGGTGCAGCTTAGCGTTCATGACGTTATGCGCTCAACTGAACGCTGAGCGTGGCAATACTCCGTGCAACGACTCAGAGGCACGGGTAACTGACGAACGAGCACGTTCCCGCTCTCACCGGGGAGTTCGAACGGCTCGCTGGATCGGTGGGAGCTGTCGTGAGCGAACCGTACGAAGTCAAGTTTCGCCTGCCCCGTCGACGGAGCAGCGTTCCGCGGGCGCGGGCGCTGCTGCATTCCGTGCTCGCCGACTGGGGTGTCGGGCAGGAGGCCGCGGAGGTGGGGGAGCTGGTGTTGTCGGAGCTGGTGACCAATGCCCTGCGTGTGCGTGTGCCCAATGACCGACTGGTGGAGGTGCGGATCGCGCGGCTGCTGGATGAGGGCGTGCTACGGCTCGAAGTCAGCGACGCCGGCGAGGGCAAGCCGGAGGTGCGGAAGCCGGAAGAGGACGAGACAGGCGGGCGAGGGCTGCTACTCGTGGAGGCTCTGGCCCATCGCTGGGGCTGTGAAAGGCGCGCGTGCGGGATCGGGAAGACTGTCTGGGCCGAGCTGAAAGCCCCGGATCTGGTGCCGGAACGGGACGGGATGGAGGTCGCCGCGTTGACGGTCCGAGCGGGTCAGTGCGTACGGGTGTGGGGTGAGTGGCGCACCGTCCGCAGCGTGGGAAGCCAGCAGCGCACATCGGGTGGGCTCACCGTGGTGCTAGATGAATGAGTCCGATGTTTGTGCTGGCCGCGACCATGGCGAAGGGCGCCCGTTGGCTTGGTTGTGACTCCTTGCCTGGACGCCCTTCTGGCGG